>NZ_BAAAHG010000020.1:0-82283 GCF_039525155.1 Streptomyces thermoalcalitolerans | reverse complement strand
CGGTGGCACCACACAGGTAGATCGAGACACACCCCGGCCGCAGCGGGATGAAATCACGGATCTGCCGGGCACTGGTGTCGTACAGGCGAATAGTCACAGAGCGGTCTCCCCATGGACGGATCGCGGTGCTTGTGCCCCTGGCCGACCAGGGCCGGACCTGGGCGCAAGCGGCTTTGACGAACGCGGCGACGAGCCCATGGTCCTTCACTCCACGAGCCCTGCTCGCCCCACAGGACACAGCGACGCCCGGGGGCGGGTTGCCGCGACGGCGGTCCGCACATTGTCCGGGGTGAGGCCACCGAAGAGAAGCCACACCACGCGGTGCCGGTGAGACACCGGCGGCCGAGTGCGGAGTTCGTGGGGTCAATTCCTGGTCAGTGCCAGCTGGGCGCCCAGACCCACGAAGGCGGCGGCGAAGGTCCGGCGCATCCAGGCGAGGACCTTCGGGCGGGAGATCACGTGGTCACGGACCGCTGCCGCGAAGGCCCCGTAGACGACGAAGACCACGAAGGTCATGGCCATGAAGACAGCGCTGAGCTCCAGCATCCGCGGGACGGAGGTCTTCGAGTCCGCGGGGACGAACTGGGGCAGGAAGGCGAGGAAGAAGATGGAGAGCTTGGGGTTGAGGACGTTGATGAGGACGGCGGTTCCCGTGATCCGGGCAGCCGAGGTGCTGCCGCCTTCGTGCGGGTCCTCGACCTTCAGCGTGCCCCGTTCCCGCAGCGTGTTCCAGGCCATGTACAGGAGGTAGGCCACGCCCGCGTACTTGAAGGTCTGAAAGACGACCGCGCTGGTGTGCAGGATGGCCGCGAGTCCGGCGATCGCGGCCGCCAGGTGCGGAACGATGCCGAGGGTGCAGCCCAGGGCCGCCACCACGCTCTGCCGAAAGCCTCGGGACAGTCCGGTCGCGATCGTGTACAGGGCTCCTGTTCCCGGTGACACGACGATGACGAACGAAGTGATCAGGAACTGAATGCTCACGAGGGCCGCTCCTCGGTGTGTGAGATGTGCGTGAGATACGTGTGAGGGGCGCCCGCGGGCCGGCCGGGAGCCACCGCCGCCCGGAGTGCTGGTGCGCGTGCGCCCGGACGAGTGATCCGCCAGTGCTGTCGCGGATGCCCGATTCGCTCCAACGAGCGGAACAGTAATGGTCGTTGGGGCGAGGAGTGCACGAAGTGCCGCTTCGGCGTCACGGTGTCGCAGCACTGGTGGGGCGGCGGGTCACACCACGCGGGGACGGGGGCTGCCGCCGCGCCGGGCCGAGACGAGCAGACCGCGGACCGTGGACAGCCAGCCGGCGGCGACGATCGCGGCGCCCACCGACAGGCCCAGCACCCCGCTGAGCGGCAGCACGATGCCGATCGCGCCACCGAGCACCCAGGCCATCTGCAACAGCGTCTCGGAACGGGCGAACGCCGAGGTCCGCACCAGCTCCGGCACGTCCCGCTGGATCAGCGCGTCCAGGGACAGCTTGCCCAGGGCCTGCCCGAAACCGGCGACCGCGCCCAGACAGGCCACCAGAAGCACACCGAAGAAGACCGCGGCCGTGAGGGCGACCCCCAGCACGATCGCGACGACCGTGACGATGATGATCTCCGGCGCCCGGGCCCGCAGCCACGCCCCGACCGCCGTACCGAGCGCGTTGCCCGTGCCCGCCGCGACGCCCACGATCCCCAGGGACACCGCCGCGTTCTCGCCGGCCAGCGGGTGCTCCCGGAGCAGAAAGGCCAGGAAGAAGATCAGAAAGCCGGACAGACAGCGCAGGGAGGCGTTGGCGGCGAGGGCGTGCGTGACGGCCGTGCCGACCGTGCGCAGTCCGGGCCGCCCCCGCGCCGTGCGGCGCAGGACCCGCAGATGCTGCTCGTCCGCGGCGAGCAACGCCCGGTCCTCCCCCTTGGCCGAGTCGACCTTCGGCGGCAGGGAGAAGGACAGGAACGTTCCCACGATGAACATCACGAAGGCGCCGTAGAGCGGCCACTGCGCGTCGAGGGCATGGAGCCCCGCCCCGAGGGGCGCGGCCGCACCGGTGGCGAGCAGCCCGCCGAGGGTCACCCGGGAGTTCGCCTTGACCAGGGAGAAGCGCGGAGGCAGCAACCGGGGGACGACGGCACTGCGCACCACGCCGTACGCCTTGGAGGCGACCAGCACGCCGAGTGCCGCCGGATACAGCTCCAGACTGCCGCCGGCCACCGCGCCCGCGATGATCAGCGCGAGCAGCGCCCGGGCGAGCATGGCACCGGCCATCGCGGCACGGCGGCCGTGCGGAAGACGGTCGAGCAGAGGGCCGATCACCGGGGCGAGGAGCGTGAAGGGCGCCATGGTGATGGCGAGGTACAGCGCGACCCGGCCACGGGCCTCGTCGGTGGGCACGGAGAAGAAGACGGTGGAGGCGAGCGCCACGGTGATCATGACGTCGCCGGCGCCGTTCACCGCGTGCAGCTCGATCAGTCTGCCCAGCCCCGACTCGCCGGCGCCGTGCGCGTTGGCCGCTCTGCGGATGCCGCGGACCGTCGTGGTGACGGGCAGGTGCAGAGCACGGCCGACCGCGCGGACGGACCTGCCGAACCGGCCCGAACCGCTGCCCCGGTCGTTCCCCTTGTTCCCCTTGCCCCCACGGACTCCGGTGGTCCCCGGGGACGTCCTCGCGGCTGCCACCCCGTCATACTGCCCCGATTCGACCCCGTCCGGTGCCATGACGCCCCGGATGATCCCGGTGAGCCCCCATGAGCCACCCGCGCAGCCGGACCCGCGCCCCCGGCGGACCGGCCCGCACGCGGTGCCCCGGAGCCGGCCGTTCCGGAAGGCGGGGCGGAGAGAGGACGGGAAGCCCCGTCGGTGGGGGACGGAGAACCCTGTCGGCGCGGGGACGGGAAACCCCCGCCGGTGTGGGCCGGAAAGGAACGAGAAGGTAGCGTGCGTTGCGCGTCGTGGCGAACGTTCTCGGCCGCGCGCCCTACGGGCATACCGCAGAATGGATGACGTAGGTGCGCCCGAGCACGGCGGGCGCGGATGTCGACGCGGTCCCCGGGTCCGCTCCGTCCGCCCCATTGCCTTCAGGCCGGCGCACCCGTACAGACGGCGTAGGAGAGAAGCGATATCTGTGAGCGCAGCGACCACGCGAAGCCGCACCCCCGACCGCCTGTGCGCCGAGGCCGTCGACCTTGCCCGGGCCGCAGCAGAGGAGGCGGCCGCCCCCGGGGTCGTGGGTGAGCACACGGGCGTGATCTCCGAGGGCAACCGGGTCGTCACCCACTTCTTCGAGTGCAAGGAGCTCGGCTACCGCGGCTGGCGCTGGGCCGTCACCGTGGCCCGCGCCTCCCGGGCCAAGGTCGTCACCGTCGACGAGGTCGTCCTGCTGCCCGGACCGGACGCGGTGCTCGCACCCGAGTGGGTGCCCTGGAGCGAACGTCTGCGCCCCGGCGACATGGGCCCCGGCGACCTGCTGCCCACCGCCGCCGACGACCTCCGCCTGGAGCCGGGCTTCTCCGGCGAGGACGAGCCCCCGCCGAACTCCGTGCTCTCCGAGGAGACGGCCGAAAAGGCGGAGGCGGAGGACACCGACGCCGCGGAGGGCCTGGCGAAAAATCTTCCCACCGCCCCGTCCCGCGGCTCGATCGCCGCGGTCGCCGACGAACTGGGCATGCGCCGCGCCCGCGTCCTCTCCCGCCACGGCCTGCGCCGTGCCGCCGACCGCTGGGAGGAGGCGTTCGGCCCCCGGACCCCGATGGCCCAGGCGGCCCCGGCGACCTGCGTGAGCTGCGGCTTCCTGGTGCCGATCGGCGGCTCCCTGGGCCAGGCCTTCGGTGTCTGCGCCAACGAGTTCTCCCCGGCCGACGGCCGTGTGGTCTCCCTGGCCTACGGCTGCGGCGGCCACTCCGAGGCCGCGGTCATGCCGAAGCCGCCGCAGCCGCCTCCGCCGGTGATCGACGAGACCAAGGTGGACCCGTTCCCGCTGCGGCCGACCGCCGACTCCGGCTCGGTGTCGGAGACGGAGGACGAGTCGTCGGCGGAACTGGGGCACTCCTGAGAGGCTGTCGTCCTCGTCGACGCCCCACGGCCATCTCCTGACAGCGCACCGGCACCTGCCCGAGCCGGGCCCGGGCCGTGAGCGTTTGCGAGGGTGCGCCGATGGGCCACCCGTGACACCGACCGGGCCGACTCCTGCCGCCACACCGACACGTGCGCTTTCGGTTCTGCCGCACCCAGGCATTGACCGCGCGTCCGTTTCAGCCCGGCCGCGGTGAGCCCTGCCCGCACGCGGTCGACTCTCCACGCAGCCCGTCATTCGACGCACCGGTGGCCGCCATGCCCGGCCGCCATGCCCGAGGACGTCTTCGCAGCGGATCGACAACCAGCCGCAGGCGACCACCTTTTCAGGCGGGAATGGCGTGAAGTACCGCACTGCGTGGGATAAATGCGACAAGCTGTATGGGTCGCTCGGGGCCGGGGCTTGATGGGGGCAAGCATGGGCATTTCACTGGCCGAGGCGTTGGCGGAGCTGCGGCAGGAGCTGTACTCGGCGCAGAACGAGGGGGCCGGGGAACAGTTCCGGTTCGAGGTGGAGCAGGCGGAGCTGTCGCTGGAGGTGGAGTTCCGGCGGGACGCCGGCGGCAAGGTGAAGGTCGAGGTGGGTGCCCTGGGCGCCAAGGCCGGCGGGGAGGCCGGAGGCGGGACGGGCAGCACACGGCGGCAGCTGCTGACGCTGAAGCTTCAGGTGCGCGACGAGGCACTGGGCGGGGAGCGGGTCAGAATCCGGCGCCCTGCCGGGGGTCTGAACACTGCGGACGGCGACGTGCCGGAACGGAGTCCTGACATCGGCTCCCCGGACGGGCACTCCGCAAAGGACGCGGAGCCCCGGCCGTGGGAGGCGTGAGATGGACCCACGGCGACTGGTCCTGGTGCGCACCGGCGGCCCGGACGGTTCAGGCTCCGGCTACCTGGTGGGCCCTCAGCTCGTTCTGACGGCACTGCACGTCGTGTTCGACGAAGGCCGATGGGCGGAGCGGGTGATCACCTGGGTGGGCCACCCCGAATACGGAGATGGCCTGGTGGAGAGGCAGGCACAGGTGTGCTGGTCGGATCCCCGGCATGGCATCCCGGCCGACAACGCCCTGGACATGGCGCTGTTGTGGCTCGAGGAGCCGGTGCCGACCCCTGGGGGACCGGTGCGGTGGGGACGCCCCAGAGGCGTCACCCCGGTGCCGTTCCAAGGCATGGGCTTCCCCGCCTTCGCCGCCGACGCCGGAAACGAGGCGCAGGTGGAGTATCTGCGCGGAGACCTGCCGGTGGTCTCCACCTCGTCGTCGGGTTGGGTACTGGACTGCCAGGTATGGCCGGCACCCCGGGTCGACGAGCAGCGGCCGTGGGCGGGCGCCTCGGGCGCGGCGATCTTCTGCCACGGCCGGCTCGTCGGCGTGGTGATCGAGGACAACCGGACCATGGACTGGCGCCGCCTGCACGCCGTCCCCATCCATGAAGCCCTGAGCCTTCCCGGCTTCGCCGACCTCGTCCGGCGGCACGGACACCCCGGCACCACCACCGCCACGGAGGAACTGACCGCCGAGAGCGGAGCATCCGCCGGCGGCACGGGTGTGACGTGGCCGGTGGAGGTGGGACCGGTACCGGCTCTGGCAACCGCCTTCCAGCCGCGCCGGCTCCTGCGCGAGCGGATCGACGCGGCGCGGACGAAGGGCGGATCGGTGGTGCTGACCCAGGTCCTGTCCGGTGGCGGTGGGGTCGGCAAGACCCAGCTGGCCGCCGCCTGCGCCGTCGACGCCCTGCGCAAGGAGGGCATCGACCTGGTGGTGTGGGCGACGGCGACCGAGGGACAGCAGGTCATCACCCAGTACGCGCAGACCGCCGCCCGCCTTGATCTGCCCAGTGCGACCGGGCAGGACCCGGAAGCCGATGCCCGGGCCCTGCTGGACTGGCTCGCCACCACACGACGGCGATGGCTGGTGGTACTGGACGACATCGCCGACCCCACCGCCCTCAACCGCTGGTGGCCCGTCAGCCGTACCGGAACCGGCTGGGTCCTGGCCACGACCCGGCTGAAGGACGCACGTCTGACCGGGGGCGGTCGCACCCGTGTCGACATCGACGTCTACACCCCGGACGAAGCCCTCGCCTATCTTCAGGACCGCCTGACCGGCGACGGCATGGAGCATCTCCTCGACGACCGTGCTCCGGCCCTCGTCGAGGCACTGGGCCTCCTTCCGCTGGCGCTGAGCTATGCCGCCGCCTACATGATCAACGAAGAGCTCACCTGCGCCGCCTACCTGGAACGCTTCACCGACCGCCGGACACGGCTCGAGCAGATCCTGCCGGAGACCGCCGACGCGGAGGGCTACGGACGGCAGATCACCGCCGCCCTCCTGCTCTCCCTCGACGCCGTCCAAGCCGCTGATTCCACCGGACTCGCCTTCTCCGCGTTACGCCTTTCCGCCCTCTTCGACCCCGCCGGTCACCCCCACGCCCTCTGGGCCACCCCGCCCCTCCTCGACTACCTCACCACCCATCGCACTTCACCCACCGCCGACCAGACTCCGCAGGTCACGGCCGACCAGACCCATGCGGCTTTGCGTCTGCTGCACCGCTACGCGCTTCTCACCTGCGACACCCGCGCCGAGCCCCGGGCCGTCCGCATCCACGCGCTCACCGCCCGCGCCGTCCGCGAGAACACCCCCCACGCCGACCTTCCCCGCCTGGCAGGCGCGGCCGCCGACGCCCTTCTCCACATCTGGCCCGAGGTCGACCAGCCTCACGCAGACCTCGCCGCCGCCCTGCGTGCCAACTCCGCCGCACTGGCTGATCACGCCCACGATTTTCTCTGGCATCCCGAGGGACACCCGGTTCTCTTCCGCGCCGGCACCAGCCTCTTCGACGCAGGTCTGGTCGCCGCCGCCACTGCCTACTGGCAGGACATGACCAGCGATAGTGAGCGGATGTTGGGTGTCGATCATCCCGACACCCTCAGCGCTCGTGTCAACCTTGCCGTCTCTTATTGGCAGGCGGGGCGGACGGGCGAGGCCATCGAGATCGAGGAGCGGGTGCTGGCCGACAGTGAGCGGGTGTTGGGTGTCGATCATCCCGACACCTTTCTCGCTCGTGCCAACCTCGCCGGCTCTTATGGGCAGGCGGGGCGGATGGGTGAGGCCATCGACTTGCAGGAGCGGGTGGTGGCCGATCGCGAACGGGTGCTGGGCAGCGATCACCCCAACACCCTCCGCGTTCGTGCCAACCTCGCTGCCTCTTATGAGCAGGTAGGGCGGATGGGTGAGGCCATCGACTTGCTGGAGCGGGTGCTGGCCGACAGCGAGCGGATGTTGGGTGGCGATCATCCCGACACCCTCGCTGCTCGCGCCGCCCTCGAGCAGATGCGACAGGATGGGGAATCCACCCACTGAAACGGGGTGCAGCGGTCGTTCCATCAGTCCCTGACAACGCAGCGAGGCGCGGTGTCAGGGGCCATGAGCCCGGCACGGGCTGAACAAGAGGCTCTTCGGGCTGTTTCGTTCGGGCCTTCAACCCTTGGGGTGTGAGGGTGCTTGTCGAGTGGGGTGTCCTGGTGGCCTCGATAGCCTGACGACGCCGTATGTCGGGGGGAGTTGGCCGTGGAGAACATTCTGTCCGGGGGTGTCGGGGCCGCCATCGGTCTCATAGGGGCGGTGTTCGGTGCGTGGTTCACCGCGCGCCGCCAGGACCGCATGTGGCTCCGGGAACAGAAGCTCAAAGCCGGGGCCGCCTTCAACACGGCCGTGGTTCAGTTGCTGGACCACCTGAAGGGGACACAGCTGGGCGACGGCGGTCCCGAAGTCAACGAGTTGGTGAACCGGATGCAGGAGGCACGCTCGGCCCTCTACCTGCTCTGTGACGGCGACACCGTCGCTGTCGCCGATGCTCTCGCCCGTCGGGTCTGGAGCACCCGGCCCACCGAGGGCAGGGACGACCGTCGGGCCGAGTTCCAGGAGACGCTGGACCTTCTGCGCCGCTTCACCCACCAGCTTCGGCAAGAGATCGCCAGGTCGTAGGGGACCTCGAGCCCTTGAGCCCTCGAATCCCTTGCTCTTTCAGGACGACTGGGATGCCCTCGGCACCCCTCGCGGGTTCAGGAGGGCACGGCAGCGGCTGTTCGGCAGTCGGCGCAGAGGCCTGGTTCCGGGGCACGGAAGGCGCGGTCGCAGCCGTCGCAGTTCTGGAGGGGGTGCCGGACGGGCGGCGGTGGGGCGGCCGGGGTGCGGAACGGGGGCGGGGGCGGTAGCTGGGCGGTGAGGCGGTGGGCCAGGAGGGCTGCCGGGCGGCGCAGGGCCTCGGGGGGCAGGTCGGTGGTCAGGGCGTGGCGTACGGCGGTGGGGGTGACATCGCGTTGCAGCCAGGCCGCCACGCCGGGAGCGAGATGGGCGGTGTCGCAGGCACTGAGCAGCAGGCGGGGGTCTTCGCGGTGGAGCCCGGCGAGGAGGTCGGCGGCGGCCCGGAGAAGAGTGGGGGAGGGGGAGGCCGGCTGAGGGACCGGAGGCAGGGGGTGCCTCTTGCGGGGCTCGCGGGGTTTCTTGCGCGGGGTGTGTTCCGGTGAGGCCGTCTTGCCGCCGGTGGGGACGGCAGCGGGCGCGGGTGGTGGCGCGGGTGGGCATGTGGGTGCAGGTGGGGGCGTGGAGGTGTGGCAGCGGGCGGCCCTGGGCTGGTTGCAGGAGATGGTGCGGGTGACGAGCCGGCCGTTGGGGGTGCGCTCGCGCTCGCGGCGCAGATAGCCGTGGGTTTCCAGTTCGCGCAGGGCGGCGGCGATCCGGGTGGGACCCTCCGGGAAACGGGCGGCGAGAGTCTTGATGTCGACGGGCGCGCCGGTGGGCAACGACTGGATGTGGCAGGCCAGCCCGATCGCGAGGAGCGACAGCTCCGGGTGCTGGGTGAGGTGGTTGCCGATCACCGTGAAGCGACTGGTGTGGCGGGTGTTGTCGTGGATGACGCCGTAGCCGTGCGAGCGGCGGTGCCGATACGCCTGAAAGCGGGTCTCGTGCACGTCGTTCGCGGCAACGGCTGACTGGGCGTGCGAGAGCACGTTAGGGTTCTGAGCATCCATCGGGAAGCCCTCTACTTCCTTGGTGGTCAGGCCCTCGTTCGGGAATGCGACTCCCGGCCGGGGGCCGATGCATATGCGCGGTCGTTTGCGCTGAGCGTAGGGGGAGCGAGGGGCCGAAAAGCCAGCCGAGCCGGAGATGTTCACCCGCCCGAGTGAGCGTGAACCACGGGCGGGAAGGGGTGGGGCTTGGTGGGGTTCTTTCTCCCTCACATTCCTTGGAAAAAGGAGCTGGGCGCACCGGAACCTGCGGAAGCGAGTTCCGGCGCTGAGCAGCACGGTTCGGCCCCTGCGCGCTTGCACGGGAACCGGCTGGTGGGGTGGGCTGCGGCCGAATGTGTGCGGTGACTGTCGGTTGCTTGTCCAGCGCTGTCCAGACCGTCGGCACCGTTGGTACGGGTAGGGCGTCGCGGTACGACGCGGAACTACGGAGGGGCGCGGCATGTCGGTGGACGGCGAGACAGTACGGCTCGGGACAGAGGCGGACGAGCCGGGGTGGGAGGTGGATCCGAACGACGAGTGGGGTGTCGCGGTGATCGCCACCGTGGGGCGGCAGTTGAAGCTGCGGCGCGAGGCGATCGGAATGCGGGTCACCGAGTTCGCCGCGGTGATGGGGTACGGGGACGACCTGGTCTACAAGGTCGAGAGCGGCAAGCGGATTCCCCGGCAGGAATACCTGGACAGAGCCGATGAGGTACTGGGCGCGGGCGGGCTGATCTCGGCGACCTGGGAGGACGTCAAGAAGGTCCGGTATCCCAAGAAAGTCCGCGACTTGGCGCAGATGGAGGCCAAGGCCGTCGAGATCGCTCTGTACGAGTGCCACATCGTCCCTGGGCTGTTGCAGACGCCTGAACATGCACGAGCCGTGATCGGCGCAGCGCAGCCGCCGTACTCGCCCGACGACGTGGAACGCATGGTGACCGCTCGACTGGCCCGGCAGTCGGTCTTCGAGCGCTCACCTGCCCCAGCACTTAGTTTTGTCCTGGAAGAGGGGGTCCTGCGACGCCCCATCGGGGGCACAATGACGTGGCGTCAGCAGCTCGAACGTCTGCTGGAGGTGGGGCGGTTGCACAACGTTGTGCTTCAGGTGATGCCCATGCGCAGCACCACCCACTCCGGTCTGGACGGTCGGATCGAACTGCTGAAGTTTCCGGACGGTACGGCTGTAGGCCGCTCCGACGGTGCGTTCAACGGTCGGCCGGTCTCCGACCCCAAGCATCTGCGCATCCTTGAGCTGCGGTATGGCACCATCCGGGCTCAGGCGCTTTCGCCAGGGGATTCGCTGACCTTCATCGAGCAACTGCTGGGAGAGACATGATGCGCAAGACCACCGCCGGAGACATCCCCGAGTCGGCGTGGTTCAAGAGCAGCTACAGCGGCGGCAACGACGGCGAGTCATGTGTTGAGCTTGCCCTGACTCCTGGCACCGTCCACGTCCGCGACTCCAAGAACACCGAAGGCCCGCAGCTCACCCTCGCGCCTGACGCCTGGGCGCACTTCGTGGCGTACGTCTCGGGAAGCTGACCCTCAGCGGCACGCGCTGGAAAACTGCCGGGAGAGACATGGTGCGCAAGACCGCTACTGGAAACGTCCCCGAGTCGGCGTGGTTCAAGAGCAGCCGTAGCAGCAGCGGCGACGGCAACGACTGCGTCGAGATCGCCACCAGCCCCGGCACCGTCCACGTCCGCGACTCCAAGAACATCACGGGCCCCCGCCTCACCTTCGCCCCGGAGGCGTGGGCCCACTTCGTCCCGTACGTGTCCGAGGGCTGACCACCTCCCGGGAGGGGCGGATGGCCCCGCCGCCCCCGATCGGGCCCCGGCCTGTGGCCCATGCGGAAGAGGCCCTTGTGCCCCTGTTCCCGTTGATCTCCACCGTGCCCGCCGCCTTCCGTGCCCGGTGGAACTTGTCGTGAACCTTGCAATGCCGCTGTGGAACTTGTTCGATGCTCCGTCAGGAAGCTTTCCGGCCTTCCTCCGTGAACGGAGCCCCCACACCTTCCTCCGTGAACGGCCCCCCCACACGTGAACGGAGTCCCCCCACATGCAACCGGCACGTCTCCCCCGTCGCCTGTCCGCCCTGGCGGCGGCCCTCGGCAGCGCACTCCTGCTCAGCCTCACCACCCTGCCCGGCGCGCACGCCGCCCCCACGGCGCCCGGCACCCCGGTGGACGTCAACGGACAGCTGAAGGTCTGCGGCACCAAGCTCTGCAACCAGTACGGCAAGCCGATCCAGCTGCGCGGCATGAGCACCCACGGCACCCAGTGGTACTCCCAGTGCCTGACCCCGGGCTCGCTCGACGCCCTGGCCAAGGACTGGAAGGCCGACGTCCTGCGCGTCTCCACCTATGTGCAGGAGGGCGGCTACGAGACCGACCCCGCGCACTTCACCGACCTGGCCGACTCCCTGATCCAGCAGGCCACCGACCGCGGCATGTATGTGATCGTCGACTGGCACATGCTCGACCCCGGCGACCCCCACCACAATCTCGACCGGGCCCGGAAGTTCTTCACCGACATCGCGAGCCGCCACAAGGACAAGAACAACATCCTCTATGAGATCGCCAACGAGCCCAGCGGTGTGAGCTGGTCACGCATCAAGAGCTACGCGGAGCAGATCATCCCGGTCATCCGGAACATCGACTCGGATGCGCCGATCCTCGTCGGCACCCGGGGCTGGTCCTCGCTCGGCGTCTCCGAGGGCGCCGACGAGTCCGAGATCGTCAATGACCCGGTCCGCGCCTCCAACATCATGTACACGTTCCACTTCTACGCCTACTCGCACCGCGACGAGTATCTGGCGACCCTGTCGCGTGCCGCCCGCCGCATCCCCGTGTTCGTCACCGAGTTCGGCACCCAGAACTACGCCGGCGAGGGCGCGGACGACTTCGCCATGTCCCAGCGCTACCTCGATCTGATGGCCGCCGAGAAGATCAGCTGGGTCAACTGGAACTTCTCCGACGACCACCGCAGCGGCGCCGTCTTCAAGACCGGCACATGCCGTTCCAACGGTCCCTGGACCGGCACCTCGTCCCTGAAGCCCGCCGGGGTGTGGGTGCGCGACCACCTCAGGACCCCGGACGACTTCCCGACCGCCTGACACCGCACCGCACGGCGTCACCCGCCCGCCCGCTCGTGACCGCTGCCCGGGCGGGCGGGCGCTTGTCCGCCGGGGACAAGGGGGCTCACGTCCTTGGGGGCGGTACCTTCGACCTCAGACCTGTGAGGGAGAAGTGGACGTGAGCATGTTCGTGCAGCCGGCCGCCGAAGGTGATCCGTTCGGAACCGCACGCCTGCGGCGTGGTGTGCTGGATGCCTGGGCGGCCAGTCCGGCGCGGTTCCGGGAGGACGCCAACGCGGAGGAGGACCTGGTCCTCGGCGGCTACCGGGACCGGCTCGTCGTCGAGCTGGCGCAGAACGCCGCCGATGCCGCCGCCCGTGCGGGCGTGCCCGGGCGGCTGCGGCTCACCCTGCGCGACGGGGTGCTCGCCGCCGCCAACACCGGCGCTCCCCTGGACGCGGCCGGTGTCGAGTCGCTCTCCACGCTCCGCGCCTCCGCCAAGCGGGACGAGTCCGCCGCCACCCCCGTCGGCCGCTTCGGCATCGGCTTCGCCGCCGTCCTCGCCGTCACCGACGAGCCCGCGCTGATCAGCCGGCACGGCGGGGTGCGCTGGTCGCTGGCCGAGGCCCGCGGCCTGGCCGAGGAGACCGCGCGGCACAGCCCCGGCCTCGGCGACGAGATCCGCCGCCGCGACGGACACGTACCGCTGCTGCGGCTGCCGTTCGCCGCCGAGGGCACCGCCCCCGAGTCCTACGACACGGTCGTCATCCTGCCGCTGCGCGACGCGGCCGCCGCCGACCTGGCCGAACGGCTCCTGCGCGCCGTCGACGACGCCCTGCTGCTCACCCTGCCCGGCCTGGAGGAGGTCGTGGTCGAGATCGGTGACGAGGGCCCGCGCACCCTGAGCCGCCGCACCGACGGGGCGTTCATCGTCGTCGAGGACTCCCTTCCCCCCTCCCAGGAGCGTGCGGACGACGAGCCCTCCGTCCGCGTCACCCACTGGCGCACCTCCTCCGCCCACGGCACCCTCACCCCCGATCTGCTCGCCGACCGCCCGGTCGAGGAGCGGCTGCGCCCGCACTGGTCGGTCACCTGGGCCGTGCCCGTCGACGCCTACGGCAACCCGGTGCGCCCCCGCACCAGCCCCGTGGTGCACGCGCCCACCCCGAGCGACGAACCCCTCGGCATCCCGGCCCTGCTCATCGCGTCGTTCCCGATGGACAGCACCCGCCGGCACACCGCGCCCGGCCCGCTGACCGACTTCCTGGTGCAGCGCGCGGCCGACGCCTACGCCGAGCTTCTCGCCGAGTGGCGGCCGGTGGGCGAGGGCGTCATCGACCTCGTGCCCGGCCCGCTGGGCAAGGGCGAGCTGGACGGCGCCCTGCGGCAGGCGATCCTCGAGCGGCTGCCGCGCACCGCCTTCCTGCCGCCCGCCGTCGCACCCGCCGAGCACGACTCCCACCTGCCCGAATCCCTCCGTCCCCGCGACGCCGAGGTGGTCGAGGGCGCGGGCGCCGACACCGTGCGCGTCCTCGCCGAGGTGCTGCCCACCCTGCTGCCGGCCGGACTGGAACGGCGGGTGGAGCTGCGCACCCTGGGCGTGGCCCGGCTGCCGCTGGCCGACGCCATCGACCGCCTGGCCGGTCTGGAGAAGGAGCCGGGCTGGTGGCGGCGGCTGTACGACAGCCTCGCGGGCGTCGACCCCGACCGGCTCTCCGGGCTGCCCGTGCCGCTCGCCGACGGCCGTACGACCATCGGGCCCCGGCAGGTCCTGCTGCCCGGCCCGGACACCCCGCACATCGACCCGGAGGTGCTGGCCCGGCTCGGTCTGAAGGTCGCCCACCCGGACGCCGCCCACCCCGTCCTGGAGAAGCTCGGCGCCCTGCCCGCCACCCCGCGCGCGGTGCTCACCACCCCGCAGGTGCGGGCCGCCGTCGCCGCCTCCCTCGACGAGGACACCGGCGGGTGGGACGAGGACGCCCTCGACGCCGAGGAACTCGCCGACACCGTCCTCACCCTCGTCCGGGACGCGGGCCTGGAGCCCGGCGACGAGCCCTGGCTCGGTGCGCTCGCCCTGCCCGACGAGGAGGGCGAACTCGTCCCGGCCGCCGAACTGGTCTTCCCCGGCGGCCCGTTCGCCCGCGTCATGCGCGAGGGCGAACTGCCGCTCGTGGACGCCGAACTGGCCGAGAAGTGGGGCGAGCAGCCGCTCGCCGCATGCGGGGTGCTGGTGAACTTCGCCCTCGTCCGGGCCACGGACGTCGTCCTCGACCCGGACGAGCTCGAGCCGCGCGAGAGCGACTACCCCGAGCCGGACGACCCCGGGCTGCTCGACGCGGTCGACGTGTGGTGCGAGGACCTGCTCGACCGGTTCCCGGACACCCCCGTGCCGCCGGTCGCCACCGAGATCGTGGCGGTACGGGACCTGGACCTGGTGGACGACGACCGGTGGCCCGAGGCCCTCGCCCTGCTGTCCCGGCCGCCGCTCAGGGACGCCCTCATCCAGCCGGTGCGGGTCCTGCTGCCCGACGGCAG
This sequence comes from Streptomyces thermoalcalitolerans, assembly GCF_039525155.1. NCBI lineage: Bacteria > Bacillati > Actinomycetota > Actinomycetes > Kitasatosporales > Streptomycetaceae > Streptomyces > Streptomyces thermoalcalitolerans. The sequence goes on along the minus strand of NZ_BAAAHG010000020.1, from coordinate 67,615 downwards.
CCACGAGACCGTCCGGCCGTACACCGCCTGGTGGCTGCGCGGCCACCCGGTGCTCGACGGGCGCCGCCCGGCCGGGCTGCGCGCCTCCGGCTCCGACCCGCTGCTGCGCGGCCTGTACGACGAGGCGGACGCCACCGGCTTCGACGACGAGCAGGTGCTGCGCGCGCTGGGCGTGCGCACGAGCGTCGCCGCCCTGCTGGACGAACCGGGCGGCGCCGCCGAACTGCTCGGCCGGCTCGCCGACCCCAAACGCCCGGTGACCCCCGCCCAGCTGCACGCCCTCTACGGTCATCTGGCCGAGCTCGACCCGGAACAGGTCACGCTGCCGGACGAGCTGCGGGCCGTGGTGGACGGCCGGGTGGAGGTCGTGGACGCCGCCGACGCCGTGGTGTGCGACTCCCCGGACCTGCTGCCGTTCACCTCCGGGGTCCCGCTGCTGCCCGTGCGGCCCTCCCTGGCCGCCGAGCTGGCCGAGCTGTTCCAGGTACGGCGGCTGAGCGAGTCCGTCACCGGCGAGGTCGACTCCGAGGGCACCGAACACGACGTGCCGGAGTCGGTGCGCGTGCTGCTCGGCCCCCGCACCCCCGCCACCTACGTCGAGCACGAGGAACTCGTCGTCGACGGCGTCGAGCTGGACTGGCGCCTGACCTCCGACGGCGTCCTGCACGCGGCGACCCTGGAGGGCGTGGCCGCCGGCCTGGCCTGGGCGGCCGGCCAGTGGCCCCGCCGCTTCGAGGTGGCGGCGCTGCTGGAGGACCCGTCCCGGACGGAGGAGCTGGCACGGGACCGCTGGTTCGACTGACGGACGCTCACAAAAACTTCATCACCCGTACAACCCTGTGCACCGGTCGTGGATCTGATCTTGTGAGTCGGACAGACTCCACGACCACTCGGGCCCCGCGCCGGCGACAAGCCTTTGGGGGACGGCCAGAGCCGGGGCCCCTTCTCCACTTGGGGAGCACATGCGCATACGAGCCACTGTGGCCGCCGTCTCCGGCGCCCTGGCCCTCTCCGCTCTCGTCGCCCCGGCCGCGCACGCCGACGAGCTGGTGGGAGACACCAAGATCTCCAACGTCGTGGTGAACGGCGGCAAGCCGGTTGTGGTCGCCGCGACGGGCTCCAAGAGCGTCACCGTCACCTTCACCGCCACGGACAACTCCGGCATCGCCTGGGCGCAGCCGATCCTGTACCGCGGTCCGGACATCGACCGGGCCGAGACCGGGGCGATCGCCAACAGCAGCGACGGCACCGCCAAGTGCACCAAGGTCAACGCCACGACGTCGACCTGCAAGGCCACGTTCACCCTGAAGCAGCGGTACAACCTCATCAACGAGGTCGCCGGCAGCTGGAAGGTGTGGGCCCTCGCCGCCGCCGAGGACGGCGACTACGTGCAGAAGGACAACGCCAAGAGCTTCAAGGTCCAGCGTCTGTCCAAGCTGACCGTCAACGCCTCGCCGGAGCCGGTGAAGAAGGGAAAGACCATCACGGTCACCGGCAAGCTGACCCGCGCCAACTGGGACACCGGCACGTACACGGGCTACAGCGGCCAGTCGGTGAAGCTGCAGTTCCGCAAGAAGGGCACCAGCACCTACAAGACGCTGAAGACCGTCAAGACGAACTCCAAGGGCGACCTCAAGGCCACCGTGAAGGCCAGTGCCGACGGCTACTACCGCTACAGCTTCGCGGGCACCTCGACCACCCCGGCGGTCAACGCCGCGGGTGACTTCGTCGACGTGAAGTAAGCGGCGTCGGACCCTGGGGTGTCGCCCGGAGCGGATCGGCACCGGTGACTGGTGCCGATCCGCAGGACACCCCCTTCAGCGGGCCGACGGCCGACTCGGTCCGCTCGGCGCCCCGTCCAGAGCGTGCGAGGGAAGTGGGCGGGGCGCTTCCGCCCCGGTGTTTCGCCGGCAGTGGCATTCTTGGCCGGTGTTCTCATCCGATCCTGTGGGTGCCGTGTTCTTCGATGTCGACGGCACGTCCCCGGTACGAGTTCATCGGTCTTTCTGGCCGGCTTCCTCGGTCATCGCGACGAGCTGGCCGCGGCCGAGGCGGCCTACGCCTCCGGTGCCCTGGACAGCCGGCAGGCCTGCGAGCTGGACGCGGCGGGCTGGGCGGGGGTTCCCGAGGATCGGGTCTTCGCCTGGCTCGACGGACTTCCCCTGGTCTCGGGCATCACGGAGACCGTGGCCTGGTGCCGACGGAACGGGCTAGTGCCCATGCTGGCAACGCTCGCCTGGTCGCACGTGGGCAGATACCTGACCGACCGCGGCCATTCTCCGCGGCCGGTGGTCTGCGCTCATCGGTGAAAGGGGCCGCCAGCGCAAGGCGACGTTGTTCAAGGAAGGCAGCAGTGCCGACATCACCATGAGCAAGTCACCACTACCGGGAGATGACACCTGCCAAGACCCGACGGCGCCAATCGCTCGCGAGCCCAATACGCGTCCCGCCATCGTTCGTGTCGGCTACCGAGCCTTCGACCGACAATCGACTCAACTCCCGTGTCTGGGGCCGCCACTCTGATCTGAACTGGCCCGGCAGCGGACAGGGTATGTCCGCAACGTCCCGTCTGCTGAACGGCGTCCGGCACGCGCTCTCTCCGCACTGGACGCCGTTCGGCCCGTCCTCCGGGCGAACAGCGAGACTTTGCGGGTGATGCGGCGGTTGTCCTGCCCCTGGCCCGGCCGGAAACGGGTAACCGCCGTTCGCGCTGTTCAAATCTCTCCGTTGATCAATGCCTGCCGAAACATGGACCACTCTGTCGCGTCGAACCGTAGTGGCTCTAGGTGGGTGTTCTTCGAGTCCCGTACGGCGACGCCGCCTCCGGGGAGGTCGGCTATCTCGACGCAGTTGTGTTCCGGGCCGCTGGCCTTGGCCTTGCGCCAGCAGGCGGCGGAGAGGTCGTACGCGTACAACTCCGCCTTGGCGTAATTCACTTCCGGTGCCCTTCTTCTATCTGTGCGATTCGTGCGAGTGAGTCCTCCACCGGCAGGGCCGCGGCGCGGATGCGCTCGACCGCACTGGTGAAGGGTTGCGTGCCGTCGCCCTCAACGTAGGTGGCTCCGGTGAGGTTCTCCAACAGCACGACATCCGGTGTGGGGCCGGGGAAGCTGACCAGACCGAAGCCGCCGAACATTCCGGGGTGAGCGGTGGAGTCCAGCGGCATGATCTGCACGGTGACGTTGGGCATCTCGGCGATGTCCAACAGTTTGCGCAGTTGTTCGCGCATGGTGGCCGGCCTCACCTCGAAGCGGGTGTGCAGTGCGGCTTCGTGGATGATGGCCCACAGCTGCAGGGGATTGCCGGGTCTGGTCAGCACGGCCTGGCGCGCTTGACGGACCTCGGCGAGCGCTGCGATCTCCTGTGGTGTGCGTGAGTTGCTGGTGGCGGTCATCGTCTCGCGCGCGTAGGCGGCGGTCTGAAGCAATCCGGGGATTGCGAGAGGTGCCCACTCGCAGATGCGCTCGGCGTCGTCCTCCAGGGAGATGTAGTCCGCGTACGCCGGGGATACCACACCGCTGTAGGTCTGCCACCAGCCCTTCTTCCCTGCATCCTTGGCCAGGTTCTCCAGCGCCGTGAACACCTCGGGGTCCTCCACCCCGTAGAGGTCGAGCAGACCTGTGACCTCGGCCGGACGAATCTGCTGCCGGGCGTTCTCGATCTTCGACAGCTTGGGAACCTTCCACCCCATCGCGGTGGCGGCATCCTCCAGGGTCATCCCCGCATCGTTGCGGAGCCTCTTGAGCATCTGGCCGAGGCGTCGACGGCGGACGGTCGGCACCAAAGGTGAGTGCGGCATATTCGCAGTCTGACACTGCGCCAGGCCGCAACACGACCTGCTTTCAAGCATTGTTTCGCCAGATTGGGCAGAAAGGTTGCGGCCTGACCGAGAAAGAGTCCACCCTTGGAAGAAAGGCGCGACACTCCGTCAACTCGTCGTCGCTGTGTGCTACTTGATCAGTTCCGTGCAGCTGCTGGCTGCGCGTGGGAGGCTGCCGTGTTCGAACTGGAGCAAGCGCAGACTGTTGCGAGGCCGGGGTTCTACTTACGGGTCAGTCCGAGTGGCTTTGCGGCTCATATGAGTGCTTCGCCGGCGCACCTGCGCCTGGTGCGCACGTTGGCGGAGAGTGCGCTGTGCGGGGCTGGTGTGAGTGCCGGTACTGCCGCGAACGTGCAATTGGTCGCCTCCGAGCTGATCGGTAACTCGGTACGTGCCTGCGGACGCCACGTTCCTTTGGTTGTCGAGGTCGAAGCCGAGGAGGACGGGGTATCGGTGAAAGTCCATGACCCCGAGCCCGGGCTGCTCCCCAGCCGTCGGCCGGTCGCGCTCGACGACGAGGAGGCCGAATCCGGTCGGGGGCTCGGCCTGGTGGACATTCTCGCTCCCGGCTGGCATGTCCTTCGCACGCCGGTCGGCAAGCAGATCGTGTGCACCTTGCCATACGCCGAAGGCGACGGCCATCCCTGAAGTCCTTGTCCGGGACCTCCCCTCTCACTCCTTGTGTCGGCAGGACGTTTTCCCGACCGGGGATATCAGATGGCCTGTACTCCGCCTGCTGCCGCTCAGCACGTGCTTGCTTCAACTCTCACCAGTTGGAGGACTGCCGCTTCCCCCATTACCTGGGCAGCGGGCCTCTGTTCCCGCGCCCGCACTCCAAGTCTGCTGCTGCGCAGGCCTGACCGTTTTCTGACTGAAGGAGGGCTTCATGCCCCGTTCCGAGCACTCGTTACCCTCCGAGAGGATCGTCATCCTCGGCGCCGGCCCGTGTGGCCTGGCCTGCGCCGACGAACTGAGGCGGATGGGACACCATTCGTGGACGCTGCTGGAGGCTGCCCCTGCCCCCGGCGGTCTTGCCTCGTCCGTGGTCGATCCGGCCGGCTTCACCTGGGACCTGGGCGGGCACGTGGTGTTCTCCCACTTCGGCGAGTTCGACCGGCTGATGGGCGAGCTGTTCGGCAGCGGAGAGCTGCTGCACCACGACCGGTCCTCCTACATCCGCTTCCGCGACAGGTGGGTGCCGTACCCCTTCCAGCAGCACCTTCATCACCTACCGGCCGAGGATGCCGAGGCGTGTGTGCGTGACCTTCTGGTCGCCTGCCGACAGCGCGGGCAGGATCTGCCTGCCGATACGGACTTCGCCACGTGGCTGCAGGGAATGTACGGGTCCGGCCTGGTGGAGCGGTTCTTCGAACCGTACAACTGCAAGGTGTGGGCGACGACGCCCGAGCGGATGGCCTCGTCTTGGGTCGCAGAGCGCGTCGCGCCGGTGGACGCCGATGAGGTCCTGGCTGCTTTCTCCGGAACCGCCCGGCCCGGCAGGCGGTGGGGACCGAATGCGGCCTTCGTCTTTCCCGCCCGTGGGGGCACCGGTGAGATCTGGCGCAGGCTGGCCGCTCGTCTCGGTTCCCGGCTGCGGTCCGGCTCTCGCGTGGTCGCCGTCGATCCGGCGGTCCGTACGGTCACGCTCGAGGACGGTGATCTCGTCGGCTTCGACCGCTTGGTGGCCACGGGACCGCTCGACCGGCTCGTTGCCATGACCGTCGGCGCCCCGGATGCTGTGCGGGACGCGGCGAAGCAGTTGCGGCACACCACAGTTGCCATGGTCGGACTCGGCTACCGTGCTCCGACCACGGACGAGCGGTCGTGGCTGTACTTCCCGCAGCGGGATGTGCCGTTCTACCGGGCGACGAACTTCAGCAAGTACGCGCCCGCCAACGTGCCCGGTGCCGACACCAGCGCGTTCAGCGCGTGGATGACCGAGACCTCCGTGCTGCCCGGCACTCGGCTGGACGTCCGCCGCCTGATCGGTGACTGCGACCAGGCTGTGCGCCGTCATGGCCTGGTGCCGGAGCATGCGCCGCTGGCCAGTGCCCACCTGGAGCTGATCGAGTACGCCTACCCGGTGCCCACGCTGGACCGGGACACGGCCCTGGCCGCGATCGTGCCGTGGCTGGAGGCCCGCGGAATCTATCCGCGGGGCCGGTTCGGTACCTGGCGGTACGAGATCGGCAACATGGACCACGCCGTGAAGATGGGCATCGACATCGCCCGCCGCCTGGTGAACGGCACCACGGAAGAACTGCTCATCCCGGCCTCCGCGGCCATGGCAGCGACCGGAGGACGGGCATGAACGGCCGCCGCAGCACCACGACAAGGGTCTTCGCAGGACACCGCTTCCACATCGGCACCGACGCCGCCTTCCGCGTCGCCCAGGACCTCCACCTGCAGCGTTTTCTCCCGGAAATGGCCCCCGCCCGGCGGTGTGGGCAGCACACGACGATCCGGGTGCACCACAACACGGATCTGTTCCGTGACCGCATGGACCGCCTCGCCGATGCGCCTTGGACCAAGGTGGTGCCGTTCCGCGGCGAGCCCTACCTGTTGTCCCGGGTCGGGGCAGTCTGCTGGTGGCGGCCTGACCCCGTCTCGCACCTGCCTGCTGACCATCTGTACGCCAAAGACCCACGCGGGCAGCTGCACATCGTGCTGCATCCGGGCACCGACCGCGGTGAGCGATATGTCCTGCGGGTGATCCGCGAGGTCGTTCTGCGCTGTGCCGAGCACCGAGGCTGGGCCGCGTTCCACGCCGCAGCCGGTGCGGTCGCCGGGCACGGGGTGCTGATCGCCGGGCCGTCCGGGGCGGGCAAGACCACGGTGCTGACCGCTCTGGCCGCACACCACGGCGCCGATCTGATCGGCTCAGACCGTGTGCTGGTCACCGAGGGGGCGACCAGCGTGGTCGGGGTGCCGCTGTCGGTGAGAATCGCCGGCGGCACTCTGTCCACGCTCGGCCCGGTCCAAGGCCTGCCATCCGGACGTCTGCTGCCGACAGACTTCGGTGCCGTGCGCAAGGCGTCCTGCACCCCGCAGGACTTCTCCCGCGCGTTCGGTGCCCGCGTACGGGAGAGCGCCCCGCTACGGCTTGTCATCCTACCCCGCCTCAGCGACGACGACCAGCAGGTGAGCGGCACGCTCCTCTGCCCTCACACCGCCCGCTCCGCACTCGCCGGTGTGTGCTGTACCCCGCATGATGAGGACTGGCTGCGTCCCTGGTTCGCCGACCGCGTCCGCCCTGCGGGTGAACTGGCCCGCGGGGCGGACGGCCTCATGGACTTACTGGTCGCCCGCGTGCCGGTGATGGCGTTGACGGCCGGGGTGCATTCTTCGCATCTGCTGGAGCGGATCGCCGACGTGGTCACCCGGAGGCTTGCGTGATACCCAAGCGCATCGCACTGGTCGGCCCGGTGGCCTCCGGCAAGTCCACCCTCGCCGCCGCTATCGCCGCCCACACGAACCTGCCCCACATCGACCTGGACAACCTGTTCTGGGGCCCGGACTGGACCCCGGTCGCATCACACGTCTTCCACACCCGCCTCGCCGACGCCCTGGCCGCGGACACCTGGATCGCCGATGGCAACTACGGAGGCGAGGCCGCCGAGATCCTGCTGTCCCGCGCCGAGCTGGTGATATGGCTCGATCTGCCCCTGCGGATCTGCTTGCCCCGGCTGGTTTGGCGCTCACTCGTGCGGGCCGCCACGCGGCAGGAGCTGTTCGCCGGGAACCGGGAGAGCTTCCGCCACTTGCTCTCCCCCGACTCGATCCTGCGCTGGGGCCCCGCCCATCACCACCGGCACCGACGCCGCTGGGAATCGCGTCTGGCCCCGGACCGGGCCTGTGGCCTGCCCATTGTCCGCCTCGATCACCCCGCCGCCGTCACCGCCCGGCTGCGATCCCTCGGACTGATCGCCCTGAAGGAGGCATGACCTGCTGTGATCGCCTCAGTCGTCCGCGTCCCCTGGCACACTGCCCACAGCGGTTACGACCGCCTCCTGGACCACCTGCCCGAAGTCCGGCGGATCACCCCGCCCACCGGGGCACTCACAGCCAAGGCCGCCCGCCGGGCCCGCCGCCTGCTCGCCCGTCACTGCCCGCTGCCCTTCTACCCGGCCGAGCACTTCGCCACCGATGTGCGTCTGCTGGCCTCTCGCCAACCCGCCCACGTGCTCTACGGCGACGAGCAGTATTGGTTCTCCCGCCGCCGCCTCGGCCCCACCGTCGTGACCTACCACCAGCCGCCCGCCCGCCTGCGACACCGCCTGCCACCGACGGGATGGCGGAAACTGGCACAGTCGGCCGACCACATCGTCGTCCTCGACCCCCACCAGCAGGCGTTCTTCACCGACCTGATGCCCGCCGACCGCGTGCACCTGGTGCCGCACGGCATCGACACCACCGCATTCCGTCCCGCGGGCGAGCCCGCCACCAGCCGGCCGCTGGTGCTGACCGTCGGCTGGTGGCTGCGGGACTGGGAAGTGCTGGACGCCGTGCACGAGCGGCTGCACCGCCGCCACCGCGACAGCATCGAGCTGATCGTCGTCACCCGCCAGGCCCACACCCGACCCTGGCACCCGGCCGCCCACGTGCTGGAAGGCATCACCGAGCAGACCCTCACTGCTCTGTACCGGCGGGCCGCCGTGCTGCTGCTGCCGCTGCTCGATGCGACCGCCAACAACGCGCTACTGGAGGCGATGGCCTGCGGCACCCCGGTCGTCGCCACCGACGTCGGCGGCATCCCGCACTACGCGGGACAGAGCCGGGCCGCCTGGCTCACCCCGCCCGGCGACGCCGCTGCCGCGGCAGAAGCGGTCGAGACGATCCTCACCGAGACCGGCACCGCAGCGCACACCGTGCGGAGGGCCGCCGCACGTGAACGCGCGGAACTGTTCGCCTGGCCCGTGGTCGCCGGCCAGATGCGCGGTGTCTACCGGCTGCTGCAGGAGGGACGATGACCGGGACCGGAACGTGGCTGTCCCTCGCCGTTCCCGTGCTGCTGATGCTGCTGCTGGCTCGCGCAATCTGGGCATTCACCGCAGTGGAGATCTGCGCCCGCTGGCTGGTCACCTCCGCCCGCCGCACCCCTGTCCCGCCGACGCAGGAGGCGGTGCCGTGGCTGGTGGTGCTGCTGCCGATGCTGCGCGAGCAGTCGATCGCCGCGCAGGCGGTGGCGGCCTTCACCGCCCTCGACTATCCGCGTGACCGGGCCGCCATCGTGGTCGTCACCACCGAACGCGAGACCTCCGCCCGCGCCGAACAGCGCCGTCGGCTGGCGGCTCTGGCTGCCTGTGCCCCGCTCACAGCCGAGCGGCTGCGGGGCCTGTTCCCGGCCGCCCGCTGCCGCGAGGTCGCCGAAACGGTCAACGCTGCCGATCCGTCCGTCCGGCTGCGCGTGCTGACCGAGCTGTTCGACGCTGAGCCGACCACCGCTGAGATCGTGGCGACTCTCACCGCCGGCCCGGCAGGTGCCCGCCTGCCGCTGGTCCATCTCCACCAGCCCGATCTGGGCGGACGCAAGGCCGGACAGCTCAACTTCGCTCTCGACCGGCTTTCCGAGATCCTCGGCCCGCTCGGCTGGAACGAGCACGACCACGCCGACAACACCTACACCGTGGTCTACGACGCCGACGCCGTACCGGACAGCCGTACCCTGCAGGCTTTCGCCGCCACCGCAGCCGCCCACCGGGCCCGTACCGGCCGGGCTCCCGCACTCATCCAGCAGCAGCGGCTCCCGCTGCTGGCCCGTCGTCCCTTCCCCGCCGGACCCACCGGGCTGCTGCTGGCCGGGGAATGGGTCTACCAATTGCGGCGCTCGCTCGGCATCGAACTCGCCCGCATCCGCCTGCACCGCTGCCTGACCGCCTCCCGGCTGCCCGAGGCGGCACGGATGTGGCTGCGGCCGATGGTGTACGCAGTGGGCTGCGGCATGGCCGTCCACCTCCCGGCCGTCCGAGCCATCGGCGGATTCCCCGAACCGATGGAAGACCTCGGCACCGGACACCGGCTGTCCCTGCTCGGCGCCGACCTCACCACCGCACCCGTCGCCGTCCTGGACGAGCCCTACACCGAGCCATCAGGACTGGCCAATCTGCACGCCATGGCCTTCACCTCCTCCGCCCGCCCCGACCGGCACGCGGCTGCCGTGGCCCACCTGCCCACCACCCTCTCCCGCCCCGCCCGAGCCGTCCTGCTGGCCAGGGAATGGGCCGACGAGGCCGCCTGGCTCATCGGCGCCCCCCTGATCACTGCTGCCGTGGTCTCCGCCTGGTGGGCCGGGCCCGCATGGGTCGCCGTCGCAGCGGCCGGACTGCTGCTGCACGGGCCCGTCACCACCGCCCGGCTGCTGGCATGGGCACCCCGCCTGCACGCAACCGTCCACCCGCCACTGCGCCGGCAACTGCCCAGGCCCGCCCCCGCACATCCCCGCGCTCTCATCGCCGCCAGCCCACTCCAACCGTTCGTACGACTTGCTGGGCCCTGGCGCTGGATCTGGCAGAAGAGCACCGGACACCACCGCGGTTTCGGCAAGACTGAACGCTGACCTCTCTTCCAACCACCCGCCAGCGAGAGTGGAGTCCACCGTGGCCGACCCCGTCACTCCGATCATCCGCACCTCCGCCAAGGCCGTCGTCGTCCACGACGGCCACGTCCTTCTCCAGCACGCCACCTGGGAGGGCCAGGACTGCTACTTCCTGCCCGGCGGCGGCCAGCACCCCGGCGAACCCCTCGACGCCGCCGTACGCCGCGAAGTCCACGAAGAAACCGGCCTGACCGTCACCGTCGAGCAACTGCTGTGGCTGCGCGAGTACATCGGCGCCAACCACGACCACGCCGACACCGAGGCCGGCACCCACCGCATCGAAGCGATCTTCCTCTGCACTCCCGAAGGCGACCCCGACTGCCTCGGCGGCCACGCCGAAGACCACCTGCAGACCGGCCTGGAATGGGCCGAACTGGAAAAGGTGCCCGGCCTGAACCTGCTCCCCCACGCCCTGCGCCAGCCGATCGCCGACCTCGCCACCACCCGCCCCGCACCCAGCTACCTCGGCGACGTCGCCTGAACCATGACCATGCCGGACGGACGGATCCCCCACGGAGCCAGGGAGATCACCACCGGACAGGCCAACCGTGTCTGGTACATCGACGGGCCCGAGCCGTATGTGCTCAAGCACTACAGCGACCCCGCCCGCGCCGCCAACGAGGCCGAGGCCCTCACTCTCCTCAACCGGTACCAGACCCCAGCCCCCAGGCTCCTGGGCGCCGCCCCCGAAGCACGGCCGGCGTGGACTGCGCAAACCGCGGTCCACGCCGAACCCGTCCCCGCATCCCAGCTCTTGAAGGCACTGGCCGAACCCCTGACGACGATCCATCGCATTCCGGGCCCCCACGTCGGGCGCCTCGCCGGCGCCCGCCACCACCACAGGTGGCGCGACTACCTCCACGACCGTCTCGACACCTACGCCGCAGCGGCCCCCGACCTCGTCCGCACAGCAGCAGCGCTCCATCATGAACTCGACACTTTGGACGACAACATCCAGCCGAGACTGCTCCACCACGACCTGCAGCCGGGCCACCTCGTCCGCTCCCACACCGGCAAACCACTGCTGCTGGACTGGGAACTCGCCGCCTTCGGCGACCCGTTGTCTGACCTCGCCCGCCTAGCCGTCCGCCTCGGCCTTCCCGACCCCGCGGACACACTCCACCTCGCCCACCAACCCGGTCCGGCAGCCAACCGCCGCGTCCATCTGTACTGGCGCATCCACCTGCTCGCCGACGCGGCTCTCAGCACCGACCCCGTTGTTCGGCATCGCGGACGAACCCAGCTCTCGTAACAGCAAGTCCCCATGCGCTCTCACGTCACGAATAGGCGTGAAGCCACACGGCCCCAGCTTGACGGAACACCGTGGTGATCACTGATATGCAGCAGTCAACTGCGGCTATTCAGCGGCGCTTTGAGAGAGAAATGTCATGCAGTCACAGCATTGCTCTGTGCGCTCGTCTTGTCGCTTCAATGAGGAATCCGGATGAGCTACACAGAGCAGAACGTGCGCGAGGTGCGCAGGCTGATGGACGACGGCTGGGAGAACCGGCTGGCGATCAGGAACAAGCTGACGTGCGGCCCGGCGCAGCTCGACAAGATGCTGACCGAAGCCCGCGCCCGCACGCCGTGGCTGCGTGAAGGGGCGTCGGTGCCGCAGCAGCAGACCATCCGCGACTTCGCCAGGGCCCGCACCAAGGCGCTCAAGGACATCGCCAACCGGCTTCCGGTGCATCAGCGCGCCGGCATGCCCCGCTGCAGGAAGAAGCGAAAAGCGCTGCCGACGCTGAACTACACCCGGCGGGGCTTCCGGCTCAAGGACGGCCGCCTGCACCTGGCGGGCGGGATCGTCCTGACGGTGGTGTGGTCGCGGAACCTGCCGTCTGCGCCGTCGTCGGTGCGCGTGTACCGCGACAGCCTCGGCCACTGGTACACCTCCTTCGTCGCCGCCGCCGAGGTCCAGCCGCTGCCCGCCGCCAGCGCGGTGATCGGCGTGGACTGGGGCGTTTGTGAGACTGCCACCACCACATCCGCCGCGCACGATCTGCCCCACCCGCAGCACGGGAGGACTGCGGCGCGGAAGCCGGCCCGCCGCAAGCCACCGGAGGGCAAGCCCGAAAGCAGGGGATACCAGCACGCCGGACGGCAGGCGGCGAAGCTGCACAAGAAGGTGGCGCGGCAGCGGCAGGACACCGCCCGCAAGTGGGCGAAGAAGGTGGTCCGCGACCATGACGCAGTCGCCGTCGAGGACTTCCGGCCGACGTTTCTCGCGAGGACCACCATGGCGCAAGGCGGCCGGCGCCGCGATCGCTGCCACCAAGAGGGCCGTGATCGAGATGAGCCGCAAGCACGGGCGGGACATCCGTCTCGTGCACCCCGCGCACACCACCATGGACTGCGCATCGTGCGGAGCGAGAACCAAGCACGCACTTCCTCTAGCGGAACGTACCTACACCTGCACCGCGTGCGGCCTTGTGTCTTCCAGGGACAAGAACTCCGCGCGCGTGATGCTGGTCCGGGCTGGTCTCATCCCGGCTGGTGCTGAGGGCGTAAGACCTGCGGGAGCGCTGCTCCCGCAGGCAGCCTGAGCCAGGAATCCCCCGCCCCCGGGCAGGAAAGGAGGTCAATTCAACGAGTACGACAAACGGGACGTCGCTCTCGCTCAGGCGCGAGAGCTGGGGCTGGATCCCCGCTCGTGCGGGGCCGTCGGGGACAGCCGCTCCGACCTGCCCCTGTTCGCCTCCGTCGGGGTGAGCGTGGCGTTCAACGCCTCGGCCGGGGCACGCGAGGCGGCGACCGCCGCGGTGGACGGCGACGACCTGCGAAGCGTGCTTCCCGCCCTGAGCCGCCTGCTCCCGGCCACCCGCTGAGGGCCGCGACCGGCACGGTCGCCGCATCAGGCACCGCGCGCTTGCCCCATTTGTGCCGTACCCGGCGGCCGCAGCCCGGCGTCGGTCCGGCGTGCTTCGCCTGTGGCCGGCCGTGTGCCGGAATCGTTCACTGGATCAGCTCGATGTGCGGATGGTCCGGCGACACCGGGCAGATGTGGAGTTGCAGGTCGTACCCCCGGGCGATATTGAGCAGGGTGAAGTTCGCCGGAGGGGTGCCGGGAAGGAGCGGCGTGGGGTTGGCCTGCTCCTCTTCCGGCGCCCAGCTCTCGCTGCTGTGGTCCCACTCGGTGGTGGCGATGGTCAGCAGCGGGTCCGCCTCGGTGCCGCATTCGGGGCAGAGCCGGGGGACGGGGTCGGTGAGGCCCCAGCGGGTCCAGCCGCCGACCTTCCAGCCGGGGGAGATGGACAACATGTCCATGTAGAGCTCCTCTGGGGCGGCCTCGTAGGAGCTGTCCAGGGCCGGTCCGGCCGCCTGCCACCTGCTCCAGTCCCTCAGCTGCTGCTGCAGCTCCTTGCTCAACTCCATGAAGTGCGGGAACTCGGTGACCTGCTCCGGCGCGAGCAGGCACGGCTCCGGCAGATAGCCGGAGTACTGGACCACGGGGGCTCGGGCGGTGCGTCGAGCACGTCGGTGACATCGGCGGCGGACCGCCAGAACAGCGCGGTTCTGGGGTGTGCCGGGTGGTCGAAGGGACACCAGAGGACCTGGAGCAGATCGGCCTCGGACTGCCCGGGCGGGCGCAGCAGGGGGATGTCACGGACGTACAGCTGGGCCACGGGAAGCATGGCGATCGGACCCTCGGGCCACGGCCGGCCGGCCATGATCCGTCTTTCGGCCGCCAGTTCCTCGGGCGTGGCGGCGGGTGCCGGGGGTCGCGGCGCTCCCGGTCGGCCGCTGCCGCCTGGTTGCGGCGCAGCAGCCGGACGTCGTCCGGCGAGAGGGCCGCTCCCGCGGGTCTCACGTGCGGCCCTTCGCAGTACGGCCACGGCTGGTCGGCGGGCCACAGCAGCGGTCCGCCGACGGAGCTGTCCTGCCGCGACGGAGACCCGGGGCGGGGGTGCAGCCGGGTCGCCGTGCGTGCCAGCGGAGTCAGCCGAGGGAAGACCGCGGTGACGTCCAACGGCCGCGGTGGGGTGGTGAAACTCATTCAGGCTCCTGACGGCACGAACAGAGCGGGATCGGTTGCCGGGATCGAACGGCCCGGTGTCTCCGGCGGCGTCGGCCTAGACGGGGAACCGGCGGCCGGCCCACCTCCACAGGAACTCCAGGGCGGTCGCCGCGACCGCGGCGACGCCCACCGCGAGCCAGGGCATCGTCGTGCCGACCAGCTGCAGGGCGAAGAAGTCCTGGAGCACGGGGACGAGCAGCACGAGGAGAAAGGCCGAGCCCATCGCGGCCACCAGGGCGATGCGCCACCAGGTGTAGGGGCGGGCGACGATCGCCAGGACCCACATCGCGATCAGGAACAGTGTGAGCGTGGCCGCGCTGGTCTCCGCCTCCAGGGCGCCCGGGCCGGTGTAGTGGTGCCGGGCGATCAGGTACGTCGTGAAGGTCGCGGCGGCGGCCACCAGTCCGCCCGGAATCGCGTAGCGCATGACCCGCCGTACGAAGTGGGGCGTGGCGCGTTCCTTGTTCGGGGCGAGGGCGAGGAAGAAGGCCGGGACGCCGATGGTCAGCGTGGACAGCAGGGTCAGATGGCGGGGCAGGAACGGGTACTCCACCTGCGAGCAGACCACCAGCACCGCCAGCAGCACCGAGTAGACCGTCTTCACCAGGAACAGCGTCGCGACCCGCGTGATGTTGCCGATGACCCGCCGCCCCTCGGCGACCACGGCCGGCAGGCTCGCGAAGCTGTTGTTCAGCAGCACGATCTGGGCGACGGCCCGGGTGGCCTCCGAGCCGGAGCCCATCGCCACGCCGATGTCGGCGTCCTTCAGGGCGAGCACGTCGTTCACGCCGTCCCCGGTCATCGCGACCGTGTGCCCGCGTGACTGCAGGGCGCCGACCATGTCCCGCTTCTGCTGGGGGGAGACCCGCCCGAAGACCGTGGCCTCGTCGAGGACCTCGGCCATCTTCTCCCGCTCGGCGGGCAGCTTCCGGGCGTCGACGACGGCGCCGTCCAGGCCGACCTTCGCGGCGACCGCCCCGACGGACACCGCGTTGTCGCCGGAGATGACCTTGGTGCGGACGTCCTGTTCGGCGAAGTAGCGCAGGGTGTCGGCGGCGTCGGGCCGCAGCCGCTGCTCCAGGACGACAAGAGCGGCGGGGACGACGGTCCGGGCGACGTCCGGGTCGTCCAGGTCACGGGTGGCACGGGCGAGCAGCAGCACGCGCAGGCCCTGCTCGTTGAGCCGGACGGTCTCGGCGAGGGCGGGCGCGTCGGCGTGCAGGAGGACGTCCGGGGCACCGAGCAGCCACGTACTGGACTCGCCGTTGCCCTCGAAGCTGGCGCCGCTGTACTTGCGGGCGGAGGAGAAGGGCAGCGACTCCACGCAACGCCACTCGTCGTTGTCGGGACAGGCGTCGATGATCGCCTGGAGGGAGGCGTTCGGGCGCGGGTCGGACTCGCCGAGGGCACCGAGGACCTTGCGGATGTACGTCTCGTCGTGGCCGTCCAGGACTCTCAGCTCGGTGACGTCCATGCCGCCCTCGGTGAGGGTGCCGGTCTTGTCCAGGCAGACCGTGTCGACGCGGGCCAGGCCCTCGATCGCGGGAAGCTCCTGGACCAGGCACTGCTTGCGGCCCAGCCGGATCACGCCGATGGCGAAGGCGACGGAGGTGAGCAGGACCAGGCCCTCGGGGACCATGGGGACGATGCCGCCGACGGTGCGGGCGACGGACTCCTTCAGCTCGGTGTCCTTCACCACCAGCTGGCTGACGATCAGGGCGATCGCGGTCGGGACCATCATCCAGGTGACGTACTTGAGGATGGTGGAGATGCCGCTGCGCAGTTCGGAACGGACGAGCGTGAAGCGGGACGCCTCCTCGGCGAGCTGGGCGGCGTAGGCGTGGCGGCCGACCTTGGTCGCCTGGAACGCGCCGCCGCCGGCGACGACGAAGCTGCCGGACATGAGGGGGGCGCCGGGCCGCTTGACGACGGGGTCGGCCTCACCGGTGAGCAGGGACTCGTCGACCTCCAGGCCGTCGGCCTCGACACAGGTGCCGTCGACGACGATCTTGTCCCCGGGGCCGATCTCGATGAGGTCGCCCAGGACGATCTCGGAGGCGGCGACCTCGGTGGCGATGCCGTCGCGGCGGACCGTGGGCCGGACCTCGCCGATGAGGGCGAGGGAGTCCAGGGTCTTCTTCGCCCGCCACTCCTGGATGATGCCGATGCCGGTGTTGGCGATGATCACGAAGCCGAAGAGGCTGTCCTGGATGGGCGCGACCACGAGCATGATCAGCCAGAGCACGCCGATGATCGCGTTGAACCGGGTGAAGACATTGGCGCGGACGATCTCGAGCAGGGAGCGGCTGCTGCGGACCGGGACGTCGTTGATCTCGCCGCGGGCCTTGCGTTCCGCGACTTCGGCGGAGGTGAGTCCGGTCGCCCGGGCCGTCGCGGGGACGGACACGGGACGCACGGGGTCCACCTCGGCGCCCGCGTCGGTGTATGTCATGCCTCCGACGTTACGTGCGGTCGTGCTGTCGCACGCGTTGGAGCAGGGAAGATCAGGCCAGGGGAGGAGCGGGATCGTACGGGAGATGTAGGGGGGATCTCGTTTGTCCTCGGCAGGGGCCCGTGAGGTCCGGGGGAGTCCAGGGGAGTCCAATGGGGTGAGGGCGGTTCCGTTTCCTGGTCCTTGGGGCCTCGCTCCCCGGGGCCCGGGTGAGGCTCCGTCCCGGCCTCGGCGGGCACGCCGCCCGCGCTGCTCCGCTGCTCCGTCACTCCGCCGACGTCGGCTCCTCCTGCTGGGCGGACCGCTTCGCCGCCTCCCGTTTGATGGCCGCGTCCCGCTTCCGGACGTACCAGATGCCGAACAGGCCCAGCCCGCCGCCGGCCAGACAGGTCCAGAGCCACCAGGTGTGGCCGTGGTCGCGGAGCCAGCCGTAGAAGGGGAGCTGGACCAGGAAGAGGACGAACCAGACGATCGTGCCGCCGGTGATGGTGGCGACCACTGGGCCCTCCAAGGGCTCCGGTGCCTCGTACTTGGGGGTCCACTTCGCCATGGGGGTCAGTTTATGGTCCCCCGTCCCGTTGTTCGGCGCGGCGGCTCTCCCGCACGGGCTCCTGCCGGTCTTCTTGCCCGTCTCTCCTGCTGATCTTCTTGCCGGTCTTCTGTCGATCTTCTTGTCGATCTTCTTGTGGTTCCTTCTTCTACGCGCGGAGATGGTCTTTTGTCCTTCATATGTTCATACTGAAACGGTTCGTGTCTGACCACTTATCTTTGGAGGAATCTCCAAACAGGAGAGAACGGAGATATGAGGGGAAACCCTTCGGTCAGGCCCGCCACTCCGTGCCCATCCGCGTTTCCTGAGGTCAACTCGCATGTCCACCTCGGCCACCGCCAAGGCCCCTGCTCCCGAGGAACCGGGAACTCCGCCGGTGTACGGCGCTCTCGACCGCTTCTTCAAGATCTCCGAACGGGGCAGCACCCTGTCCCGGGAGATCCGCGGCGGATTCGCCACCTTCTTCGCGATGGCCTACATCATCGTGCTGAACCCGATCATCCTCGGCAGCGCGAAAGACATGTACGGGCACCAGCTCGACAACGGGCAGCTCGTCACCGCCACCGCCGTGTCCGCTGCCTTCAGCACGCTTCTCATGGGCGTCATCGGCAATGTGCCGATCGCGCTCGCCGCCGGCCTCGGCGTGAACACCGTGGTCGCGCTGCAGCTCGCACCGCGCATGTCGTGGCCGGATGCCATGGGCATGGTGGTGCTCGCCGGATTCATCGTCATGCTGCTCGTCGCCACGGGTCTGCGCGAGCGCGTCATGAACGCCGTGCCGCTCGGTCTGCGCAAGGGCATCTCCATCGGTATCGGCCTGTTCATCATGCTGATCGGGCTCGTCGACTCCGGCTTCGTCTCCCGTATCCCGGACGCCGCCCAGACCACCGTCCCGCTGCAGCTCGGCGCCAATGGCCACCTCAGCGGCTGGCCGGTCCTGGTCTTTGTGCTCGGCACGCTGCTCACGCTCGCGCTGATCGTGCGCAAGGTGCCCGGAGCGATCCTCATATCGATCGTCGCGATGACCGTCCTGGCCGTCGTGATCAACGCCGTCGCGAAGGTGCCCTCCTGGGGGCTCACCACCCCGAAGTGGCCCGGCAACCCCGTCTCGACCCCCGACTTCGGGCTGATCGGTCAGGTCAGCCTCTTCGGCGGCTTCTCCAAGGTCGGGGTGCTGACCGGCGTCCTGTTCGTCTTCACCGTGCTGCTGTCCTGCTTCTTCGACGCCATGGGCACGATCATGGGCATCAGCGACGAGGCCAAGCTGACCGACGCCCAGGGGCAGATGCCCGAGATCAACAAGGTCCTCTTCGTCGACGGCATCGCGGTCGCCGCCGGTGGCGCCAGCTCCTCCTCGGCCACCACCTGCTTCGTGGAGTCGACGGCCGGTGTCGGTGAGGGTGCCCGCACCGGTTTCGCCAACATCGTGACCGGCGCCCTGTTCGTCGTGGCGCTGTTCCTGACGCCCGTCGCCACCATGGTTCCGTCCCAGGCGGCCACCCCGGCCCTGCTCGCGGTCGGCTTCCTGATCCTGGCCGGAGCGGTCAGGGACATCGACTGGGCGGACTACACCATCGCCATCCCGGCCTTCATCACCATGGTGATGATGCCGTTCACCTACTCGATCACCAATGGCATCGGCATGGGCTTCATCGCCTTCGCGGTGCTGCGTCTGGTGGCCGGCCGTGGCCGGGAGGTCCCGGTGCCGATGTACGTGGTGGCGGCGGTCTTCGCCTTCTACTACCTGATGCCGGCTCTCGGCCTGACCTGATGCGGCCCGGTCCGGTCCAGCCCGGTCCGATCCGGTCAGGCGCTCAGGTCCGGTCCGGCCCGATCGGGCCCGGCCGGCCCGGGAGGGCCGGCCGGGTCAGGTGACTCCGTAGAACCTCTCCGTCTCCTCGACGGCGGCCTGGAATCGTTCGTCGAAGTCGGCTCGAATGAGCGTCCGGACGACATAGTCCTGGACGCTCATTCCTCTTTTTGCCGCATGGCCCTTGAGCCGCTCGAGCAGCTCATGGTCGATGCGCACGCTCAGCACGCTTGATCCCATGGGAACGAGAGTTGCCCCACTCTTCGGCACGAGGTGTGACGTTCCGTGCCGATATCACTCGAAAGAGTGACATTCTCTTGCCGTGGCAGGCATCACGGGTGCGGAGTGCCGTTGCCACTGGTATTTAGCGAGAGTAATGACTTACGCTAAATACCATGCTGGATCTCAGCCGCGCCGAAGACGCCGCCGCCGTGAATTCCCTGCGCTCTGCCGTGATGCGGCTGTCCCGTCGGCTCAGGCACCAGCGCGTCGACGAGTCGCTGAGCCCCACCGAGATGTCGGTGCTGGGCACCCTCTCCCTCTGCGGAAGCGCCACCCCGGGCGAGCTCGCCCGCAAGGAGCATGTGCAGCCCCCCTCGATGACCCGCATCGTGGCGCTGCTCGAGGCCAAGGGACTGGTCCGCCTGGAGCCGCACCCCGAGGACCGGCGCCAGAAGCTGGTCACCAGAACCGAACAGGCCGAGGCCATGCTCGAGGAGAGCCGCCGCAAGCGGAACGCCTTCCTGGCCGGTCTGGTCGAAGGACTGGACGAGGAGGAGTGGGCGAAACTGCGCGCCGCCGCCCCCGTGCTGGAAAAGCTCGCGCATCTGTGAAAGACGTCGGACAAGGAGGCGAAACCCTTTGAGTACGGGATCCGGAGCAGACTCCGTCCCCGCACCCACCCACCACGACACCACGCAGAACACTTCCGCATCCCCCCGCAGGACATCCCCCCGCACGTCCTCGATGTTCAGCTCGCTGAAGATCAGGAACTACCGCCTGTTCTTCTTCGGGCAAGTGATCTCCAACATCGGCACCTGGATGCAGCGCATCGCCCAGGACTGGCTGGTGCTGAGCCTCACCGGCTCCTCCGCCGCCGTCGGCATCACCACCGCCCTGCAGTTCCTGCCGATGCTGCTCCTGGGCCTCTACGGCGGTGTCCTCGTCGACCGGCTGCCCAAGCGGCCCACCCTGCTCGTCACCCAGACGTCCATGGCCGTCTCCGGTCTTGCGCTCGCCGCGCTCACCCTCACCGGGCAGGTCCGGGTCTGGCACGTCTACCTCGCCGCGCTGGCGGTCGGCCTCGCCACGGTCGTCGACAACCCGGCCCGCCAGTCCTTCGTCTCGGAGATGGTCGGCCCGAAGCAGCTGCCGAACGCGGTCAGCCTGAACTCCGCGAACTTCCAGTCCGCCCGTCTGATCGGCCCCGCCGTCGCGGGTCTCATGATCACCGGAGTCGGCACCGGCTGGGCGTTCCTCGCCAACGGCCTGTCCTTCCTCGCCCCCATCATTGGCCTGCTCCTGATGCGCGCCCGTGAGCTGCACGTCGTCGAGCGCACCCCGCGCGGCAGGGGCCAGCTCCGTGAGGGCCTGCGCCATGTGGCCGGCCGCCCCGAGCTGCTCTGGCCGATCGTCCTGGTCGGCTTCGTCGGCACCTTCGGCTTCAACTTCCCGGTGTGGCTGTCGGCCTACGCCGAGGACGTCTTCCACTCCGGCGCCGGCGCCTACAGCCTGTTCAACACGGTGGTGGCGGTCGGCTCGCTGACCGGCGCCCTGCTCGCCGCCCGCCGCCGCGCGGCCCGGCTGCGGGTGCTCCTCACGGCGGCCGCCGCCTTCGGCCTTCTGGAGATCGTGGCCGCGCTGGCCCCGTCGTACGGGCTGTTCGTCCTGCTGATGGCCCCCATCGGGATCTTCGGCCTGACGGTCAACGTCACGGCGAACACCGCGGTGCAGATGGCCACCGACCCGGCCATGCGCGGCCGGGTGATGGCCCTGTTCATGATGGTCTTCGTGGGCGGTACGCCGCTGGGCGCGCCCCTGGTCGGCTGGATCACCGACACCTACGGCGCCCGGGTCGGCTTCGCCTTCGGCGGTGCGGTCTCGCTCGCCGCGGCCGGTGTCATCGGCCTGATCCTGACCCGGGCCGGCGGGATGCGCCTGTCCTTCGGCTGGCACCACGGCCACCCGCGCGTCGGCCTGGTCCCGCGCGAGCGGCGCGAGGAGCCGGCGGCGCTGTAGGCCGGTGCCGCATGCAGGGCCGGTGCCGTGGAGCCGCCGGACGCACGGCGGGGACACTGGCTCCATGGGCTCCATGAGACTCTTCGCGGCCGTCCTGCCTCCCGAGAACGTCCTCGGAGCGCTCGCGCGCGAGGTCGCCGGGCTGAGGAAGCTGCCCGGCGCGGACCGGCTGCGCTGGACGCACCGCCCCGGCTGGCACTTCACGCTCGCCTTCTACGGCGAGGTCGACGAGGAGCTCGTACCGGAACTGTCGGCACGGCTGGAGAAGGCCGCACGGCGTACGGAGCCCTTCACCCTGGCGCTGCGCGGCGGCGGGCAGTTCGGACGCGGCAGGGCGCTGTGGGCGGGGGCGGACGGCGATCTGCGGGCCATGCGGCTGCTGGCCGGCCGGGCGGAGGCGGCGGCGCGGAAGGCGGGGGTGCCGACGAGGGAGCACCGCCCGTACCGGGCCCACCTCACGGTGGCCCGCAGCCGGGACGCGATGGACGTACGGGCGTATGTCCAGGCGCTGGCGGACTTCACCAGCCCCGCCTGGACCGTGGAGGAGCTGGTCCTCGTCCACAGCCGTCTGCCCAGGTCCGGGGTGGCGGGCGAGCAGCCCCGCTACGAGCCGGTCGCCCGCCGGCCGCTGCGCGGGGCCGGTTAGTCTCGAGGACGTGGACCCGAAAACCCGGAACCGGATCATGGCCGGTGCACTCGTGCTGATGTTCGCCGTCGTGGCCCTGGCGGCCGCGTTCGGCAAGTGACGCCCGTGGACGCGACCGCCGGGGCGGAGGCGACGGGTCCGTAGACGCCTGCGCGGATGCCTGCCGGGGCCTGCGGACCCAGGGAGCCTGGGGACCCGCCCGTCGAGCGGGCCTGGGGACCCGCCCGTCGAGCGGGCCTGGGGACCAGCCGGGCCCGCGGGGCGCGGGTCCGGCGGGTCCGATCCGCCGACTCGGCCGGACTCGGCACCCCACGGCTCGACCCCCAGGGCTCGTGGACCCGCCGGGCCCGTGGTCTCTCCGGGCCCGTGGTTCCCGGAACCGCCGGGATCTACCAGGCGAAGGCCTCCGGGGACGGCCCCGGACCCGGGAAGATCTCGTCGAGTTCAGCCAGCAGTTCCTCGCTCAGTTCCAGCTCGACCGCCCGCAGGGCCGACTCGAGCTGCTCGACGGTGCGCGGCCCCACGATCGGACCGGTCACGCCGGGCCGGGAGAGCAGCCAGGCCAGCGCGACCTCGCCGGGCTCCAGACCGTGCTTGTCGAGCAGGTCCTCGTACCTCTGGAGCCGGGAGCGCAGGGACTCGTCGCCGAGCGCCTCGGCGGCCCGCCCGGAGACGCGCCGGACACCCTCGGCCTCCTTCCTGATCACCCCGCCCAGCAGTCCGCCGTGCAGCGGCGACCAGGGGATGACGCCGAGCCCGTAGTCCTGTGCGGCCGGGATGACCTCCATCTCGGCACGGCGCTCGACGAGGTTGTAGAGGCACTGCTCGCTGACCAGCCCGATGGTGCCGCTCCGGCGGGCGGCGATCTCATTGGCCTGCGCGATCTTGTAGCCGGGGAAGTTGCTCGACCCCACGTAGAGGATCTTGCCCTGCTGGATCAGGACGTCGATGGCCTGCCAGATCTCCTCGAAGGGGGTGCTGCGGTCGATGTGGTGGAACTGGTAGAGGTCGATGTAGTCCGTCTGCAGCCGCTTGAGGCTGGCGTCGACGGCCCGCCGGATGTTCAGAGCGGACAGTTTGTCGTGGTTCGGCCAGGCGGGGGCGCCGTCCGGGGCCATGTTCGCGTACACCTTGGTGGCCAGCACGACCTTGTCGCGCCGGTCACCGCCCTTGGCGAACCAGTTGCCGATGATCCTCTCGGTACGGCCCTTGTTCTCGCCCCAGCCGTACACATTGGCGGTGTCGAAGAAGTTGATCCCCGCGTCCAGCGCCGCGTCCATGATCGTGTGGCTGGTCGCCTCGTCGGTCTGCGGGCCGAAGTTCATCGTGCCGAGCACCAGTCGGCTGACCTTGAGCCCTGTGCGTCCGAGCTGTGTGTACTCCATGGTTTCCAAGCCAACGTCCTGGAGTGCGCTCGAAGCAAGGGGAGCCGGGCAGAGGGGTGCGGCAGCGGTCAGTCGCGGGGGAAGCCGTCGGTCTTGAGGGTGAGGCCGAGAGGAGTCGAGGTCATGTCGACCTCGCCGCCGTAGGCGATGGACGTCTCGCTGAGGTATGTACCGTCCTTGGGCTGGGTGAACAGGCGGCACTCGCCCGCGTAGGGGTCGGCGATCAGGTGGACGGGAACCCCGGCGCGGGCGTACGCGGCCTTCTTGGGGCCGTAGTCGTTGAAGCCGGTGTCCTTGGAGATGACCTCCGCGATGAACTCCACGTCCTTCGGGGACCAGCGCCCCCGCGCGTCGGGCGTGGCACCGTCACGGAACTTCACCAGATCCGGGGCGAAGCCGTTCCGATGGCCAGGGAAGTCGACGCGGACGTCGGACACCAGGTTGACGTCTTCGCCGAAGCGGGCCATCAGCACTTTGATGAGCAGAAAAATGGTCTGCCAGCGCACGGTGCGCCGCGGCGACATGCAGACGGTCCCCTCGACGATTTCCACTTTGTATCCCTCGGGGACGGGCATCTTCTCGAGCCGCTCGAACATGTCGTCGAGCCACCGCGTGTCGTCGCTCTCGGCCATCGTGATCCTGCCGTCCAGGACGGTCATCGCGGCGCTCCTCCCCGGCCGCACCGTGGACGAGTACAGCCGCGCAGTACAACGATACGCACGGTGACAAGGACACGGCTCCCCGCGCGTACGCCGAAAGGAGCCGGCGCGGCTCAGCCGCCCTTGTACTCCCCGCCCCATCCCCACGCCTGGTGCATCGCCCTCGCGAATGCTTCCGCGATCTTGTGCTCGCCGCTCTCGTTCGGGTGGGTGCCGTCGTAGGTGTCGGTGCGGACGTCGTACGCCGCCGGAGGGGAGGCGAGAAGCAGCGGGGAACGGGGCTCGTCCAGGTCGGACACCGCCTTGGCCAGCAGCTCGTTGAAGAGGGACACCTGGGCGGCGAAGGACGGGTCGGACGCGGCGAGGACATTGGGGATCACGGGGAGGACGACCATGCGGATGCGCGGGTTGCCCTCCCGCGCCGCCGCCACGAAGGCGCGCACGTTCACCTCCGTCTGCTCGGCGTTGGTGTAGAAGCCGAGGTCGATCAGGCCCAGGAACACCAGCAGCACGTCCGGCCGGTGCTCCCGCACCGCCTCGCCGATCACCGGGGCCATGTGCCCCCAGCCCTCGCCCCAGCCGGCCAGATGGGCGCGGGGAAAGTCCGGGACGGCATAGGCGTACGAGACCGGCGCGTTTGCCGTTTTGTCGTACAGCGCCTCGCGGGGACCGACGAACGTGAACGGGCCGTCGTACGTCGCGCACAGATGCCGCCACAGCCGGTAACGCCACGTGTGTTCGCCCGCGCTGCCGATGGTCATGGAGTCGCCGACGGGCATGAACCTGAGCATCCGCTCATGATGGACGATCACGGGACGCGGTGCGATGTGAGGCCCACCACGCGGGTGAACTCCCCTGCGAGATGGCAGGCTTGAGATATGCGCCGACCGTTCTCCCTGCTCGCCGGGGCTCTTCTCGCGGGTGCGCTCACCGTGTCCGCCGTGCCCGCCGCCTCCGCCGCCGACGGCGACGACGGGTTCACGATCAAGGACCCCCGGATCAAGGAGTCCAGCGGGCTCGCGGCCTCACGCCAACACCCGGGCGTCTACTGGACCCACAACGACAGCGGATACGGCCCCCAGATCTACGCCGTGGACGGCAGGACGGGCGAGACCGTCGCCACCGTCACCCTCAGCGGGATCGGCACGCCCCGCGACGTGGAGGCCATCTCCATCGGACCCGATGATCAGATCTACGTCGGCGACATCGGCGACAACCGCGGCGGCACCTGGCCGTATGTGTGGATCTACCGGCTGCCCGAGCCGAAGGAGCTGAAGGACCAGACGATCCGGGCCACGCAGTACGTCGTGAAGTACGAGAACGGCGCCCGCGACGCCGAGTCGATGGTGGTGCACCCGAAGACGGGGCGCGTCTACATCATCGACAAGAACGAGGACGGAGGGCATCTGTACGAGGGCCCCGCTGAGCTGTCCGCCTCGGGCACGAACATCTTCCGGCCGATCGCTCCCGTCGATCTGTGGGCCACCGACGCCGCCCTCTCGCCCGACGGCGAACACCTCGCCGTACGCGGCTACTTCGGCGGCATCCACTACGACTGGAACGGCGGCAGGATCAAGCGGGCCGGCCGGCTCCAGGTGCCGTTGCAGGCGCAGGGCGAGTCCCTCACCTACAGCGCCGACGGCAGCAAGCTGCTGTACGGCAGCGAGGGGGCCGACAGCCCGGTGGTGGCGTACGACGCGCCGGGCGCCGGGAAGAAGGGCACGGCGCCGTCCTCGCGGGACGGTTCGGGTGCCGCCGGGTCCGGCGCGGGCGGGAGCGGCGGCCTCGGGGCGGGCACCCTCGCGGCGGCCGTCGTGGCGGTGGTCGCGGTGCTGGGACTGGGGCGGCTGCTGCGCCGCCGGCGTTGACACGGATGCCCCCGCAGGTGAGACGTCGTTGACACGGATGCCCCGGCAGGTGAGACCAGCAGGTGACGCGCGGGCCCCGGCAGGGGCCGGGCCCGTGGGGTGCGGGGTCAGGCCGTGCCCCCACGGGCGGCTGAGGCGGGTGCCGGCCGGGCGGCGGCGGTGATGCGGGTGACGGCCCTGCGCGTCAGCTCGCGGTCGTGCGGGCTGGTGTCCAGGGCGCGGTGCAGGGTCAGGCCCTCGATCAGCGCGTCGAGCTGACGGGCGGTGTCCGCGTCGAAGTGCCGCTCCAGCAGACGGCGGCTGCGGTGCATCCAGGCCCGGGTCAGCTCCCGGTAGGCCGGGTCGCGGGCGGCGAGGGTGTAGAGCTCCTGGGTCAGGACGAGATCGCGGCGGGGGCCTTCCGAGAGGGCGTGGACGAGGTCGGTGACCGCCTCACGGGCCTGTTCGGGACCGTCGGCCCGGCCGAGGTGCTGCTCGAAGACGGCCACGATGCGGTCGGCGAAGCGGGTGAAGGCCTCGTGCAGCAGCTCGTCGATGCCGGAGAAGTGATACGTCATCGACCCGAGGGGGACCCGGGCACGGGCGGCGATCTTGCGGTGGGAGACGCCGGCGACCCCCTCGTCGGCGATCAGGTCGAGGGTGGCGGCGAGAATCCGCTCACGTCGCTGCGGGTCGGTGCGTCCGGTGGCCATGAGGGGGCCTCGGCTCAGAGGTCGCGGACGGGACGGGCGGGGTTGCCGACGGCCAGGACGTTGGCCGGGATGTCCTTGGTGACCACCGCTCCGGCACCGATGACGGAGTTGTCGCCGATGGTCACCCCCGGGCACACGATGACGCCGCCGCCGAGCCAGACGTTGTCGCCGATGGTGATGGGGAGCGCGGCCTCCAGCTTGTCGCGCCGGGGCTGCGGCTCCAGGGGGTGGGTGGGGGTGAGGAGCTGGACGTTCGGGCCGATCTGGCAGTCCTCGCCGATGGTGATCCGCGCGACGTCCAGTGCCGTCAGGTTGTAGTTGACGAAGGTGCGGGCGCCGATGCGGATGTTGCTGCCGTAGTCGACATGGAGCGGCGGCCGTACGTCGACGCCCTCGCCCACCGCGCCGAGCAGCTCGGCCAGCAGCGGCCTGGCGCCGTCGGCGTCCTCGGCATAGGCGGCCTGGTAGCGGGCGGCGAGCCGCATCGCGCGCTGC
Organism: Streptomyces thermoalcalitolerans; assembly: GCF_039525155.1. NCBI lineage: Bacteria > Bacillati > Actinomycetota > Actinomycetes > Kitasatosporales > Streptomycetaceae > Streptomyces > Streptomyces thermoalcalitolerans. Next base: position 40,387 of record NZ_BAAAHG010000020.1, on the reverse strand, counting down.
TGCCGCCGGGCGATCTCCGGATCGTCGGCGATGTACAGGTCGCCCGCGAGCATGCGCTCCAGGTTGGTGCGCGGGTCGTCGGCGAAGTAGTCGGTCGGCATGCGGACGACCGTATCCCACGAAGTGTACGAACGTACACTCCTCCGGGCGGGGAAGGGCGCCCGGAGGAGTCCGGCGAGCGCCCGGAGGACGGCGTCCCACGGCTCTGCCGCACCGGTCCCGCGGCTCTGCGCGGCAGGGATGCATCCGGCGCGACGGATCCGCCGAGGGGCTCGGGCCCGCCTGCTGAAAACCCCACCTGCTGAAAAGGTGTGAACACCCGGCCGGTGCACGCCTCTTGCGCACGTTGTGCGCACGCGTCCGGCACGCACCCGGGCGGTGTGCGCACACCGGGGGACGGGAAGCCCGAGGGTCACAGGGGGGACCTGAAGTTCCGCGGCCCGTAGATCGCGCTGCCGGCTCCAGTGGAAAAAGCCCAGTAGCGGTCGCCGTAGGACCAGTGCCACCAGTCGGTGGGGTGGTGCACCAGGCCCACGGCGGTGAGCGCGTCACCGAGCAGTCGCCGGTTGGCCCGCGCTTCGGAGCTGATGCGAGGGGCGGGCGGGGAGCAGACGCCGTCGCTCTCCTCCGGTCCGGCGTTCACCCGGGTTCCCATGTCGAGTTCCCGCCCGTCGGCGGAGATCAGTGTGAGGTCCACCGCGGCACCGGCGCTGTGCGGCGCGATCTCCGGCGGGGACACATGGCGGCTCGCGGCCTCGCGCACCTGCGCGAGCGACCACTCCGGGTTCTCGGCGCGCAGTTCGGTGACGTACCTCTCGAAGTAGGAGCGCTGCAGCACGGGCGGCCGGTATCCCTCGACGAACAGCAGACGGATGCCGTCCGGAAGCAGTTCCTGTGCCTTGAGAAGACGGATCAGGACGCCTTCTCTCACATGCGCGAACGCCCCTAAGGAATCGGCCCTGCGGGGGTCGACGACGAGGGATTCCTGAAGCCGGACGTCCAGCAGCGGTTCACCGCAGTCGGCCACCGGGATCGTCGCGATTCTCGGATCAGACATCAGCACGGTCTCGCTCATGCACCGATCCTTGCCGACCGGTCCACCCGGCAGGTCGGGTTCGCACGATTGAGGAGCAGGTCACCGGGGCTGCGGAAAGAATGGCGGGAACGGACGGCAGGAAACGCACGAAAGGCGCCCAGCGGACAGTCCGCCGGGCGCCTCTCACCGTCGTGGGGCGGCGATCACAGCCTCTCGATGACGTAGTCGATGCACTTCGTCAGGGCCTCGATGTCCGCCGGGTCGATGGCCGGGAACATGGCGATGCGCAGCTGGTTGCGGCCGAGCTTGCGGTAGGGCTCGGTGTCGACGATGCCGTTGGCGCGCAGCACCTTGGCGACGGCGGCGGCGTCGATCTCGTCGGAGAAGTCGATCGTGCCGATGACCTGGGAGCGCTTGGCCGGGTCGGTGACGAACGGCGTCGCGAACTTCACCTCCTCCGCCCAGCCGTACAGCGTGCGGGCGGAGGCGGCGGTGCGGCGGACCGCCCAGTCCAGACCGCCCTGGCCGTTGAGCCACTCCAGCTGCTGGTTCAGCAGGAAGAGGGTGGCCAGGGCCGGGGTGTTGTACGTCTGGTTCTTGCGGGAGTTGTCGATCGCCGTGGGGAGGCTGAAGAACGCCGGGATGTGGCGGCCGGAGGCGTGGATGCGCTCGGCGCGCTCGAGGGCGGCGGGGGAGAAGATGCCGATCCACAGGCCGCCGTCGGAGGCGAAGGACTTCTGCGGGGCGAAGTAGTAGACGTCGGTCTCGGCGATGTCGACCGGCAGGCCGCCGGCACCGGAGGTGGCGTCGACCAGGACCAGGGCGTTCTCGTCGGCGCCCGCGACCCGCTTGATGGGCATGGCCACACCGGTCGAGGTCTCGTTGTGCGTGAAGGCGTAGACGTCGACGCCGGCCTCGGCCCGCGGCTCGGGGTGCGTGCCCGGGTCGGTGGAGATGACGGTCGGTTCGGCGAGCCACGGGGCGAGCTTGGCGGCCTTGGCGAACTTCGAGCTGAACTCGCCGAAGCTGAGGTGCTGCGACTTGTTCTCGATCAGACCGTGGGTCGCGATGTCCCAGAAGGCCGTGGAGCCGCCGTTGCCGAGCACGACCTCGTAGCCGTCGGGGAGCCGGAACAGCTCGCTGATGCCCTCACGTACCTTGCCGACCAGGCTCTTGACCGGAGCCTGGCGGTGGGAGGTGCCCATGAGGGACGTGCCGGTGGCGGCGAGGGCGTCCAGCGCCTCCGTCCGCACCTTGGAGGGACCCGCGCCGAAACGTCCGTCCGCGGGCTTGATGTCAGAGGGAATCTGGATCTCAGCCACGAACGGGAGCGTAGCGGGTCGGGGAAATCCGGGTGAAACACATTCCGCCGGATGAGACTGCCCAGGACAGCCCTTGGACAACCTCTGGACAACCCCTGGACAGCTCCCCGGAACAAACGCCCCGGACAGCCTGCTGGAGCGGTTCCGGACGGCCCCCGGGAGCAGCGATTCCGGACGGCTGCGGACGGCCCGGGACGGCCGCGTGGAGAGCTGTGTGCATGCTGGGACGCATGACCGATTCCTCGGGGCTTTCTTCCGGGTTTTCCTCCGGGATTCCGTCCGGGCTCCGGACGCGGCTGCGCCGGGCCGTGCGCGGTGACGTGGAGTTCGACGTCACCGCGCGGGCGCTGGTCACCATGGACGCCTCCAACTACCGGCGGGTCCCGCTGGGTGTGGTGGCTCCCCGGGACGCCGACGACGTGGCGGCGGTGCTGGAGATCTGCCGGGAGCACGGCGTGCCGGTGGTGGCGAGGGGCGGCGGGACGTCGATCGCGGGACAGGCGACCGGAACGGGCGTGGTGCTGGACTTCACCCGGCACATGAACCGGCTGCTGGAGATCGACGCCGGGACGCGGACGGCCGTCGTCCAGCCGGGGCTGGTCCTCGACCGGCTGCAGGAGGCCGCCGCACCGTACGGGCTGCGCTTCGGGGCGGACCCCTCCACGCACAGCCGCTGCACGCTCGGCGGGATGATCGGCAACAACGCGTGCGGCTCCCACTCGGTGGCCTGGGGGACGACCGCGGACGGGGTGCGGGAGCTGTCGGTGATCACCGCGCGCGGGCAACGGCTGCGGCTGGGACCGGGATGGGCCGGGGCCCCGGACGGACTGCGGGAGCTGGTGGAGGGCGAGCTGGCCCGGCTGCGCACCGGATTCCCCGAGCTGCCCCGCCGTATCTCCGGATACGCGCTGGACGCCCTGCTGCCCGAGCGCGGCGCGGACGTGGCGCGGTCCTTCTGCGGCTCGGAGGGCACCCTGGGCGTGCTGACCGAGGCGGTCGTACGGCTGGTGGAGGTGCCACGCGCGCGTGTACTGGTCGTCCTCGGGTACGCCGACGAGAGCGCCGCCGCCGAGGCCGCGGCCGGTCTGCTGCCGCACCGGCCGCTCACGGTGGAGGGCATGGCACGGGACCTGGTGCCCTCGGCGACCGGGCTGCCGCGGGGCGACGCCTGGCTGTTCGTGGAGACGGGCGGGGAGTCGGAGCGGGAGGCACGCGCGCACGCGGAGACGATCGTGCGCGCGGCCGGTGCCGTGGACGCGCTGATCGTCGGTGAACCGGCCGCCCAGCGCGCGCTGTGGCGGATCCGGGAGGACGCCAGCGGGACGGCGACCCGGATGCCCGACGGCACCGAGGCATGGCCGGGCTGGGAGGACTGCGCGGTGCCGCCGGCCCGGCTGGGCCCGTATCTGCGCGACTTCCGGGCCCTGCTGGCCGCCCACGGGCTGCGCGGCACGCCGTACGGGCACTTCGGGGACGGCTGCATCCACGTCCGCATCGACTTCGACCTGCTGACGAAGGAGGGGATCGGCCGTTTCCGGCGGTTCTCGGAGGAACTGGCCGGGCTGGTGGTGGCGCACGGCGGTTCGCTGTCCGGGGAGCACGGGGACGGACAGGCACGGGCCGAGCTGCTGCCGAGGATGTACGGCGAGGAGATGGTGGCCCTCTTCGAGCGGGTCAAGGGCATCTGGGACCCCGACGACCTGCTCAACCCCGGGATGCTGGTCCGCCCGGCCCCGCTGGACGCCAATCTGCGCTTCTCCGTGCTGCCCCGCCGCCCGGTCGACGTGGCCTTCGGCTACACGGCCGACGGCGGCGACTTCTCGGCGGCGGTACGCCGGTGCGTGGGCGTCGCCAAGTGCCGTACGACCACGGCGGCGGGCCCGGCGGTGATGTGCCCCTCCTTCCGGGTCACGGGCGAGGAGCGGCACTCCACGCGCGGGCGGGCCCGGCTGCTGCACGAGATGCTCGCGGGCGAGCTGGTGACCGACGGCTGGCGGTCGGCGGAGGTCCGGGACGCGCTCGACCTGTGCCTGGCGTGCAAGGGCTGCCGGTCCGACTGCCCGGTCGAGGTCGACATGGCCATGTACAAGGCGGAGTTCCTGCACCACCACTACGCCGGACGGCTCCGTCCCGCCGCCCACTACGTCCTGGGCCGGCTCCCGGTGTGGCTGCGCTGGGTGGCCCGTACCCGCACCGCCCCGCTGCTGAACGCGCTCGCCGCGGTGCCCCCGCTGGCGTCGGCGGCGAAACGGCTGGGCGGCATCGCCCCCGAACGGGACGTCCCACGGGTGGCGGGGGAGCCGTTCACCCGGTGGTGGCGCCGCAGGCGGACGGGCGGGGAGCGGGGGCGGGGCGAGCTGGTCGTCCTGTGGCCGGACACCTTCACCGAGCATCTGTCGCCCGCCGTGGGCCGTGCGGCCGTCCGGGTGCTGGAGGCCGCCGGGCTGCGGGTGGCGCTGCCGCCGACGCTGCACCTGCGCCGGCCTTTCGTGGGCGACGGACGGTCGGTGACCTTGAACCCGGTGTCCGTGCTGCGCGGCCGGGGACGGGTGTGCTGCGGGCTGACGTACCTCTCCACCGGCCAGCTCGACCGCGCCCGCGCCGTGCTGCGCCGCACCCTCGACCTGATGGAGCCGGTGCTCGAGACCTCCGCCCCGGTCGTCGTCCTGGAACCGAGCTGCGCCGCCGCCCTCCGCGCCGACCTGCCGGAACTGCTGCCCGACGACCCGCGCGCCCGGCGTCTGGCCGGCCGGGTGCTGACCTTCGCCGAGACCCTTCGGCGCCACGCCCCCGACTGGACCCCGCCCCGCCTGGACCGCCCGGTCGTCGGCCAGACCCACTGCCACCAGCACGCGGTCCTCGGCGATGCGGCCGACCGGGAGCTGCGCGCGGCGGCGGGACTGACCGGTGAACCGGCCGGTGGCTGCTGCGGCCTGGCCGGGAACTTCGGTTTCGAGAAGGGCCACTGGGAGGTGTCGGTGGCCTGCGCCGAGGAACAGCTCCTGCCGTCGGTGCGGCGGGCGCCGGACGGGGCGGTGGTCCTGGCGGACGGCTACTCGTGCCGTACGCAGCTGGAGCAGCTGGCCGGGGTGCGGGGGCGGCACCTGGCGGAGGTGCTGGCGGAGGGGCTGGAGAAGGGATCGGGGGAGAAGCCGGAAGAGGAGCCGGAGGGGAGGTGAGGGGGCCGCCCCTGGGTTTTCCGGGGGTGAGGGGTCGGGAGGGTCAAGGATTCTTCGGTCCGTTGTGTCCTGGTTCGAGTTCTCGGCCCTCCAGCCGCCCTTCTCGGAACGCGGCGTCGATCCATTCGGCGCGCTCGGCGGTCTGCTGCTGGAGCTTGGGGATGCCGAGGCCGGCGGTCTGGGCGGCGCACGAGGGTGGTTTTGCCGGTGGGGCGGGTGCCGACGGCGACTGTGCCACTGCGGTGGTCACTGCCCCCTGGGGCACTGCGGGGCCGACGTGAAACGCAACCCTCTTCACAGCCCAAACGTCAACGACCGCGATCTGTTACGCCCTCTGATGCCGTGGACGTTGGAAGGCGACGCGGAGCGTCAGTTCACGGAGTTGGCAGCCTGTGGTTGTGATGTTGTATCGGCGCGCGTTGTTGACGGCCGCCTCGGTCAGGACCTTGCGCCGATGGAGGTCGCGGCCCATCTCGTCCAGGGCTGTGGCCAGTGAGCGCGGGTCGCCAGGAATGTAGGGAACACCAGAGCTCCCGAGGATTTCCCTCACACCGGGAAGATCGGAGTGGGCAACCGGAAGTCCGTGGGCTTGAGCTTCGATGAGGACGAGCCCGAAAGCCTCCAAGCCTCTGGTCGTGAAGACGAAGACGTCGAATGTCGGCAGGCGGCGCCACAGTTCGGCGCGGGGTAGGAACGGTTCAAACCGAACCCGGTCTCGCAGCCCGAGTTCGTTGATTCGCTGTTCCAGACGACCCCGGAGGCTGCCGTCTCCGATCACGGTCAAGCGATGCGGCTGACAGGTCAGAGCGAGGGCTTCGATGGCGGTGATTGTGGATTTGTTGTCGTCCAGTCGGCCAGCGTGCACCAGGGACAGGGGCCCGGTTCCGGTAGGCGGTTGGTCGCGTACCCGGACATCGTTCAATGGGATGCCCCATGGGATGACGGTGAGCCGATCGGTGAATCGGTGTCCGGTGAGGCAGTCGATGCGGTCGGCGAGGGCAGAGGTCGGAGCTACGATCGCGGCGCTTGCGGCAGCCACTTCGTTCATGGCCTCGCGTTCCAGTGAGCTGCGCTCGGCTGCCATCACGTCGGGACCGTGGGCGATGGCGATGATCGGGATGTTGCCGACGGTTCGGGTGAGGGCCAGGCTGAGAGCGAACCCGAGGTACTGGGCGTGAATGGCATCCGGCTGCGGCTGGATCTTCTTGATGAGAGCACTGACCTCACGCGTGAGCTCGTCAACGTAGGCGTCGAAGTCCGGGCCGTGAGGCCGTTTCGTCGTGGAGAGGATGAGCAGCTGATCAAACGCGGCCTTCCACTCCTGATCAACCGGTGCCCTGCCCAGGAAGGTCGTGTGGACGTCAGGCATCGCGCTGCCATAGAGATCGCTGACGAGGATCATGCTCCCGGACGAAGGCTCGGAGGCGCGGTTGACACCGGTCAGGACGTTCAGGATTTTGGCGCTCATGTGGAAATTCCATTCAGTGATGACCGTTGGGGGAGAATCGAAGACCGGGCTTCCAAGGCCAACTTGACTTGTGAATTTTCTGCGGTGTCCTGCAGCTCGTGCTGACGGGGAGGCACCCACCACGACGCCAGGTGCGGTGTGAAGATAACTGCGATCTCATCGGCCGGATGTAAACATCCTTTGCTGTCCTGTTCTGCAAGCCATACCCGGACTGTCGACCGGGGGTAGACGGGATTGATCCCAATCTCTCCCTTGGGGAGGATTCCGTTGAAGGGGGTGGGTATTCCCTCGCAGTTCCAGTAGTTCCATGCCTCGAGGGCCTTGGCCTTCTCGAAGCAGTGATACAACTGCCGATAGCGGGGCATATACCGGATCTCGCGGAAGACTATCTGGCCGATCAATCCTGGCGCGGCTTTCCGGAGCATGTCGAGATCGGTGCCCTGGAAGGTTACTGTTGCTGCGTCCTGAGACGGGTGCAGTGCGGTTCGGGCGAACAGATGGGACAGGCGTCTCCGCACGTACTCGGCGACTCCCGGGACGAGTGCCGGTTCCATGCCTTCGATGATCTGAACGAGCCGGTGATGACGTGGATGGAAACGGGACAGGTCGAACACCTGGTCCATGCCGTCCACGGCGGCGTAGGCGAGTCGTTTGTAAAGCCAGTTGTTCAGTTCCCCGACCTGGGCGTAGGTCTTGGTCTCCGAGGTAGCGGAGTGGAGCATCAGGTATTCGGACACAACCTCGAAGTACAGGTAGCCAAGGAACGGCACATGCATCACGGCGTCGGACAACTGGTCGATGAACTGGGGCGCCGGGGTGGCGTGGCCGGCGGCGTTGCGCAGGGCGGTGTCGAGGAACGGGGCGGCGAGGCGCAACCCGGTCAGCACGGCGCGGTCGAGCTGCTCGTTCTCGGCCGGAGTGAGGAAGCTTTGGTAGCGCTGGAACGTGCGCAGGTGGATGGGACCGAGGTGCAAGTAGTCGATGCCCTTGGGCCGGATCGGGCCATCCGGGGTGACCTCGAGGATCATGGGCGTGGTGGAGGGTTTCGTTCGCAACAGGTAGGCGCCGAGGTTGTGCGGGCGCAATCCGTCGCGCTGGCTGGCGAGAGGTGAGCAGTACAGGGCCCCGACCAGGCATCCGGTGGAAACGTGCAACTCCCCGCTGGCGCGGATGGCTTCGATGTTCTTGGTGACGTGCAGCAGGTGCATCGGCCGTCCGCTGACGAGTGCTTCGGTCATGGCGTTGTTCTGCATCAGCCAGCCGTTGGGGGTTGAGTGCTCCAGATAGTCACGCCAGTCACTCTCGCTTTCTGCCAGCGATGCAGGAATATGACGCTGCGCGGGCACGGTGTAGTCCATGTGGGCGTGTTCCCATTCGTCGTGCAAGACAACTCCGGGGAAATGGATGATCGACTGCGGGGCCTGGGGGTTTGATCGGCTAAAGGGTCTCGACGTTCGGCCCGGAAAGGCGGTTTCGGCAGTCGAGAACATAGGCAGCGTGTTGCTGGATCATCGAGAGATCGAATTGCGGGTGATCCATGAGAAGGATCACTGCATCAGTGGCAGCCACTTCGTCCGGAGTTGCGTCGACCCGGGGCACGTTCAGCTTGGCGTCGTCGCCGTCTGGGATGTTGGGTTCGGCCCCACGGACATCGGCACCGAGGCCGAGGAGAAGTTCGGCGACACGTGCCGATGGAGAATTGCGAAGGTCAGTGGCGTTGTACTTGTAGGTCAAGCCGAGCAGCAGAATGCGAGATCCGCTGGCAGGAATTCCGCGCCTGTCGAGTGCTGCCACGGGACGCCGGACGACGTAGTCGGGCATGCGTCGGTTCACATCGGCGGCGAGTTCCGCGAACCGAAAGGGGATACCAAGCTCCTGCTGAACCTTCCAAGATAGGAACATCGGGTCAACGGGCAGGCAGTGCCCACCGACTCCCGGCCCCGGGGTGAACCGCATGAATCCGAATGGCTTGGTCGCGGCAGCGTCAATTGCCTCCCAAATGTCCACGCCGAGGGAAGCGGCCAACATTGCCAGCTCATTGATCATGGAGACGTTGACGAACCGGAAGGTGTTCTCGATCAGCTTGGCCAGTTCGGCGACCTTCGTCCCGGACACCGGTACCGTAGTCTGAAAAATTCCGTCGTAGAAGCCCTTGATCACGTCGAGTGATGTGACGTTGATCCCCGACACCAACTTCGGCGTCCCCTCGAACGACCAACGCTTGTTTCCGAGCCGCTCGGGACTGAATCCGGCCAGGAAGTCCACCCCGCCCTTGAGACCCGACACCTCCTCCAGGATCGGCAGCAGTAATTCCTCCGTGGTGCCGGGATAGGACGTGGACTCCAGGACCACCGTCGCACCAGGGCGAAGGTACTTGCCCAGCATCCGGGCGCAGGACTCGATGTAGCTCAAGTCCGGCACGTCGTCCCGCAGGGGGGTCGGCACAGTGATCACCGCGATGTCGAAGCCGGCGAGCGCGTCAGCGTCGGTGGTCGCGGAGTAGGCCCCGGACTTCAGCACTGCGCACAGCCGCGAGGAGTCCACCTCCCTCACGTAAGACCGGCCGGCGGCGAGCTGCCCGACGCGGTGCGTGTCCACGTCGTAGCCGACGACACGGTGCCCCACCTCAGCGGCGCGTACGGCCAAGGGAAGCCCCACATAGCCTTGGCCTGCGACAACTACCTGCATGGCGACTCCTACTCGAAACCGGTGCTTGAATGGACTCTCGTTCTTGGGCTGGTGAGGAGAAGGACTGTGCCCCTGGTGTCGGTCGTGATGCCCGTGTACAACTCGGCAGCCACCCTCGGCGCAGCCGTCCGATCGGTGCTCACGCAGACCCACAGCGACCTGGAGCTGCTGGTCACCGATGACCAGTCCTCCGATGGGTCCATGGACCTGCTTCGCGAGTTCGCCGAGCAGGACGAGCGCGTCCTGCCGGAGTCGGCACCCGAGCGGGGTGGTGCGGGCCGGGCCCGCAACCTGGCGATTCAGCGGGCCCGCGGGGACTACATCGCCTTTCTCGACAGCGACGACATGTGGCTTCCGGAGAAGATCGAGAAGCAGCTCGCCTTCGCCGCGGAGGGTGATGCGCCGCTGACGTTCACCTCGTACTACAAGATGGACGCCGACTACGACGGCGAGAGCACCGACTGGGTCCCGAACGGGCGGGTGATCCATGCGCGCGAGCATGTCGACTACCGCGCGATGCTGGTCCGAGACCACATAGGTGCCCTCACCGCCATGTACGACCGCAAGGTGCTGGGCACGAGGCTGATGCCGGAGATGCGCAAGCGCCAGGATTACGCCCTCTGGCTGTCGATCATGCGGGACGGCGTGGACGCGCGGGGCCTGGATGAACCGCTTGCGGTGTACCGAGCCCACAGGGCGGGATCGCTGTCCTCCAACAAGCTGTCGCTTGTGAAGTACAACTGGGCCCTCTACCGCGAGCACGAGCATCTGTCCGTCCCACGCGCGACGCGGGCACTGGCCGGCGCTGTGTGGCAGTCGCTGCGCAACTCGCGCATCTAGCTCCGTGCACGGACCCGGAAAGCCGGCGCGCGACCGTTTCCGGGAGTGCCCGGCCAGGCCCCACCCCGTGGCCGTGCCACATGCCCGAGGCTGGCCCGAAGGGCGGCACTCGGCGGGCCACCAGTGCCGTCGGTCGGCTACACGACCACGCCGTCACCGGCCCTCGCCCGCAGGAACAACTGGAGGAGCAGCCGCCGGTCGGAGACCGGAACGGCCTCCTGGCCGCTGTGGAGCGCCTCCCGACCGTGCAGGAAGCGGCGCTGATTCACGATGAGGTAGTCCCCGGGCTGGAGCATGAAGGAGATCTGCCCCCGGACGAGTTCCTCGGCAAGCTTCCTGGCGGCGTCAGTGTGCGCCTGGCTGAGCTGGGACCTCTCCAGCATCTTGGCGGTGAACCGGACGAACCCCCTGCCTGGGGCGGAGCCGTCCAGGACCGGGAACGGCTTGTACTCCTCGCCGACGCCGAACAGGTCGTAGAACGTCCCGTAGTGGTAGGCAACCTCAGCCAGGAGGGCACGGGTGTCCTCCGGGAGCCGTGCCACGGCGGCGTGGGCGTCGGAGAGGATGCTCAGGCCGCCGCCGAGCGGGTCGGGGCGGACGCACAGGAGCGTGGTGTAGTCCGGGGGCAGGGTGGCGTTCACCAGGTCCATGTGAAACGCGTTGTATCCGGTCCCGGAGGACTTGCCAGGGTCCTTGGCGGTCTTGACCCCGATGTCCTTCCACAGAGGCCACTTCGGGAAGGGAGAGAAGGGGACGGCCACCTCGGCCGCGAAGGCCGTTGCCAGCCGCAGGAATCGGTCCCCGGTTCCCAGAGCCCTGGCGAGGTTCCCCAGGCGCAGCACCGCGTAGCCACCGTCCTGTCCGGTCAGCGCGCGGCGCAAGGCTGCGACGGTCTCCTCGAACCCGGGGGCAGCCGTCAGCTCTGCCCGGTACCGCTCCATCGTGCGCTTCACCAGCAACGAGCCGTCCAGCTCCCACGGCGGGAGAGGAAGACTTGCCAGAGCAGCTTCGAGTTGGTTCGGGATGTCGATGAACATACGGAACCTCCAAATCTCTTGGGGTGTTCGTCGTGTCGCTTGAACGGCGCGGGCCAACCGGTACTGGATCGCCGGACGTCACCCGGGCCACCGGACAGGTGATCAGAGGGATGTGCCCCTCTCCGGCGGGTGAGTACCGGCCACAGGGGGAGCCGACGATTCCGTCGTCCGCCGGAGAAGGGAGTCGAGAGCGCACCTGGTCAGAACGCGTGGGGTTACGTCGTCGTGTGCTGCCGGGGGTGCATCAGCTCCTCCAGGTCCACAACGCGGAACGAGCCCGGGCCCGCACCAGTTGTGAGGCGAGGAACGTGGACAAGTTCGGGTGCCCGTAGGGCAGGGGCGTGTCGGGGCTCGCCATCACCTGCACGCCGTCCTCGCCGTAGCCGTAGATCGTGCCGTTTTCTTGTCGGCCTTGTTGATGCACGCGAGCCGACCAGTTGCTTGAGGTGGCGCGTAAGCGCTGAGCAATGCCTTCGAGGTGCTACCTCGTCGATGACGGCGCAGACGTCGTCGAGCAAGGCGGAGCTGTTGGAGGGATTTCAGATGCGTGTCTTGACCAGCGCCTCTTCGAGTTCTGCGGCGGTGAGGGGCGGTTTTCGTCTCGCCGGCTGGTGCTGGGCGGTCGTCATGTCGAGCACCTCATAGGCAGGCGGTTGTTCAGTTGTTCGCCACCCGTAGGGACGCGGATTGCGGGCTGCTCGGGCATGACGGCTGGGCATTCGGGACTCCCATTGCGCAGGCCAGGTGCACCCGGGACTTGCGCCGCCTGTAGCTCGGCCCAGACGACCTTGCCCCAGTGCTTTTGGTCGTAGCCCCACTTCGTGCTCAGCAGATCCACCAGGTGGAGTCCCCGCCCGTTCTCGTCCTGCGGGTGTGCTTTCCGGAGCACGGGCGCCGACCACCGGTTCCCATCCGACACGCTGATGCGGACGGTGTCCTGGCTGAGGCGGGAAATCTTCACGTGCAGCAACCGGCACTTGGAGTGGTTGATGGTGTTGGTGGCAAGTTCGGAGACGATGATTTCTCCTACCGGGGCCAGATCGTTCATCCCCCACAGGCACATGGCCTCCTCCACGAGTCGGCGGGCCTTATGAGCAGACTTCGGTTCGCACGGCCACGTTTCGCTGTAACTTGAGGTGCCGGTCCCAGCTGGTCTGGCTGTCATCATCATTGAGCACTTGCCTTTACGAGGGGGTGGATTCCCCGGCTCCGGATTGCGGTGCACCAGAGCCAGGTTTTCTCCGCACGCCAGAAGGGAACCGGGTGGCTTGGTCACTTCAAGACGGCTGACGTCCAGCCAACCGCTGAAGACCGAAGCGAACAACGGCATCAATGCGGCACCTTTGACGCATCTCTGATGCACAGGAAACGCCGCGTGCGCAACGCCCTGGTCAAGCGGGGAAAGTGGGAAAGGAGCCGTCGTGAACTTTGCCAAGCGGCGTAAAGCCATGGGTTACAGTCAGGAGCAGTTCGCACATGCTCTCGGTGTGGACCGCACAACGGTCGGCCGCTGGGAGCGACGAGAGACACAGCCCACGCCCGAGCAGCGGCCGAAGATCGCCCAACTACTGCGCCTGGACCTCTCTGAACTCGACGCACTGCTGACCCCTTTACGGGCCGATCTTCCGGAGTCCGCGGCGTCGCTGATGAGTTCTCCTCGCGGTTCCGGGGGAATCATCGACGACATGATCCGACGCGAGTTCCTGCGCCTGCTGGCGGTGACCGGCGCACTCACGGCTCTCGATACGCAGACGGCCGAGGCCGTGGCGGAGTCCGCCGACCGGAGCTCGATCGACGACTTCCACATCATGAACAGGCACCTGTGGCAGGTGTACCAGCTCGCCCGCTCCAAGCGTTCGGTCACCGTGGTCGTACAGGACCAGCTCGTCGCGCTCAACGACACGCTGAAGTCCGGTCCGTCGCGATACGCGGACAGCCTGTGCACAGTGGTCGGCGACCTCTTCCAACTCGCCGGAGAACTGGCCTTCGACGCGAACCGGTACACGGACGCAGCAGCCTCCTACACCCTGGCGGCCTCTGCGAGCGCCCAGGCGCGGTCCTTCGATCTGTGGGCGTGCGCGTTGGTCCGGCATGCCTATGTCGACATGTACGCGCGCCGCTACGCGGAGGCCGCCGAGACCCTCGAAGTCGCACGGGGGATCGCCGTGCGCGGGGACAGTTCCCTCTCCACCAGGTATTGGGTCGCATCCGTGCAGGCGGAGGCGTACGCCAATCTGCGGAACCAGACGGCGTGCGAGCGTGCGATGGAGGAGGCGCAGAAGGTGTCAGGCCTTCCGGCGCCTGTGCACAACGCCGGCTGGCTGCGGTTCGACGGCTCGCGGTTGGCCGAGGAACGAGGAGCGCGCTACGTGCAGCTCGGCCATCTGGACCTGGCCGAGGACACGCTGAGGACGGCTCTGACGTCCGGCGCGCTCAAAAGCGGTCTGTCCTTCCGCCGCCGTGGCGCCGTGCTGGCTGATCTCGCCACGATCGGGGCCAAGCGGCGTGATGCCGAGCAGGTCGTCACCTACGGCAGTGAGGCGCTCCAGCTGGCCAAACAGTCAGGATCCGGATACGTCGTCCGTAGACTCCAGATGTTGCGCGCAGAATTCGGCTCTTTGGGGCAGGATCGCCGCGTGGCCGAGTTGGCCGCCGAGATCGGTGTGCTGTGCACAACCTGACGGAAGGGATGGGCATGTCGGAAGCCGCGGGCGCTCGACTGTTCCGTGAAGCGTGGATCGCAGGAGTGCGCAAGCACTTCCCCGGTGAGCCGAAGCCGGGCTATGTGGCTCCGTGGGAGGAGACGCCCGAGTGGGAGCGCGAGGCTGCCGGCGCCGTGTACGAGCAGGTGCGCCAGTTCCTCGAACTGAGCGGTGGGCACGCATCCCGCCTGTCGCGCGAGCAGAAGGGGCGTTTCGTCGCAACGTGCTGGACCGCGCAGATGTACAAGCACTTCGAGGACCCCAAGCCGGCGTACGTGGCTGACTGGCCCGCTCTGCCGACGTGGCAGCAGGAGACCGACGCCGACATCTTCGAGGCCATCGCGACGTCCTTGGCCTGACCGGTCATGCGCAGTGCCCCGCTTCCCGGGGCCGGGAAGCGGGGCACTGCGTGTCAGTGGCCGCCGGCCGGTGGGCCGAGGGCAGAGGACGACGGAAGGCCGTGCCGTCCCGGTCTTCACCGACCGCCATGCCCCTCCCCCATGTCGGTCAGCGCGTACGCCGGGCTTCAGAACGCCGGGCCCCTGCTCATGCCGGTGCGCGCCGCCCTCTGCTTTCATGGACTGAGACAGGCCCAAAAGGCTTCACACGCCTGACCTGAGTTCATTACCCTGGACTTTGAAGTACATCATGCTGGACTAATTCCGAGTTGAGGCCCGTGGACAGCCACCCCACCCCCGTCACCCCGTCCTCGTCGGCCCCGGCCGCTTCCGCCCCGGCCGCTTCCGCCCCGGCCGTCCCCGCGTCCGCGTCCAAAGGGCCGGGAGGGCCGGGCCGTTTCGGCTCGCTGGGGCCGGTCGGCCTGGTGCTCGCCGGCGGTGTCTCGGTGCAGTTCGGCGGCGCGCTGGCCGTGGCGCTGATGCCGAGGGCGGGCGCGCTCGGTGTGGTGACCCTGCGGCTGGTGGTGGGCGCGCTCGTGCTCCTGGTGTTCTGCCGGCCGCGGCTGCGCGGGTACTCGCGCGCCGACTGGGGCACGGTCGTCGTCTTCGGCATTGTGACGGCCGCCATGAACGGCCTCTTCTACCAGGCCATCGACCGCATCCCGCTCGGCCCCGCCGTCACCCTGGAGGTCCTCGGCCCGCTCACCCTGTCGGTGCTGGCCTCGCGTCGTCTGATCAACATCGTGTGGGCCGCCCTCGCCCTGACCGGTGTCTTTCTGCTCGGGGGCGGCGGCTTCAGCGATCTGGACCTCGTCGGGGTCGCCTTCGCGCTGGCGGCGGGCGGCATGTGGGCGGCCTACATCGTCTTCAGCGCCCGGACCGGCCGCCGCTTCCCGCAGGCCGACGGGCTGGCCCTGGCGATGGCGGTGGGCGCGGTGCTGTTCCTGCCGCTGGGGATCGCCGAGTCGGGCGCGAAGCTGATCGATCCGACGACGCTCGCGCTGGGCGCGGCGGTCGCGCTGCTGTCCTCGGTCCTGCCCTACACCCTCGAGCTGCTCGCCCTGCGCCGCCTGCCCGCCTCCACCTTCGCGATCCTCATGAGCCTGGAGCCGGCTCTCGCCGCCACGGCCGGCTTCCTCGTCCTCGGCCAGTCCCTCTCCCCTGACCAGGCCGCGGCGATCGCCCTGGTCATCGCGGCGAGCATGGGGGCGGTGCGGACCCAGGCGAACCAGCGGACCCAGGCGAACCGGGGGAAGGCGCCGGAGCCCGGGGCGGAGTCCTGAGAGCGGGGGCGGAGTCCTGAGAACCGAGGGGCGGAGTCCCGGGAGCGGACCCGCCCCTTCGCCGTGCGGACCGGAAGAAAATCATGCATTCATGCTTGAATGATTCGGGGAGCACTGTCATGCTCGCCTCATGGCCGATGCGACGCCCGTGCTCGACGACCTGCGCGCGGAGAGCGAAGAACTCGACCGGCTGGTCGCCCACCTCAGCGCCGAGCAGTGGCGACTGCCCACCCCCGCGCCCGGATGGACCATCGCCCACCAGATCGCCCATCTCGCCTGGACCGACCGGTCCGCCCTGCTCGCCGTCACCGACGCGGACGGCTTCCACGCACTGGTCGAGCAGGCGCTCGCCGCACCCGGGTCGTTCGTCGACCAGGGCGCGGAGGAGGGGGCCCGGCTCCCGCCGGACGAGCTGCTGACCCGGTGGCGCACGGGCCGCGAGGCCCTCGACGCCGCCTTGCGGGCGGCGCCGCCCGGCGCCCGGTTCCCCTGGTACGGGCCGCCCATGTCGGGCGCGTCCATGGCGACCGGACGGCTGATGGAGACCTGGGCGCACGGGCAGGACGTGGCCGACGCGCTGGGCGTGGTGCGCACCCCTACGGACCGGCTCAGGCATGTGGTGCGCATCGGGGTGCGGGCGCGGGACTTCGCCTTCACCGTGCACGGGCTGCCCGTGCCCGACGAGGAGTTCCGGGTGGAGGTGCGGGGACCCTCCGGCGAGCTGTGGACGTACGGACCCGAGGACGCCTCCCAGCGGGTCACCGGACCCGCCCTCGACTTCTGCCTGCTGGTCACCCAGCGGGCCCACCGCGCCGACCTCGCCGTGCGCGCCGAGGGCCCGGACGCCGACCGCTGGCTGGACATCGCCCAGGCCTTCGCCGGACCGCCCGGCACCGGGCGCGCACCCAAGGGGGCGGGCGCATGACACCGCGGACCCTGCGGATCGGCAACGCCTCCGGCTTCTACGGCGACCGTTTCGACGCGATGCGCGAGATGCTCACCGGCGGGGAGCTGGACGTCCTCACCGGGGACTACCTCGCCGAGCTGACCATGCTGATCCTGGGCCGGGACCGGCTGAAGGACCCGGCGGCCGGATACGCCCGCACCTTTCTGCGGCAGCTCGAGGAGTGCCTGGGGCTCGCGCACGAGCGGGGCGTGCGGATCGTCACCAACGCCGGCGGGCTGAATCCGGCCGGGCTCGCCGAACGGGTGCGGGAGCTGACCGGGCGGCTCGGGGTGCCGGTGCGGGTCGCCCACGTCGAGGGCGACGACCTCGCCCCCGCCCTTCCCCGGGTCCTCGGAACCGCGCGGCCGGAGGGGGTCCCCGCCGACGTCCTCGCCGCCCACGCCTACCTCGGCGGCTTCGGGATCGCCGCGTGCCTGCGCGCGGGCGCCGACGTGGTCGTCACCGGCCGGGTCACCGACGCGGCCCTGGTCACCGGGCCCGCCGCCGCCCACTTCGGCTGGCAGCCGAAGGAGTACGACCGGCTCGCGGGCGCCGTCGTCGCCGGGCACGTCCTGGAGTGCGGCGCCCAGGCGACCGGCGGCAACTACGCCTTCTTCGCCGACCACGCCCTCGAGCGGCTGCGCCGCCCCGGCTTCCCGGTCGCCGAGATCCACGAGGACGGAAGCTGCGTCATCACCAAGCACCCCGGCACCGGCGGTGTCGTGGAGGTGGGCACGGTGACCGCCCAGCTGCTGTACGAGACGGACGGCGCGCGCTACGCCGGACCCGACGTCACGACCCGGCTGGACACCGTACGGCTGCGCCAGGACGGGCCCGACCGGGTGCGCGTCGAGGGCGTGCGGGGAGAGGCCCCGCCGCCCACTCTCAAGGTCGGGCTCAACCGCCTCGGCGGCTTCCGCAACGAGGTCGTCTTCGTGCTCACCGGGCTCGACATCGAGCGCAAGGCCGCCCTCGTGCGGCAGCAGATGGAGGACGCCCTCAAGGCGTCACCGCCCGAGGAGATCCGCTGGGAGCTGGTGCGCACCGACCGCGCCGACGCCGACACCCAGGAGACGGCGAGCGCGCTGCTCCGGCTGGTCGCCCGCGACCGGAACCCCGAGGCCGTGGGACGGGCGTTCAGCGGAGCCGCCGTCGAACTGGCGCTCGCCGGGTATCCCGGCTTCCACCTCCATGCCCCTCCCGGCAAGGGCACGCCCTACGGCGTCTTCGAGACCGCGTACGTCCCCCAGGACGCCGTCGGCCATGCGGCCGTCCTCCCCGACGGCCGCCGTGTCGCCGTCCCGCCGGCCCCGGACACCCGCGTGCTTCAGGACGTACCGGAGCCGCCCCTGCCGGACCCCCTTCCCGCCGGCCCGACCCGGCGGGCCCCGCTCGGGCTCGTCGCCGGGGCCCGCAGCGGGGACAAGGGCGGCGACGCCAACGTCGGGGTGTGGGCGCGGTCGGAGGACGGCTGGCGGTGGCTCGCGCACACGCTGACCGTCGACCGGTTCCGGCAGCTGATCCCCGAGAGCCGTGCGCTGCCCGTCACCCGGCACGTCCTGCCCAATCTGCGGGCGCTGAACTTCGTCGTCGAGGGAATCCTCGGCGAGGGCGTCGCCGCCCGGCACCGTTTCGACCCGCAGGCCAAGGCGCTCGGCGAATGGCTGCGCTCCCGCCACCTGGACATCCCGGAGGTCCTGCTGTGACGGTCCTCTCCTCCGCCCTGGACACCGACTCCCCCGACTACCGGGCCAACCGCGAGGCCATGCTCGCCAAGCTCGCCGACCTCCAGGCCGAGCACGCCAAGGCGCTCGCGGGCGGCGGCCCGAAGTACGTCGAGCGGCACCGGCGGCGCGGCAAGCTGCTCGCACGGGAGCGGATCGAGCTGCTGCTCGACCCCGACACCCCGTTCCTGGAGCTGTCGCCGCTGGCCGGCTGGGGCAGCGAGTACACCGTGGGCGCCTCGCTCGTGACCGGGATCGGGGTGGTGGAGGGCGTGGAGTGCGTGATCGTCGCCAACGACCCGACCGTGCGCGGCGGCGCCAGCAACCCGTGGAGCCTGAAGAAGGCGCTGCGGGCCAACGACATCGCACTCGCCAACCGGCTGCCCTGCATCAGCCTCGTCGAGTCCGGCGGTGCCGACCTGCCCTCCCAGAAGGAGATCTTCATCCCCGGCGGCGCCGTCTTCCGGGACCTGACCCGGCTGTCGGCGGCCGGCATCCCGACCATCGCCGTCGTCTTCGGCAACTCCACCGCCGGAGGCGCCTACATCCCCGGCATGTCCGACCACGTGATCATGGTCAAGGAACGCGCCAAGGTGTTCCTCGGCGGTCCGCCGCTGGTGCGGATGGCGACCGGGGAGGAGAGCGACGACGAGTCGCTGGGCGGCGCCGAGATGCACGCCCGGGTCTCCGGTCTCGCCGACCACTTCGCCGTCGACGAGCACGACGCCCTGAGGCAGGCCCGCCGTGTCGTCGCCCGCCTCAACCACCGCAAGGCCCACCCCGATCCCCCCGCCGCACCGCCGCCCCTGTACGACGGCGAGGAGCTCCTCGGCATCGTCCCCGGCGATCTGAAGACCCCCTTCGACCCCCGCGAGGTCATCGCCCGGATCGTCGACGCCTCCGACTTCGACGAGTTCAAACCGCTGTACGGGACGAGTCTGGTCACCGGCTGGGCCGCCCTGCACGGCTATCCCGTCGGCATCCTCGCCAACGCCCGGGGCGTGCTGTTCAGCGAGGAGTCGCAGAAGGCGGCCCAGTTCATCCAGCTCGCCAACCAGCGCGACATCCCGCTGCTCTTCCTGCACAACACCACCGGCTACATGGTCGGCCGTGCCTACGAGCAGGGCGGCATCGTCAAGCACGGCGCCATGATGATCAACGCGGTGTCCAACTCACGGGTGCCGCATCTGTCCGTCCTCATGGGCGCCTCCTACGGCGCCGGGCACTACGGCATGTGCGGGCGGGCCTACGACCCGCGCTTCCTGTTCGCCTGGCCCAGCGCCAAGTCCGCCGTCATGGGCCCGCAGCAGCTCGCGGGCGTGCTGTCGATCGTCGCCCGGGAGTCGGCGGCGGCGAAGGGACAGCCCTACGACGAGGAGGCCGACGCGGCCCTGCGGGCGATGGTGGAGCAGCAGATCGAGTCCGAGTCGCTGCCGATGTTCCTGTCCGGACGGCTCTACGACGACGGCGTCATCGACCCGCGCGACACCCGCACTGTTCTCGGCCTGTGCCTGTCCGCCATCCACACCGCGCCCTACGAGGGCGTGCGCGGCGGCTTCGGCGTCTTCCGGATGTGAGGGACCGAACCGATGATTTCGACTCTGCTGGTCGCCAACCGGGGCGAGATCGCCTGCCGCATCTTCCGCACCTGTGCCGCCCTGGGCATCCGCACGGTCGCCGTGCACTCGGACGCCGACGACACCGCCCTCCACACGCGCACGGCCGACGCGGCGGTACGGCTGCCGGGGGTCACGCCCGCCGAGACCTATCTGCGCGGCGACCTGATCGTGAAGGCGGCGGTCGCGGCCGGCGCGGACGCCGTCCACCCCGGCTACGGCTTCCTGGCCGAGAACGCCGACTTCGCCCGGGCCGTCCTGGACGCGGGCCTGACCTGGGTCGGGCCGCCCCCCGAGGCCATCGAGGCGATGGCCTCCAAGACCCGCGCCCGAGACCTCATGGGCATCCGGCCCCTGGAGGACGTCACCGAGGCCGACCTGCCGGTGCTGGTCAAGGCGTCCGCGGGCGGCGGCGGACGCGGGATGCGGGTCGTGAGGCGCCTGGAGGACCTGGAGGGCGAGCTGGCCGCCGCCCGCGCGGAGGCGGCACGCGCCTTCGGGGACGGCGAGGTGTTTCTCGAGCCGTACATCGAAGGCGGGCGGCACGTGGAGGTGCAGATCCTCGCCGACACCCACGGCACCGTGTGGACGCTCGGCACCCGCGACTGCTCCCTCCAGCGCCGCCACCAGAAGGTCGTCGAGGAGGCACCCGCACCCAAACTGCCCGCCGCACTGGAGCGGGACCTGCGCGAACTGGCCCTGCGCGCCGCCCGCGCCGTCGACTACGTCGGCGCCGGCACCGTGGAGTTCCTGGTGGCCGACGGCCGGGCGCACTTTCTGGAGATGAACACCCGCCTCCAGGTCGAACACCCCGTGACGGAGGCCGTGTTCGGCATCGACCTGGTCGCCCTGCAGATCCGCGTCGCCGAGGGCCACGCCCTGGACCCCGACCCGCCCCGCGCCCAGGGCCACGCGGTCGAGGCCCGTCTGTACGCCGAGGACCCGGCCCGCGACTGGGCCCCGCAGACCGGCACCCTGCACCGCCTCGCCGTCCCCGGGAACGTCCGCCTGGACACCGGCTTCGCCGACGGCGACACGATCGGCGTCCACTACGACCCGCTGCTGGCCAAGGTCGTCGCCCACGCCCCCACGCGCGCGGAGGCGGTCCGCAAGCTGGCCGACGCGCTGGAGCGGGCGGCCGTGCACGGCCCGGTCACCAACCGGGACCTGCTCGTCCGCTCCCTGCGGCACCCGGAGTTCGCGCACGGCCGGATGGACACCGGCTTCTACGACCGCCACCTCGCCGGCCTCACCGAGCCCGCCCCCGACCCGCACGCCCCGCTGGCCGCCGCGCTCGCCGACGCGCACGGCCGCTCCCGGTTCGGCGGCTGGCGCAACCTGCCCTCGCAGCCGCAGATCAAGCGGTACCTGATGGACGGTCAGGAGTACGAGGTGCGCTACCGGCACACCCGCACGGGGCTCGTCCCCGAGGCCGACGGGGTGCGCGTGGTGCACGCGGACGCACACCGGGTCGTGCTCGAGGCGGACGGGGTGCGGCGGACGTACGAGGTGGCCCGCTACGGCGACCAGGTGTACGTGGGCGGCTGTGCCCTCACCGCCCTGCCCCGCTTCCCCGACCCCGCCGCCCAGCACGCCCCCGGCTCACTGCTCGCGCCCATGCCCGGCACCGTCGTCCGCGTCGCCGACGGACTGGCCGTGGGCGCCACCGTCCGGGCCGGGCAGCCCCTGCTGTGGCTGGAGGCGATGAAGATGGAGCACACGATCTCCGCGCCCGTCACCGGAACGCTCAGCGCTCTGCACGCCGCCCCCGGCCACCAGGTCGAGGTCGGTGCCCTGCTCGCCGTCGTCGAGGCACACCGGGAGGATCAGTGAGCGTCACACTGGAAACCGAGGAGCACAAGGCCCTGCGGGCCGCCGTCGCCGCGCTCGGCAGGCGCTACGGGCGCGAGTACTTCGTCCGGACCGTCGACGAGGGCCGCCGCCCCACCGAACTGTGGTCCGAGGCGGGCAAGCTCGGCTATCTCGGCGTCAACCTGCCGGAGGAGTACGGGGGCGGAGGCGGCGGCATCGCCGAACTCGCGATCGTCCTCGAGGAACTCGGCGCCGCCGGCTGCCCGTTGATGATGCTGGTCGTCTCCCCGGCCATCTGCGGCACCGTCATCGCCCGCTTCGGCACCGAGGAACAGAAGCGGACCTGGCTGCCTGGCCTCGCCGACGGCACCCGCACCATGGCCTTCGGCATCACCGAGCCCGACGCCGGCTCCAACTCCCACCGCATCACCACCACCGCCCGCCGCGACGGCGACGACTGGCTGCTCACCGGCCGCAAGGTGTTCATCTCCGGGGTCGACATCGCCGACGCCGTCCTGATCGTCGGCCGCACCGAGGACGCCCGCACCGGACGTCTCAAGCCCTGCCTGTTCATCGTCCCGCCGGACGCCGAGGGCTTCCAGCGGCGGCCCATCGACATGGAACTGCACGCCGCCGAGAAGCAGTTCGAGCTCGTCCTGGACGACGTCCGGCTGCCCGCCGACGCACTCGTCGGCGGAAGTCCCTCCCACGCCTCCGGCGCAGAGGGGAAGGGAGGGACGAGCGGAGAGGACACGGGACTGCTGCAACTGTTCGCCGGACTCAACCCCGAACGCATCATGACGGCCGCCTTCGCGATCGGCATGGGCCGCTACGCCCTCGCCCGCGCCGTGGAGTACGCGCGCGAACGCACCGTCTGGAAGACGCCCATCGGCGCCCACCAGGCCATCGCCCACCCGCTCGCCCAGGCCCACATCGACCTCGAACTCGCCCGCCTGATGACCCAGAAGGCCGCCCGGCTGTACGACGCCGGGGACGACATGGGCGCGGGCGAGGCCGCCAACATGGCCAAGTACGCGGCCGGGGAGGCCTGTGCGCGGGCCGTCGACCAGGCCGTGCACACCCTGGGCGGCAACGGCCTCACCCGCGAGTTCGGACTCGCCTCCCTGGTGACCGCCGCACGGGTGACCCGCATTGCCCCGGTGAGCCGGGAAATGATTCTCAACTACGTCTCCCACCAGACCCTGGGCCTGCCCAAGTCGTACTGAGGTGTCCTGAGACGTCCGCCGGCGTGCGAGGAGGAACCGTGTTCCGCAGCGAGTACGCAGATGTCCCGGTCGTGGAACTGCCCATCCACGAGGCCGTGCTGGGGCACGCCGACCGGTTCGGCGACGCCCCCGCGCTGATCGACGGCATGGACGGCACCACCCTCACCTACGAACAGCTGGACCGCTTCCACCGGCGTATCGCCGCCGCGCTCGCCGAGGCCGGTGTACGCAAGGGCGACATCCTCGCCCTGCACAGCCCGAACACGGTGTTCTACCCCGTGGTCTTCTACGCCGCCACACGCGCGGGCGCCTCGGTCACCACCGCCCACCCGCTCGCCACGGCCGAGGAGTTCGCCCGGCAGCTGAAGGACTGCGCGGCCCGCTGGATCGTGACCGTCTCCCCGCTGCTCAAGACGGCGAAGCGGGCCGCCGCCCTCGCGGGCGGGGTCGAGGAGATCTTCGTCTGCGACAGCGCGGACGGACACCGCTCGGTCATCGACATGCTCGGCTCCACCGCCCCCGAGCCGGCCGTCGCCATCGACCCGGCCGAGGACGTGGCGGCGCTGCCGTACTCCTCGGGGACCACCGGCACCCCCAAGGGCGTGATGCTCACCCACCGGCAGATCGCCACCAACCTCGCCCAGCTCGAACCCGCGGTCACGACCGGCCCCGGCGACCGCATCCTCGCGGTGCTCCCGCTTTTTCACATCTACGGCCTCACGGCCCTGATGAACGCCCCTCTGCGGCAGGGCGCCACCGTCGTCGTCCTGCCCCGCTTCGAGCCGGCCACCTTCCTCGCGGCCATCCAGAACCACCGCATCACCAACCTGTACGTGGCCCCGCCGATCGTCCTCGCCCTCGCCAAGCACCCGGCCGTGGACCAGTACGACCTGTCGTCGCTGCGGTACGTCATCAGCGCGGCGGCCCCCCTGGACGCCCGGCTGGCGGCGGCCTGCTCACGGCGGCTCGGCCTGCCGCCGGTGGGCCAGGCCTACGGCATGACGGAACTGTCCCCGGGCACCCATGTCGTCCCCCTGGACGCCCTGCACAAGGCGCCGCCCGGCACCGTCGGCCGGCTGATCGCCGGCACCGAGATGCGCATCGTCTCCCTCACCGAGCCCGGCCAGGACCTCGGCGCCGGCGAGGCCGGAGAGATCCTGATCCGCGGACCGCAGGTGATGAAGGGCTACCTCAACCGGCCCGACGCCACCGCCGCGATGATCGACGCCGACGGCTGGCTGCACACCGGCGACGTCGGATACGTGGACCGCGACGGCTGGCTGTTCGTCGTCGACCGGGTCAAGGAACTGATCAAGTACAAGGGCTTCCAGGTGGCGCCCGCCGAACTGGAGGCCCTGCTGCTCACCCACCCGGACATCGTGGACGCCGCCGTCGTCGGCACCCGTGACGCCGACGGCAACGAGGTGCCGCACGCGTACGTGGTGCGCCGGCCGGCCGCCGACTCCCTCTCCGAGGGAGAGGTCATGATGTACGTCGCCGAGCGCGTCGCCCCCTACAAACGCGTCCGGCGTGTCACCTTCATCGACGCGGTGCCCCGCGCCGCCTCCGGGAAGATCCTGCGCCGGGAACTGCGGGAATCACGGGAAGTGCAGAACGCACAGGAAGCACAGGAAGCACGGACGGCGCCGGGACCGCCGGACCCGCCGCAGCGGCAGCCCGAACCGAGGGAGACAACGGAACCGGGGGAGACGCCGTGACCCTGCTCGGACGCACGCGCACGCGTGCCGTCGAAACGCTCAGCCTGGACTCGCCGGACAACCGCAACGCCCTGTCGGCGGCTCTCGTCGGCGAACTCGCCGGCGCACTGGCCGACTGCGCCGAGGACGACGGGGTCCGCGCGGTCGTCCTCACCCACACCGGCACCACCTTCAGCGCGGGCGCCGATCTGCGCGACCCTCCCCACCCGGACGCCCTGACCGGCCTGCTGCGGCAGATCGTCGCCCTGCCCAAGCCGGTCGTCGCCCGCGTCACCGGACACGTCCGCGCCGGCGGCCTCGGCCTGCTCGCCGCCTGCGACATCGCGGTCGCCTCGCACCGGGCCACCTTCGCCTTCACCGAGGTGCGCATCGGTGTCGCCCCCGCCGTGATCTCCCTGCCGCTCCTGCCCCGCGCCGACCCGCGCGCCCTGGCCCGCTACTGCCTCACCGGAGAGCGCTTCGACGCGGCCGAGGCCGTCCGCACCGGCCTGGTGACGGCCGCCGGGGACGACGCCGACGCCGTACTGGAGCCGGTGCTCGACGGCCTGCGCCGCTCCTCCCCCCAGGCCCTGGCCGAGACGAAACGATTGCTCGCGGCTAGGGTGCTGGAAGCCTTCGACCGGGACGCGGCCGACCTGACCGCGCTCTCGGCCCGGCTGTTCTCCTCCGCACAGGCGCGCGAGGGCATGACGGCCTTCCTCGAACGACGGGATCCCTCATGGGTGGTGTGACCACACAGGAACGCGCGGGCCGCGCCGCACTCACGGACCGCACGGACCGCACAGACCGCACGGACCGCGCCGAGCGCACCGGGCGTGCCGAGCGCGTCCCCAAGCAGGACCGCAGCCGGGTCACCCGGCAGCGGCTTTTGCAGTCCGCCGTGGACTGCCTCGCCGAGCACGGCTGGGCCGGCTCCACGGTGTCCGTGGTCGCCGAACGCGCCGGAGTCTCCCGAGGGGCCGTCCAGCACCACTTCCCCACCCGGGAGGACCTGTTCACCGCCGCCGTCGAGTACGTCGCCGAAGAGCGCTCCACCGCCCTGCGGGCGCTGTTCCCGCAGGGCGCGGCCGGCGACCGGCGTGCCGTGGTCGCCGCTCTCGTCGACCTCTACACCGGCCCCCTCTTCCGCGCCGCCCTCCAGCTGTGGGTCGCCGCCTCCAACGAGGACCAGCTGCGCTCCCGGGTCACCGAGCTGGAGGCCCGTGTGGGCCGTGAGACCCACCGCATAGCGGTCGAGCTGCTGGGCGCGGACGAGTCCCGCCCCGGCACCCGCGAAACCGTCCAGGGCTTCCTCGACATGGCCCGCGGCCTGGGCCTGGCCAACCTCCTCACCGACGACACCGCCCGCCGCGAACGCATCGTGGCCCAGTGGACGGCCCTGCTGGAGCAGGCGCTGAGTGGAGAGACCGGAGAGACCGGGGAGACCGGGGGGACACCGCCCGAGGACCCGGCTCAGCGCACGAGGTCCTCGTAGCCCTCGACCTCCTGCGGGCTGCGCGGACCCGGACCCACATAGCGGGCGGACGGCCGCACCAGCCGCCCCGTCCGCTTCTGCTCCAGGATGTGCGCCGACCAGCCCGCCGTGCGCGCGCAGGTGAACATCGACGTGAACAGCTGCGGCGGCACCTCGGCGAAGTCCAGCACGATCGCCGCCCAGAACTCGACGTTGGTGGCCAGCACCCGGTCCGGGCGGCGGTTGTGCAGCTCCTCCAGGGCGGCCTTCTCCAGGGCCTCGGCGACCTCGTACCGGGGGGCGCCGAGCTCCCGGGCGGTACGGCGCAGCACGCGGGCGCGGGGGTCCTCGGCCCGGTACACCCGGTGGCCGAAGCCCATCAGCCGCTCACCGCGGTCCAGGATCCTCTTGACGTAGCCCACGGCGTCCCCGGTCCGCTCGATCTCCTCGATCATGCCGAGGACACGGGAGGGCGCACCGCCGTGCAGCGGTCCGGACATCGCGCCCACCGCACCCGACAGGGCGGCCGCCACGTCGGCGCCGGTGGAGGCGATGACCCGGGCGGTGAACGTGGAGGCGTTCATGCCGTGCTCGGCGGCGGACGTCCAGTAGGCGTCGATGGCCGCCACATGCTTGGGGTCCGGCTCGCCCCGCCAGCGGATCATGAACCGCTCGGTGATCGAGGTCGCCTTGTCGATCTCCCGCTGCGGCACCATCGGCAGCCCCTGCCCGCGCGCCGACTGGGCGACGTACGACAGCGCCATCACAGCGGCCCGCGCCAGGTCCTCGCGCGCCTGCTCCACGTCGATGTCCAGCAGCGGTTTCAGCCCCCACACCGGGGCGAGCATCGCCAGCGCCGCCTGGACGTCCACGCGGACGTCACCGGAGTGCACGGGGATCGGGAACGGCTCGGCGGGCGGCAGGCCCGGGTTGAAGGAACCGTCGACCAGCAGCCCCCAGACATTGCCGAAGGAGACATGGCCGACGAGGTCCTCGATGTCGACGCCCCGGTATCTCAGGGCGCCGCCCTCCTTGTCCGGTTCGGCGATCTCCGTCTCGAACGCGACGACTCCTTCGAGTCCGGGTACGAAATCGGACATCAGGCGGCTCCTCGTAGATCTGTGCGACAGGTGGGGCGATGGGGGTAGTGGCCGGATCGGGTGTCGGAGAGGTCGGGAACGGGCGTCCGCCGGCCGGGTCCACGTCGAGACCTGTCACTCGCGGGCCGTGGGCGGGCGCCCCGGTGATGCCCGTGCCGGTGGCCGTCATCACCGCACCGGTACGGCAGCAGCACCATAACGCCGGGTGCTGCGGAAGGGGAGGTCCACCGGCACCCGGTGCCCGTCACCCGCCCCCGCGCCGGCCCCGCCGGTGAGCCGCTCGCCGGCCCGGGGCACCTCGCAACGATGCTGCGCTGATACGGCAGTATGACCGCGTGACCGACCGAACCGACCGAACCGACCGGGAAACCGGAGAAGCCGGGGAAACCGCTCCCTTCGACCTCGCCTCCATGCGCAAGCACTACCGGGAGGAGGGCCTGACCGAGGCGGACCTGGCCGACACCCCCGTGGCCCAGTTCGCCCGCTGGTTCCAGCAGGCCGCCACCGAGGGCCGGCTGTTCGAACCCAACGCCATGGTCGTCTCCACCGCGGACGCCGAGGGCCGGCCCAGCTCCCGCACGGTGCTGCTGAAGTCCTTCGACGAGCGGGGCTTCGTCTTCTACACCAACTACGGGTCCCGCAAGGCCCGCGACCTCGCCCAGAACCCGTATGTCTCCCTGCTCTTCCCCTGGCACCCCATGGCCCGCCAGGTCATCGTCCAGGGCGTGGCCCACCGCACCGGCCGCGACGAGACCGCCGCGTACTTCCGCACCCGCCCGCACGGCTCCCAGCTCGGCGCCTGGGCCAGCACCCAGTCCGCGGTGATCTCCACGCGCGAGGAGCTCGACGCCGCCTACGCCGAACTGGCCGCCCGCTATCCCGAGGGCGAGCAGGTCCCCGTCCCGCCCCACTGGGGCGGCTTCCGCGTCGTCCCCCATGCGGTGGAGTTCTGGCAGGGCCGCGAGAACCGTCTGCACGACCGTCTGCGGTACGTCGCCGAGGAGGACGGAGGCTGGCGGGTGGAGCGGCTGAGCCCCTGATCCGGGCTCCTGAGCCCCTGAGAGGGCCGTTTCCCGCGGGTGCGCACACGGACAACGGGTGCGCACACGGACAACCCGCGGGCTCGGATCCCCGCCTGGCGGCGGAGGAGCCGGCCGGACCTGCCGGCGAGCCCGCGGGTCGGGTGACTGTGTGGATTGGGCCGGCTGCACGCGTCTCTCACGTGCCGGCCCGACACTGCACTGGGTGTGGTGACGGGCCGCTAGCCCGCAGCCACCTCGCGTGTCCGGGATTCACTCATGTACCCGATCACCTCCTTCCCGCGTGCGACACACCCTAGGAAGCGGCCAAGAGCCAATCAACCGGTTTTACGGGTTGTTGACCGCACCTGACCGCACCTGCCGGGGACCGGGCACCCGTCCCGGCTCAGGGGCTTTTGTCCCTCCGCAGCGCCGCCAGGTCCAGGGCCGCGGCGATGTGCGCGGCCACGCTCTCGGCGTAGACCGCGTCGGGGCGTGCGAAGGGGGAGCGTGCGGAGCCGCGCAGGAACGTCACGACGCCCAGGGTGCGGCCGCGGCTGCGCAGGACCGTGCACAGGGCGTGCACGGTGTCGGCCGGCCACTGATGGGCCTCGGCCCACGCGCGTGCCCGCGCGGGCGGGACGGCGCCGGCGGTGGCCCGTACCGAGCCGGCACGGTCGACGCACTGCAGGGCGGGATGGCCCTCGGCATAGCGGACGGGCAGACCGGACCGCCCGGTGAGCAGGCCGGAGCCGTCGGCCGGGGCGGCCGCGACGCGCACCAGCCGGACCGGCGCCGCCTGGTCACCGGACGGGGCGGCCCGCCCGCTTGCCACGCGGTCGATCAGGGCGTGGTCGGCGAAGCCGGCGAGGGCGAAGTCGAGGTGGACGGCGGCGGCCTCGACGGGGTCCTCGCACTCGGAGGCGGCGCGGGCGGCCCGGTGCAGCTGGTTGCTGCGGAACCGCAGTAGGGACGCCTCCTGTTCGGCCTGCTTGGCCTCGGTGACGTCGGCGAAGAGCCAGGCGACGCCGAGCGGCACCGGCTCCTCGGCGAGCGGTGAGGCGAGCCGGACGAATCCGCTGCGCCAGCAGCGCCGTCTGTCGCCCTCCGGGGTGCGCACGCTCACCCGGATGTCGGCGAGGGCGGGCGGGGTGCCCTCCGCGAGGACGTGGGTGAGCGCGCTCTCGAGTTCCTCCACGCCCTCGGAGAGCAGTTCACCGAGCGGCCGGCCGAGGACCGCCGTGCGCCCGGTGCCGAAGGCCCGGGCGGCATGGGCGTTGACGACGGCGGGCCGCAGATCGGCGTCGACGAGGACGACCCCCCAGGAGGCGTCCTGGAACAGGGCCTCGCTGAGCGCGATGGACCGCTCGAGGTCGATCTGCGTGTGCACCTCGCTGAAGGCGCAGTACAGACCGGCGGGCCTGCCGTCGGGGCCGCGCACGGCCGCGGACTGGGTGCGCACGAGGACACGGCCGCCGTCCTTGGTGAGCAGCGCGAACTCGTGCACCTGCCGTCCGGGGGCGTGCATGGCGGCCCTCAGCCGCCCTTCGACCTCCTCGGCGTCCGCGCTGCGCACGGCCCAGCCGGCCAGGCCGCGCCGGCCGACGGCCTCGGCCGCGGTCCAGCCGAGGATGCGCTCGGCCTCGCGGTTCCAGTGGGTGACGACCCCGTCGGCGTCGAAGGCGCACAGGGCGGCGTCCATGCCGTCGAGGAGGGCGGCGAGCAGGTCGGAGCCGTCGTGGCCGGCGGGACGGTCCGCGTCCGGCGGGCCGCCCCGCTCCGGCTCGGACTCGTCCGGTCCGAGTTCGTCGGTGGCCCCACTTCGCGGGGAAGCACTCACCTGGACCCCCTGCAGGCTGCGTTCGCACAGACGGCGCGTCGATCAGTCACCGGCTGTCATTCAACTTCACCGTGACCCAGGACACACCGGGTTTTCGCGACATCGAAGAAAACGAAGGAGACGAGGAACGCCGAGGAAGCCGAGGAAGACGAAGAAGCGCGGAGCGAGGAGGACGAAGAAGCGCGAAAAAGCGCGGAGAAACCGGAGAAATCAGAGAAGCCGGAGAAGCAGGAGAAAACACCGCCCACGGAATCGCCGCCCGCGGGAGTGCCGCGGGCGTCACAGGTGCCGCGGGTGCCGTGAGCGCCGCGGGTGCCTTCGTGCGCCGTCAGTGCCGGTAGAAGATCCGGTCCCCGTA
The DNA here is from genome assembly GCF_039525155.1 of Streptomyces thermoalcalitolerans. Taxonomy (NCBI): domain Bacteria; kingdom Bacillati; phylum Actinomycetota; class Actinomycetes; order Kitasatosporales; family Streptomycetaceae; genus Streptomyces; species Streptomyces thermoalcalitolerans. The sequence goes on along the minus strand of NZ_BAAAHG010000020.1, from coordinate 9,622 downwards.
CTGCTCGAAGACACGGCTGTTCCACTCGTGGCCGCCGTCGACGTTGCCGGAGCGGAGCAGCGGCGGCTCGATGCCGCGCTCGGCGAGGGTGGCCGCGGTGGTGGCCAGGACCGCCTGGAGGAGGGCGGAGGTGACGACGGTGGAGGCGGGGGCGAAGGGCGCCGCGACGGTGTCGAGGGTGAGTTCGGCGTCGCCGACCGCGATCTTGGAGTCGAGGACGATGTCGCAGTGGTCCTTCAGAAAGGTCCCCGAGACGTGCCGGGAGGTGGTCTTGGCGGCGTAGGCCACCGAGGTCACGCCGATGACGCGCACGCCGAGGGCGCGGGCCCTCATGGCCATCTCGACGGGCAGGGCGTTGCGGCCGGACAGCGAGATGACGATCAGGGCGTCGCCGGAGCGGACGGGGGAGCTGTCCAGGACGGCGGTGGCGAGGCCGTCGACGCGTTCCAGGGCCGAACCGAGGGTTGCGGGCACGACGTCGACGCCGACGGTGCCGGGGACGGCGAGGAGGTTCATCAGGGCCAGGCCGCCGGCGCGGTAGACGACGTCCTGGGCGGCGAGGGAGGAGTGGCCGGCGCCGAAGGCGAACAGACGGCCGCCGGCGATCACGGTGTCGGCGAGCAGCGTCCCGGCGGCGGTGATCGCCTCGGCCTCCTCGTCGCGGACCCGTTGCAGCAGGCCGATGGCGGCGTCGAAGAACTGGCCGGCCGGCGTGCGGTCGCTCATGCGGGGTCCCTTCGGAAGCCGGTGGGATGCCGGTGGGGCATCTGCGGGGCGGTCTGCCGGGCGTCTGCCGGGTTTCCGGGTGTGTCGTGGATCACGGTGAGGTCTGGACCAGAGCCGTGTCAATAGCCCCGCCGGTCCTGTCGGCCCCGCCGACCCCACCGCCCCCGCCGGCTCTGCCGGTCCCGTCGGCCCCGTCGGCACGGCGGGACAGGGGCCGGAGGGGGGCAGATGCGAACGGCGCCCCCGGTTGTCGGCGGGATAGGCCAGAATTGAAGGTTCAGGGTCAGCGCACGCGCCGGAGAGCCGCCGGGCTTCCGGCAGAGGTAATCAAGGGGCACGGATGTCCGGACTGATCGACACCACGGAGATGTACCTCCGCACCATCCTCGAGCTGGAGGAGGAGGGCATCGTCCCCATGCGTGCCCGGATCGCGGAGCGGCTGGATCAGAGCGGACCGACGGTGAGCCAGACGGTGGCGCGCATGGAGCGCGACGGTCTCGTCTCCGTCGCTCCGGACCGCCACCTGGAGCTCACGGAGGAGGGCCGTCGGCTGGCCACGCGGGTGATGCGCAAGCACCGGCTCGCGGAGTGCCTGCTGGTCGACGTGATCGGCCTGGAGTGGGAGCAGGTGCACGCCGAGGCCTGCCGCTGGGAGCACGTGATGAGCGAGGCCGTGGAGCGCCGGGTGCTGGAGCTGCTGCGGCACCCGACCGAGTCGCCGTACGGCAACCCGATCCCGGGCCTGGAGGAGCTGGGCGAGACGGACGGCGCCGACCCGTTCCTCGACGAGAACATGGTGTCGCTGGCCGATCTGAAGCCGGGGACCGACGGCAAGACGGTGATCGTCCGCCGGATCGGCGAGCCGATCCAGACGGACGCGCAGCTGATGTACACGCTGCGCCGCGCGGGCGTGCAGCCCGGTTCGGTGGTGAGCGTGACGGAGTCGCCCGGTGGTGTGCTGGTGGGCAGCGGGGGCGAGGCCGCCGAGCTGGGGGCGGACGTCGCCTCGCATGTGTTCGTGGCCAAGCGCTGAGCCCGTCCGTCAGGCGCCGGACGGCAGCCGTCCGGTTTTCTTCCCCCCTTCGGTGAAGAAGCGTGCCGAAGGGCAGCGTTCGGTCGTTTCCCGTGCGAGGCTATTGCGAGGGGCATATGACCCGGAGGGGTGGGGAGAATGTGCCGTGTACATGGAGAGGACCCCGGCGCCGTGTGGCACCGGGGCCTGTCCTCCCCTGTGTCGACCCAGAGCCCCGAGCTCTCTGGGTCGTCCCCCTCGGACCTGTTTTCCCCGAGCGGTCCGCCTCCCGTTGGAGATCTCCCCGCGACGGCGACGATCAATCCTCGTAGGGGGTCACTCGAACGAGGGGTGTTCGTGGCAGAGAAGATGTTTTCGAATATCTATTCGATAGCCTGAACGCCTGTGAGTGACGAGCCCTACAGGGCTCGCGCCGCGGGAACGCGCACGACGGCATACGAGAAGCGGAACATGGTGCACAGGACCGGCCGGCCCGACCGGAGGCGGGCGGTCCGGGTGAAGCTAGGGGGGTGCCAGACCAGTGGTGCGGCGCATCGACGTGACCGGAGCGGGCGGCGTACGACTTGCCGCCTGGGAGTTCGGCGAGCCCCCGAAGGCCGGCCCCGACGGGGCCGTGCCCGGACAGGGGGAAACACGGGGGGAAGCACAAGGGGAGGTACAGGAGGAAGCGGACGCAGGGTCCGGACAACCCCTTGCGACGGCCCGGGCGGGGGCGTCCGGGCCGCATGAGCCGTCCGGCACCGGGACGGCGGAGCGCGCCCGCGGCGTGCTGCTGCTGCACGGGCTCATGGGCCGTGCCTCGCACTGGGCCTCCACCGCCCGCTGGCTCGCCGAGCGGCACCGTGCCGTCGCCCTCGACCAGCGCGGCCACGGCCAGAGCGAGAAGCCCCCGCAGACGGCCTACACCCGCGAGGCCTATGTGGAGGACGCCGAGGCCGCCCTCGAACAGCTGGGTCTCGGCCCGGCCGTCGTCATAGGGCACGCCATGGGCGCGCTGACCGCCTGGCAGCTCGCCGCCCGGCGCCCCGACCTGGTGTGCGGGGTGGTCATCTGCGACATGCGGGCCTCCGCGCTCGGCGCGGCCTCCCAGCGTGAGTGGGAGAACTGGTTCAAGACCTGGCCGGTGCCCTTCGCCACCCTCGCCGACGTACGGAAGTGGTTCGGGGAGGACGACCCGTGGGTGGAGCGTCCGAACCCGGCGCGCGGCGAGTTCTACGCCGAGGTCATGCACGAGGGCCCGGACGGCTGGCGTCCGGTCTTCGAGCCGCAGCAGATGCTCACGTCCCGGGAGAGCTGGGCGTACGACGCGCACTGGGAGGAGCTCGCCCAGGTCCCCTGCCCGGCCCTCGTGGTCCGCGGCCTGGACGGCGAACTGGGCCGGGCCGAGGCCCAGGAGATGGTCCGTGTGCTGCCGCAGGGCCAGTACGCGGAGGTGGCCGACGCCGGTCACCTCGTGCACTACGACCAGCCGGAGGCCTGGCGCGCGGCCATCGAACCGTTCCTCGACACGGTCCTCGCCGGATGACCGTCCCGACGGCCGCCCAGGAGGCGTTTCTGAGGGCCTTCCACGCCGAGCGCCCGGCGGTCACCGCGCACGCGTTTGCCGACGGCCGGGGCCCCGACGGGAGGTCCAGCTACGAGATCCTGCGCGACCGGGTGGCCGGCGCCCGCCGCGTCCTCGACCTCGGCTGCGGCGACGGCGTGCTGCTGGACCTGCTCGCCCGCACCGGGGAACGGCGACTGGCCGGTGTGGACCTCTCTTGTGAGGCGCTGGCCCTGGCCCGCCGCCGCCCGTCGCTGCGGGCGGCGGCACTGGCGGAGGCGCGGGCGCAGCAGCTGCCGTTCGCCGCCGGCACCTTCGACGCCTGTGTCCGCCACATGGCGCTGATGCTGATGGGGGACGTGGACCGGGTCGCGGCGGAGACGGCCCGGGTGCTGTCACCGGGCGGGGTACTGGCCTGCGTGATCGGCGGTGGCGCGCTCGGCGGGGAGGCGTACGAACTGTTCGGGCGCCTGCTGCGGGCCGCCGTCGAGCGGGCGCCCGCCGAGCAGCGCATCCCGCCGCTCGGGGACCGCAGGACCCGCAGCCGCACGGGACTCGCAAAGATCCTGGTGCCGGCCGGTTTCAGCGCACCGGACCGGGAGACGGTGCCGATCGATCTGAGCGGCCCGGCGGACCGGGTCTGGACCGCCCTGTCCGGGATCTACGACGTCGGACCGCTCGCCCCGGACGCCGTCCGCCGTCTGCGGGAGACGTTCCTGGCGGAGGCGGCCGGGCCCGCAGGACCGGACGGACGGGTTCCGTGCGGCTTCAGGATCCATGTGGTGACCGCGCGCCTGCGCTGACGCGGCCGCCCGCACGCCGGGGTCTCACCCCTTGCTCACCGCCGTCAGGATCTCCGGCAGCCGGGCCGCCGCGCGCGGTGCCGCCAGGCGCAGGCCGAGCAGGGTGATCCCCGCCCCGTACGCGGCACCGAGCGGCAGCAGCAGCGGCCCCCAGCTGTCCGCGGCGCCGCTGAGGTTCGACCAGATGACGAGGGCGATGAAGGGGGAGCACAGCAGGGCCGCCGCGACCATGCCGCCGACGATGGAGATCCAGGCGAGGCCGGCCTGACCGGGGGCGACGTTCTTGTGGCCCTCCTGCGGGACGGAGTACGGGAAGCGGGCCGACGTCCACGCCCCGGTCGCCAGCATCGCGCCGAGCAGGGCGAAGGACAGGCCGAGCACCTCGGGCAACCGGTCCCACGCGCCGAGCAGCCCCGTGGTCAGCACCGTGACCGTGATCGCGTACGGCAGGGTGATCACCAGCAGGGCCAGGGCCCGCGCGCGCAGCTCGACATAGGCGTCCCGCGGGGAGGAGATCGTCAGCGCGACCATCCAGAACGCCGAGGTGTCCTGCCCGAACTGGTTGTACATCTGGATGCCGAGCATCCCGGCGGCGAAGCAGGCGATGTACGGCGAGCCGGTGCCCTGCAGGGCGTTGAACACCGGCACGATCAGGCCGATGGCGAGCGAGGTCGCCCAGGCCGCCTTGGTCTTGGGATCGCGCCAGATGTACCGCAGGCCGCGTTCCATGACGGCGCCGGTGCGGCCGTGCGGCAGCAGCCGTGCCAGACCGCTTCCCTCACGGGTCCGCCCCCGCGCGGGAGCGTCGACGGGCTGCAGGGTGGAGGAGTCGGGCGAGGTCATCAGCCGGTCCAGACTGCGTCCCCACCCCGTGAGCAGGGCGGCCAGGGCCACCGCGGTCAGGGCGAGCTGGGCCGCCGCGACGCCGTAGGAGCCCCGGCTCGCCGAGTCCACCGCGCCCACCGCCGACGCGGGCGGCACCCACCGCAGCACGTCCGCGACCGGGGCGAGCCGGTCCAGGACCGTCGACCCCAGCTGCTGCATGCCGAAGTTGACCACCTGCACACCGACCGCGACGAGCAGCCCGCTGAGCACCGCGAGGTCCCGTCCCTTGCGGCTGGTCAGCAGCCGGATGTTGGCGGCGGCCACGGCCCGCGCGAGGGCCACGCACACCAGCAGCGCGAGAACGAGCGCGGGGAGGGCGACGGCGAACGCGACCGCCCCGTGCGCCACCGAGATCACGCAGCCCGCCAGCAGCAGCACCGTGAACAGCGGTCCGATGCCGACCAGTGAGGCCGCCAGCAGCGCGCCGACCAGCGGCCGTGGCCGCAGTGGCAGCATCACCAGGCGGGTCGGGTCGAGGGTCTCGTCGCCGCTGGGGAAGAACAGCGGCATCACGGCCCAGCCCAGCGCCAGCACGGCCGTGCCGGTGACGGTCACGGTGGCGGCGTGCGCATGGCCGCGCAGCACGATCAGCCCGAGCAGCTGCGACACGGCGAACAGCAGCGCGAGGACGGCCGAGGCGAGGAACGCGGCACGCCGCCCGCCGGACTGCCTCAGCCCGTTGCGCAGCAGCGACAGCTTCAGGCGGACGACGACGGAGGTGAGCGAGGGGGTTTCGGTGACGGCGCTCATCGGGAACCGCCGCCCAGCCAGTCCAGACGGGAACCGGCGTCCCGGTCCTGGGCGCCGACGAGTTCCAGGAAGGCCTGCTGGAGCGTGGGGGCCTCGCCGCGCACCTCGGCGAGAGGACCCTGGGCGCGGATCCGGCCGGCCGCCATCACGGCCACCCAGTCGCACAGCGACTCGACCAGCTCCATGACATGGGAGGAGAACACGACGGTGGCGCCGGAGGCGGTGTACCGCTCCAGGACGCCCCGGATGGTCTGCGCGGACACCGGGTCGACGCCCTCGAAGGGCTCGTCGAGGAACAGGACCTCCGGGTTGTGCAGCAGCGCGGAGGCGAGCCCTATCTTCTTGCGCATCCCGGTCGAGTAGTCGACGACGAGCTTGTGCTGGGCGCCGGCCAGGTCCAGCACGTCGAGCAGCTGGGTGGCCCTCCGGTCCACCTCGTCCCCGGGCAGACCGCGCAGCCGTCCCGAGTACGACAGCAACTCCCGCCCCGACAGCCGCTCGAAGAGCCGCAGCCCCTCGGGCAGCACACCGATCCGCGCCTTCACCGCCACCGGGTCCCGCCACACGTCGTGCCCGGCGACCTCGACGGTGCCCTGGTCGGGTCGCAGCAGCCCGGTCACCATGGAGAGCGTGGTGGTCTTCCCCGCCCCGTTGGGGCCGACCAGCCCGATGAACTGTCCCGCGGGCAGCTCGAGATCGATCCCGGCCACGGCGATCTGCTGCCCGAAGCGCTTCCAGAGTCCCTGCACGCGTACGGCGCTCGTCCCCACTGCGACTGCTCCCTCCGTCCCTTCGAACCCTACGGGCGGAGCACCCCGTTCACAGAGCGCGGGACTGCGCCGGGAGGCGGCTTCACCGCGTGGACGTGACCGGCCGCACACGAAGCGAAGCCGTAGAAACGGCAGAACAGCAGAAGGAAAGGGAAAAACCAGAGGAAAGAGCTCGAAAAGCGGAAGCGGGACAGGTGGAGCGCCGGCTGTCCCGCTACCTGTCCCTTCCGCACGCGTACGCCAGCGGCGGGATCAGCTCCTCCACGTCCGGCAGCCATCGGTTCGCCGGCGTCGGCCGGCGGGCCCACTGCACAGCCCCCCGTGAGCCGTAGCGCGTGGGCGGTGCGACCACGTACGCCCCCTCGCCCAGGGTGACCAGGTCGAGGGACGCCGGCGACCAGCCCAGCGTGCGCAGCAGCTCCGGCACCCTCGCGCACGCCCCCGGCAGCACGAGGAACTGCATCCGCCGCTCAGGGGTGAGGATCACCGGTCCGAGGGCCGACTCCATCCGTTCCAGCCGGGCCAGCGCGAGGAACCCGGCACTCTCCGGGACGGACACCGCGTCGAACGTACGGCCCGTGGGCAGCAGGATCGACGCGGTCGGCCGCTGCTGCCACAGCCGGCGGACCGCGGTCGCACTGCCGGTCGCCCGGGTCGCCCAGTCCTCGTGCGCCGGGTGTGCGCCGGGTGCCGTGCAGGCGGGGTCGCCGCAGGAGCAGCGCTGCACCCCGTCGACTGCTTCCAGCCAGGTGCCGGGGAACACGTCCCAGTGGCGTTCCTCGGCGTAGCGGACGGCTGCCTCCAGCAGGGATTCTCCGCGCTGCTGGGGAATCCGGCCGGTGGTCCGGCCGGCGGTGTGTACGGCTTGGGCACCCGGGATCGTCTTTTCCACGTTTCACTCAACTCCCGTACCCACCTGGGGTTACGGGGTGTGCGGGGCAGGTGCGCGCCGGGGAGGAGCATCGGCCCCGGCCCGGGGCGCATGGGTGCATGTGCGGGGGCGCGTGGGAGGAGCGTCGGGGAACGCAGGGTAGTTCGATATGGGGGGTGGCATCGTCTTTACCCCGGCAATCCTCGCATGTCCCGCATTTTCCGTATGTCAGCGGGGCATTGATCTTCACGGCCGGGACTCTCCGCCGGGACGCGGAGCGTTTCCGGCCGCGCAAGACTCGTCGACTCGGTGCATGGGCAGGCACCGCAGCTACAGGGGGTTACACCATGGCCGCAAGGCCTCTTGTGGCGCGGCAGCCGAACGAACGGCTGCAGGCGCTCATCCAGGAAGCAGGCTGCTCGAACGCCGGGCTGGCCCGGCGGGTGAACATGTGTGGTGCCGAGCACGGCCTCGACCTGCGGTACGACAAGACGTCCGTGGCGCGCTGGCTGCGCGGACAGCAGCCGCGCGGACGTGCTCCGGCGATCATCGCCGAGGCGCTGAGCCGCAAGCTGGGCCGCACGGTCACGATCGACGAGATCGGCATGGCCAACGGCAAGCACCTCGCCTCCGGCGTGGGGCTCCAGTTCTCGCCGACGGTACTGGGGGCCATCGAGCAGGTCTGCGAGCTGTGGCGCAGTGACGTGGGCCGCAGGGACTTCCTGTCCGGCTCCTCCGTCGCCGCCTCCGCGCTGGTGGAGCCGAGCCGCGACTGGCTGATCTCCGCACCGGACGGGCAGGTCGCGCGCACGGTGGGGCCGCGGGTGGGCCAGTCCGACGTGGCGGCCGTGCGGGCCATGACACAGGCGCTGGTCGCGCTGGACCACACCTACGGCAGCGGGCATGTGCGGCCGGTGGTCGTGCACTACCTCAACAGCGTCGTCTCCGGGCTGCTCTCGGGGTCGTACCGGGAGGCGGTGGGCCGCGACCTGTTCGGCGCGGTGGCCCGACTCACCGAACTCGCCGGGTACATGGCCGTCGACACCGGTCAACCGGGCCTGGCCCAGCGGTACTACATCCAGGCCCTGCGGCTCGCCCAGGCGGCCGGTGACCGCGGCTACGGCGGCTATGTGCTGGCCGCCTCCATGAGCCATCTCGCCGCGCAGCTCGGAAACCCGAGGGAGATCGCACAACTGGCGCGGGCGGCGCAGGAGGGCACGCGCGGGCGTGTGACACCGCGCGTGGAGGCGATGTTCCACGCGGCCGAGGCGCGCGGGCACGCGCTGATGGGCGACGTCCGGGCGACGCAGCTGGCCGCCGGGCGGGCGGTGAGCGCGCTGGAGGCCGCCGAGGCGGACTCGGGGGACGACCCGGAGTGGATCGCGCACTTCGACGAGGCCTATCTCGCCGACGAGCTGGCGCACTGTCACCGGGACCTGGGACAGGGCGAGGCGGCGGCACGGCGGGCGGAGGAGGCGCTGGCCGGGCATCCCGCGTCCCGGGTGCGGCGACGGGCCATCGGCTGTCTGCTGCTCGCCACCGCACAGGTGCAGCAACGGGAGATCGAACAGGCCTGCAGCACCGGGCTGAAGGCGGTGGAGCTGCTGCGGACGCTGCGGTCCGACCGGGGGGCGGAGTATCTGGAGGACTTCCAGCAGCGGCTCGAACCGTTCCGTGACGAGCCGGTGGTGAGGGAGTTCGAGGCGCAGCTGGAGATGCGGACAGCGGCATGAGATCGACCGAGTGACCCGTATACAGCGCTTTGCCGGCGGGTTTTGTTACTGCTGTCACGGGAAAGCGGTCTTGCCCCATGCTGCGTGGCATGGGACTCAGGGGACCCGGTAGCGTGAGCCGACGATTCCGAAAGTCCCCCATACGTAGGAGTCCCGGTGACGCAGAGTGGACAGGGCGAGGGGCCCTCGGCGCGGCCCGCGCGCGAAGGCATCGTGCTGCCCTCCGACGGAGGTGAGCCCCTGCTGCCGGGCATGACGGGCGGGCCGGGCGGCCAGACCCCGGCCGCGGCGTCCGCCGGCGATCAGGCCTGGGGCCAGCAGTGGAGCCCGGAGCAGCACCCCCAGCACGGTCAGGGCTGGCAGACCGCCCCGCCCGCCCGGACCTGGGACTCTCCGCAGCAGTGGGGTGCCCAGGCTCCCGCCGCCCACCAGGGCGCGGGCCCCCTGCCCCCGGAGGGCGCCCCGGGCCCGGCGGCCCCGGCAGCCCCGGCGGGCCCGCCCTATGGTG
>NZ_BAAAHG010000019.1:0-98050 GCF_039525155.1 Streptomyces thermoalcalitolerans | reverse complement strand
GCTCGAGGTCGATCTGCGTGTGCACCTCGCTGAAGGCGCAGTACAGACCGGCGGGCGCCGCAGGCGGGTTCCGGCCCGGCGGACACCGGGTGCGGCGGACGGGGTGACACGGGTTTGGGCCGATCGGGAACCTGGAAGGCGTGGGCGGTGTATGACAGGTAGGACCCGCCGCGTCGAAGGGACGAAGATCGTGCAACGTCGAGTGGTGACGGGCGTCCTGGCCGCCGCCCTGCTGTGGACGGCCGGGTGCTCCTCCGGGGACTCGTCGGCCGGTTCGGCCGGCGGCGACGCCGTGGTGCCCAGCCGTGCGGCGACGTCCTCACCCTCCGGGCAGGCGCCCGGGGAGAGCGCACCGCCGGCCAAGGGGTCGGTGAAGGTGCTGCGCACGGTCGCGGAGGAGCTGGACTCCCCCTGGGGACTGGCCCCGATTCCCGGCGGAGGCCTGCTCGTCTCCTCGCGCGACAAGGCGACCATCACGCGTGTGGACGAAAGGACGGGGAAGAAGACCGAGCTGGGCACGGTGCCCGGGGTGGCGCCGGAGGGCGAGGGCGGTCTGCTGGGCATCGCGCTCTCCCCCGACTTCGCCTCCGACCACATGATCTACGCCTACTTCACCTCGGCCTCGGACAACCGCGTCGTCCGGATGCTGTACGAGGCCGGAAAGCCGGCCGGGCAGCAGCTGGGCGCACCCGACACGGTCTTCAAGGGGATCCCCAAGGGGTTCATCCACAACGGCGGCCGGATCGCCTTCGGCCCCGACCGGATGCTGTACGTGGGCACGGGCGAGTCCGGCGACAAGGGGCTGTCCCAGGACCTGAAGTCCCTGGGCGGCAAGATCCTGCGGCTGACCCCGGAGGGCGAGCCGGCCCCGGGCAACCCCTTCCCCGGCTCCCCGGTGTACTCCTACGGCCACCGCAATGTGCAGGGCCTGGCCTGGGACGGCAAGCAGCGCTTGTTCGCCTCGGAGTTCGGCCAGAACACCTGGGACGAGCTGAACGCGATCAAGCCGGGGGACAACTACGGCTGGCCCGAGGCGGAGGGCAGGTCCGGCAACTCGGCGTTCCACGACCCGCTCGCCCAGTGGCGCACGGACGAGGCGTCCCCGAGCGGCCTCGCCCACGCCGGGGGCTCCCTGTGGATGGCCGGTCTGAGGGGTCAGCGTCTGTGGCGCATCCCGCTGAAGGGCACGGAGGCGTCGGCGGAGCCCCAGGCGTTCCTGGCCGGCGAGTTCGGCCGTCTGCGCACGGTGGTCCCGGCAGGCGGCAACAAGCTCTGGCTGATCACCAGCAACACGGACGGCCGCGGCAACCCGAAGAAGGGCGACGACCGGATCCTGGAGCTGGAAGTGACGTGACGCCGGCGCCTGGAAGGCCCGTGCCGGCCGTGTCATCGCGCCGCCGGCCGGTCCCCGGTCTCCGGTGGGAACAGACCCAGCCGGTGGGCCATCGCCGCTGCCTCCCCGCGGCCCGAGACCCCCAGTTTGGCGAGGATGTTGGAGACATGGACGCTGGCGGTCTTGGGGGAGATGAAGAGTTCCTCGGCTATCTGGCGGTTGGTGCGGCCGTGGGCGACCAGGCGCAGGACCTCGCGTTCGCGGTTGGTCAGGCCCAGGGACTCGGCGGGGCCGGCGGCGGACCGCTGCTGGGGGGCGCTCGTCAGGGTGAGGCGGGCGCGGCGGGCGAGCAGGGCGGCACGGTCGGCGAGCGGACGGGCGCGCAGATGCTCGGCGGTGGCATGGACCAGGCGCAGCAGTTCGGTGGCACGGTTCCGCTGGTCCTCGTCGGCGGCGAGCAGCGCCTCGGCCAGGCGGCAGCGGACGCGGGCGAGGTCGTAGGGGCGTTCCAGCGTCTCGAAGGCGGCGACGAGCTCCGCCCAGTCCTCCGGCCGGTCGCGGCCCTCGGCGCGCAGCAGTTCGGCGTGCACCCAGTGTTCGTACGCCTGCCAGACGGGCACGTTGGTGGCGAGTGACTTGGCGGCCCGGCGGATGCCCGCGAGGGTCTCGGGACGTCCCGGGCCGGCGGCGGGCAGTCCGGACACGTCGGCCTCCGCGGTGGCGGCGGCCAGCAGCAGGGGCCAGCCGTAGCGCTGGGTGCCGGGCGGGAAGCCGTCCTCCAGGACGCGCTCGAGTTCGGCGCGGGCGTCCAGCAGACGGCCCTCGCCCGCGGCGATCCCGATCGCGATGCGGGCCAGCGGCAGGAAGTACTGGGGCACGATGTCATGGGTGCCGAAGTGCTCGTGGGCCTCGGCCAGGTGACCGGACGCTTCGGCGAGGTCGCCACGGGCGAGGGCGATCTCGGCGCGGATCCGGGCGTGGAAACCACGGGGCTTGGCACTCTGGCCGACGTACCGGGACCGGGACGCCGCCTCGGCGGCCTCCTCCCAGCGGCCGAGGGTGAACAGCGACTCGGCGAGGTTGCCCCACACCCAGGCCTCGCTGCTCAGCAGGCCGAAGCGCCGGGTGAAGGCGATCCCCTCCTCCAGAAGCGGCACGGCCTCGCGGGAGCGGCCGACGGACTCCAGTGCGGAGGGCAGGTTGACGTAGGACCGGGCGGCGACGGCGGCGATGCCGTCGGCGACGGTGCGCTTGTTGACCTCGTCCATCTCGGCGAGGCCCGCCTCGATGTCACCGGCCTGGACCATGAGGCCGCCGAGGGTGAGCCGCGCGGTCATCTCGATCTCACGGGCGCCGACCATGCGCGCGTACTCCACGGCCCGTTCGGCGGCCGAGAGGGCGTCGGGCCCCGGCTCGTGCGCCATGGCCCATTTGGCGACATTGGCCAGGACCTCGGCGTGCACCTCGGACGGGGGCAGTCCGCGCACCAGTTCCTGCGCGGTGTCCAGTTCCCGCCGGCCGTCGCCGAGGGCCTTCGCCTGGACCAGCCGGGAGCGCTGGACCCAGAACCAGGCGGCCCGAAGGGGATCGTGCTCGTCCTCCAGAAGCCGCAGCGCCCGTTTGATGATCCGCATGGCGCGGTCCCGTTCCCCGCAGAAGCGGCCGGCGACGGCGGCCTCGGCCATCAGATCGAGGTAGGTCAGCGGGGTGGTCGCCGGGTCGCAGCCGCACGGGGCGTAGGTCGCGGTGTAGTCGGCCAGGCGCAGCCGGGCGCGCACCTCCTGCGGCGCGGCGTCCCACAGTTCCATCGCCCGCTCCAGCAGCCCCAGTTGCTCGCCGTAGGCGTGCCGGGCGCGGGCCGCGACGGAGGCGTCGAGGACGGCGGGCAGGGCCTTGGCCGGGTCATGGGCGTGGTACCAGTAGCTGGCCAGCCGCATGACGCGCTGGTCGGCGGGGACGAGGGCCGGGTCGGCCTCCAGTGCCTCGGCGTAACGGCGGTTCAGTCGTGAGCGCTCGCCGGGCAGCAGGTCGTCGCTGACGGCCTCGCGGACCAGGGAGTGCCGGAAGCGGTAGCCGTCGCCGGTGGGCGCGGCGATCAGGATGTTGGCGTTCACCGCGTCCCGCAGCGCCTCGATGAGGTCGTCCTCGGAGAGCCGGGCCACGGCGGCGAGCAGCCCGTGCTCGACGGTGGACCCGCCCTCGGCGGCGATCCGGACGATCCGCTGGGCGGGCTCGGGAAGCGCCTCGACCCGGACGAGGAGCAGGTCGCGCAGGGACTCGCGGAGGCTGGGGCAGCCGCGCTCGCGGACGGCGACGGCGAGTTCCTCGACGAAGAAGGCGTTGCCGTCGGAGCGTTCGAAGATCTCGTCGACCTGGGCGGGGTCCGGTTCGGCGGCCAGGATGCCGGCGATCTGGCGGCTCACCTCCTGGCGGGTGAAGCGGGCGAGCTCGAGACGGCGGACCGTGCGCAGCCGGTCGAGTTCGGCGAGCAGGGGCCGCAGCGGGTGGCGGCGGTGGATGTCGTCGGAGCGGTAGCTGGCCAGGATCAGAAGGCGGCCCGTGCGCAGGGTGCGGAAGAGGTAGGCGAGCAGGTACCGGGTGGAGGCGTCGGCCCAGTGCAGGTCCTCCAGGGCCATGACGACGGTGTGGTCGGCGGCGACGCGCTCCAGCAGCCGGGCGGTGAGTTCGAAGAGACGGGCCATGCTCTCCTCGTCGTGCCGGCCCGTGCCCCGTGCGGCGGGCGGTTCGCCGAGTTCGGGCACCAGCCGGGCGAGTTCCTCCTCGTGTCCGGCGATCGCGGCGGCGAACGCGTCGGGCAGTTCGCGGCGCAGGGCGCGCAGGGCGGCGGAGAAGGGGGCGAACGGCAGCCCGTCGGCGCCGACCTCCACGCAGCCGCCGAGCGCCACGACGGCGCCCCGGCAGGCCGCGGAACCGGTGAACTCCTCGATCAGACGGCTCTTGCCGACGCCCGCCTCACCGCCGAGCAGCACCGTCTGCGGCTCGCCCGCCGCCGAGCGGGCGAGCGCGTCGTGCAGAGTGCTCAGCTCGTCGGTGCGGCCGACGAACACCGGACTGACGGATCTGCTCCCCACAGTCCAGAGCATCGCATGCGGATCCGACGGCACGGCACTCGTTTTCCCGGTCCGCCTCCCGTTCCGCTTCCTGTTCCGTTTCCCGGTCCACGCGGCCGTGTTCATGCCGCGCGGGTGAACCGGGTCCGGGACGGATCGCGTGGATCGGGTTCCGTCCCGGAGCTTCGTCCGGCGGCCGAGCGGCGCGCGGCGCGGCGGGCGTCGAGGGCCTCGCGGACCAGGCGCTCCTGCTCGGCGCGACGGCGGAGTTCGGCGGTGCGCTGCTGGTGGAGTTCGAAGTGGAACATGACGTCTCCCTGGCAAGAGGTGGTGGCCGGCATCGCTTCCGGCGATGCCCCCACCTTCGTCCCCTCGGGGGGCCGGCCGCATCGGGAGAGTTCCGCATCTTTCCGCGGCGGAGGGCCTCAAAGGGCGCGTGCGGGGCCTCGCACCGGCCGTAAGGCTGGGGGAAGGCCGTCTGAGGCACCTACGGCGGCAGGCCGACGCGCTGTTCGCGCGCCGGTCGAGGTCCTGTTCCCGTGTCCCGCACCGTACGGGTGGTGCCCGTAAGGTCTCCCGGTGCTCCTTTTATCGGCAATTACTCCAATTGTTGTCGGTAACCTTGGCGCAGCATCAGATCGAGCTGTGAGAGCGGGGGCGGGGATGCACCGACCAAACGTCATCGGTGACTGGCAGGAGTACAAGGAGGACTACGCGGGACTGCGCGTCCGCGTCCACTCCTTCAAGAAGGGGGACGTCCCTCCCGAGGGCCGGGACGGCAACGCAAAGAAACTCACCTACTTCAGCTTCCGGGTCACGGTCGAGAACCGCGCCGAGGAGTGGTTCCTGATCGAACTGGAGCGACGCCACATCGATGTGAGGGTCGGCAAGGACGGTGACGCCGCCTTCATCGACTACAACAGCAAGGAGATCGAGGGCTTCAAGCTCTACCCGCTGCGTCGGGCCTCGGCGACCTTCTACGCCGCTGCACCCGCCCGCGACCTGGGTGTGGTCGCCATCCAGGTCCACATGCGGATCGATGACGAACAGTCTCCTGCGTACGTGTGGGTCGGCGGCGCCGATGTGCCCGAGTCCGCGGTCAGTACCTCGAAGAAGGCCAGCCGAGCCAAGGGCTCCATCGCCAGTGAAGTGAGCGAGTTCCTGAAAGAGCAAGGGGCCACCTCGGGAGAAACCACCGGTGATTGAGCGGCGCACTGCCTTCTCCCGGCCCACACAACAAAGGACCTCAACGTGAACGCAGAACGGTGGAACGCCCGCTACCCGGTTGGCACGCGGGTGATGGTCTACCCCGGCGTGCGGCCGGAAGACCCGCTCGCGGTCGCGTACCAGGAGCGCGCTGCGGCCGACCGCCTTCTCGGTGACAAGGACACCGGCCCGTGTCGGAGGCTGGACACCGTCACCCGCTCAGCCGCCTGGACCCTCGGTCACGGTGCCCCGGTCGTCCTGGTCGAGGGCCAGACCGGCGGTATCTCGCTGGAGCACGTCGACCCGATCGTCCGGGAGCTGTCGCCGTGAGCGTCCACGACGAGGAGGTAGAGGAGGTAATCGACGCTGAGCTCGTCGACGACGGCGGCCTGGCGCTCGTCAAGGAACCGCCCGCGCGTCCGCTCATCGACCACAACACCGTGCTGCACCCTGGGCAGGCCATCCCCACCACCGCCACCCCAGCACGCAGTACACCGAGCGGGACCTGTACGTCAGCGATGAGAGCCGCGACCTGCACGACACGGACCCCACCGACACAGGCCCAAGAGGGCCTTCAAGCAGTGGTGCGCGGAGCAGGGGCGCGTGGCCGTGCCGTGCACCACCGCCACGTTCACCGAGTACGGCCGGCACCTGATGGCGCGGGGCCTCAAGGTCTCCACCATCAAGAACTGCATGTCGCGGATCCGGACGGCCATGCCGCCGGGGAAGAAGCCGGACAACAGCCTTTATCTGCGGCTCCTGGCCAACTACCGGAAGACCAACAAGCGGGCCCTGCGTGTCCGGCAGGCGTTTCCGCTCACCCTGCCGTACGTTGTGCCGATGATGGAGAAAGCGGAGGCAGACGGCAGGCCGATCGGCATCCGTGACGCGGCGATGTTCGCCTTCGGGTACCTGTTTCTTGGCCGCAGCATCGAAGACGTCGACCTCATAATTGAGGACCTCACGGTCATGGACGACCGGGTCGTCGTCTGGCTTGCCGAGGACAAGACCCATAAAGAACGAGGCGCAGACGGTCACGCTCAAGGACCGACCGGACATCCAGCTCGTCCGGCGAATGCGCCGCTGGCTGGGCTACCTGGCCGAGCAGGGCATCACGACAGGACCCTTGTTCCGGCATCTCCTCAAAAACGGTATGCCTGCGTCGGAGGAGACCCGGGCGAAGACGGCCACGAAGCGTGGCGTGCACCTGCGTGGGCACGTCGTTAACGAACGAGTTCAGTTTTGGTTCGCCAAGGCTGGGCTGGTCAGCGATGGCCGACCAGTTACCTCTCCCGGTCTGCGCGCGGGCGGCGCCACCGACCCTGCCGAGAACGGCGCCACCGATCAGGAGCTCGAGGAAGCCGACCGTTGAGCCAAGGGGTCATCCATCCCCCGCACGGTCTACGTACGCCCGGCGCAGGCCGCGAAGAAGAACCCGTTCGCCAAGGTGCCCGTGCACAACCCAGCGCAGTCTGCACAGGAGTGACGCGGTATCAAGACCTGTAGATGACGAGCCCCGTTCCTCCAAGGGAACGGGGCTCGTCCGTACCCCGCGAAGCCGATCGCGGGGTACCGTCCTGGTGTCGAGGCAGAACAGGAGTAAGTATGCATGCTCTACCTCAGGACCACACCGGAGTGCGAATCGCTCGCCTCCGCCGCGAACGACACCTCACCCAGAAGGCCCTTTCAGAGCTGTCGGGAGTCCCCTACAGCACGCTGACGAAGACGGAGCAGGGGGTCCTTCCCGCAACTCCGCACGTCATCGCCGCCTGCGCCCGAGCTATGCGCGTGGAGGTCTCCACGATCGTGGGGCAGCCCTACATGAGCGAGCTGCGGGCCGACGAACTCGACGTCTTGATAAGGCCCATCAGGGAGGCCTTGGACGTCTACGACCTGGGGGCCGACCCCGACGTACAGCCACGGCAGCTTTCGGAACTCAAGGACGAGGCTGAAGCGCTCTGCGCGGCCGTACGTGGGGGCGAGATCAAGAAGGCCGCCACGAACGTCGCCGGGCTCATCGAGGAGGGCACCACCGCGGCCCACACGATGAACAGCACCGAGGGGTGGCTGACGCTCGCGTCGTTCTACCGGACGGCCTACGACGTCGCCGCGAAGCTCGGGTTTCCGGACCTCGCCCAGCTCTCGCTCGCCCGCATGGACTGGGCCGCGCAGCGCGGTTCCGACGCTGTCCTTGGCGGCATGTACCAGTATCTTCGGGCACTCACCTACCTGCGCGAGGGGAAGTACAGGACGGGGCAGCGGCTCGTCACGCTGGGACTCTCCACGCTTCAGCAGGCGGACAAGAGCCGGGCGCGTGAAGTCGTCACCGGACAGCTCCACCTCGGTGGCGCGGTCATGGCTGGCCGGGCGCACGACGAGGACCAGGCCCTGTCCCACCTTGCAGAGGCGGAGCGGATCGCCGAGAAGACCGGAGAAGCGGTCAAGGTGCACTGGCTCGCCTTCGGGCCCACCAACGTCAAGGTACACCGAGTCTCTGTGCGCGCCGAGCTCGACCAGTACGGCGAGGCCGTCGAGGAAACGAAGGGCCTCATCATCCCGAAGGACTGGCCGAAGTCTCGGACCAGCCACCACTACGCCGAGGTCGCCCGCGCCCAGATGTGGACCGGAAAGCTCGAGGACTCCTTCCGGAGCCTCCTCATGGCCCGCAAGACGGCTCCCCAACAGGCCAGGTACCACCCGACGGTGCGGGAGACCTACGCAGGGCTCGAAGCTGCGCACCGCAGACTCCCGGAGAGCTTCCTGTCTTACGGATCGTGGCTGGGAGCCAACTAAGTCGCGTAGCCCTGACCTCGCCTGTGTGACTCCATGTCAATCTTTGGCCCTAACTATCATCAATTGATGATAGTTAGGGCCTAGTCATGCCACCACCATGTCGTCACTGGCCACTTCGACATGGAGTCGACCATGATGACGAAGCATGCCGCGGCCCCGGGACGCATCTGTCGGCGCGTTCCCGCTGCCGCCGCCCGGGAACCGGAACGCAAACCTTTACAGCGCACGCTCACCCGCCCCGCCAGGCGTAGCCTCACGCACGTTGCCCAGGCAGGCCCACGCTCTCCTCGGAGGGCGTGATGGGGGCGACAGCCGCACAGATGCCTCGCGCGGCGCACCGCCGTGGCGGGAACGTGATGAGCGAACGTTTCAAAGTGACCGCCCGCCGTGGCGATGCCCCGCCCCGTGCCGAGGATGCGTGCCGGGTAGGAATCATGCGGCGGATCGCCGCCGCACGGCTCAGGTACTGCGGCCTCGAGGCGATGACAGCCGATGTGATGGTGATCGTCTCGGAGTTGCTCACCAACGCACTTATGCACAGCGGCACCACCGAGATCGGGCTGGGCATTGCTGTTGAGGGTGAGTCCCTGCACATCGTCGTCCACGACGGCATGCCGGGCGGGGCGGCTCCCACGACCGTGGACGACGACGCCGAGTCTGGGCGCGGCCTGCTCCTCGTTGAAGCCCTGGTGAAGGAGAACGGCGGCACGTGGGGGACCAGCGACGCGAGTGCCACCACCTGGTGCAGCCTCACCGTCCCGGCGGAGATCCGGCGGTGAACGCGTCGGCCGCTTTCCCCCGGTGGACGCCGCCCCTCGGGGTCGACGACCTGGCCGCGCTCTTGGCAAAGGTCCAGCAATGGACCCCTTTCGATGGGGACGCCTTACTCGACGACGTCGGCGCGGTCCTCGACGAGGTCGTACCACCTGAAGAGGACTTCGATGTCCTCGCTCAGCGTCTCCGCGGGCACCTGATGCGGCTCGTGGACATCGCAGTGGCGGCCGGGGTCGCCGACAAGGACCTGGAGGCGGAACGCCTGATCCGCCAGGCCCGCACGGTGCACGCCGGGGACGTGCCGGGCGACCACCGCAGGGCCGTCGGACACCTGCGCCGCATGGCCTGGTCCCTCAACGAGCTGTTCGAGCGGCTGAGCGCCATCAAATACGTCAAGGAGGCGGCGTGACAGCCCTTCCACTCTTCTGCAGTCAGCCACCCGGACCGAAAGAGATGCCCTCTGCTGTGCCCTCCACAAGCGAGCCGCGCCTGATCCCCTACATCACCCAGCGCAAGGGAGAAGAGGCCGCGCCGGACAACCTCATGATCTGTCTGCATGTATCTGGACCCCGCTTGTACTACCGCGACGAGGACCCACGGGACCGGCCCGTACGAGACGTGCTCTGGGCGCGCTGTGGGTTCAACCCCGCAGACCGGCACGGCATGCCGACGGGCGAACCGCAGTGGAAGCTCATGCATCCCTACCGGCAGATGATGACGATGCGGACCCTGCGATGCCAGGTCTGCGCCGGGCCCGCGCGGACTCCCCTCGGGTTCATCTTCCTGGCCGGACCGAAGGACGAGGACCCGACACAGTCCACGATCTGCACCAACCAGCCGCCCGTGTGCCCCAAGCACGCGCGGGCCGCCGCAGCGCTCTGCCCCCACTTGGAGAAGAACCCCCTCGTTCTTCTCGCCCGGAGCGCTCCTTTGCACGGGGTCCACGGCGTTGTCTACGGCCTCAACACCGACAATGAGGTGCACGTCGTCGCACAGCCGGACTACCCACTGCCTTTCGGGCACCCCGACATTCCCACCCTGCTCGCTTCACAGCTCATCCGACGGCTCAGCTCCTTCCAGGCCATGAACCTGGACGAGTTGCAGCGAGAGCTGTCTGCAGCCGCATAGGCCCCTGCCCGGTGGCCCGGATGTCCCCCGGCCGGGCCGTCGGGGGACATCAGCACCCCGTTTCAGCGCAGGACCTGCGCTGTCGGCTGCACCGAAGGAACAGCAGTCCTCAGCGGGGGTCCTGGGCCCCCTTCGCCCCCTTCCCGGGGGGGCGGACCGACGATTGAGGAGCATCAATGGCGAACACGACCTATCAGCAGCCTCCGCAGTTGACCGTTCTCGACGGATCTGTACTCCCCGAGGACTGGGAACTGACGACCACCATCACCCAGACTCCGATCCCGGTCGTCGAGGCCTGCGACACGAATGACGGCTGCAAGCCGTCCTGCGCGTCGGCCTGCGTATCAAAGTGACCCGACCTGCGGTGGTGCGGGCACACCTTCCGTGCCCGCACCACCGCACATCCCTGGAGGGACACGGCTGATGGCCCAAAGCACCTTCCGCAGGCACGGCGACGTCCTGGTCTTACGCGCTGCCGCTCTACCTGTGCAGGCTCGCCCGGATGACTGGCCCGATGTGGAATCCCCGGAGGAATGCCACCAGTGGCTGGCCCGAGTCTGGACGGCCAACTCCTTTGTTGAAGCGTTGCGAGCGGCGTCTCCCCGGCTGGTCGCCTTCATCGAACAGATCCTGGATGGCCGAAAGGTCCCGCGGAAGCGGCTGCGTAGCGCGACTCTGTCCGTCGCCAGCTACCTTCTGCGGGCAACGTCCCGGCCGACGCCATTCGGTCTCTTCGCCGGCGTAGCTCTCGCCGATATCGGGCCGGTGTCTGCGGACGTCAGCGAGGACCACCGGGCGTTCGCACGTCCCGACACGCTGTGGGTCGATCATGTACGCCGCATGCTGGAGCGCCGCGCCGACGTCCTCCCGCACCTGACGATTCAGGTCAACACACTCTCGTTCCGGCGCGGTGACGCCATCTGCGTGCCCCGCTCAGGCGGACGTCTGGCGAGCGCACCGCTCACCCGCCCCCTGGCCATCCTTTTGGCTGCGGCGGCCACATCAACCACCGGCCACCATCTCCTGGAAGTCCTGGCCACAGCAGGCGGCACGCCAGCCCAGGCCACTCGATTGATCGGTCAGGCCTTGGAAGACGGGTACCTGACCAGCGACCTTGCCGCGCCCATGACGGTCGAGGATCCCGCCGACCACATTGTCCGCACATTACGGCCGCACGCCGACACGCTCGACGAGGACACGATCCAGATCCTCGACCGCTTGGAGGAGACGAGGCTGATCCTTGCCGCCCACAACCGGTCGTCTGACCATGAGGAGGCCAGCAGGCTGCGGGACCAGGCTGACACCGCAATGCAGACGATCCAGCCAGCAGCCTGCCGCAGCAGGATCAGCCTCGACCTACGCATCGACGCCCGCGTGTCCGTACCCCGCCAGGTCTTGGACGAAGTAGAACGTGCAGCGCACGCGCTTGCCCGCCTGACCCGAACTCAGGGGGAATCACCCGCTTGGGCCGCCTACCAGACACACTTTGGGGAACGCTACGGCACCGGGGTCCTGGTCCCGGTCCGTGACGCCGTCGACCTGGCCGCGGGTATCGGACTGCCGGCCGACTATCCGATGTCGGGGTGGCGTCCGCCACTGCTCAAGGTGCTGCCGCGCGACGAGCAACTCGCAGCGCGGGCCATGCAGGCGGCTGTGACCGGCGCCCGTGAGATCGTCCTCACGGAGCAGGACATCGACGACCTCGCCGGAAGCGAGCAGGACAGACCAACGGCTCCGCACGTGGAGATCGCGTTCAAGGTTCGGGCCGCCAGCGAAGAAGCCGTAAGCAGCGGCGACTTCATCCTCGATGTGCGGCCCGCGTGGACGGCCGGCGTTCTTTCCGGCCGCTTCACAACCGTGCTTGGGGCCAGGCTGTCAGAGCTGTATCGGACACTGCCCACTATGACCGAGGGAGCCCTGCCTGCTCAGCTCTCCTTCATGCCCGACTTCCCGCACGCCCAGAACGTCTCTCGCATCCCCACCTTGCTGCCCTACGCCATACCTGTGGGCGAGACCCGGACCTCAGCGGACCATCTCATCGACGTCGACGACCTTGCCGTGTACTCCACCGGCAGCGCTCTGCACCTGGTCAGCATCTCCCGACGGCGCATCGTGGAGCCGCAAGTGCTGCACCCCCTTGCCCTGGAGAAGCAGGCTCCGCCGCTCGCCCGGTTCCTGGCCCAGCTCGGGCGTGGCTTCGCCACGGCCTGGACCGCGTTCGACTGGGGGCCGGCCGCGTCGGCGCTGCCCTACCTGCCCCGCGTCCGCTACCGTCGCGCCGTGCTGACCCCGGCACGCTGGAAACTGACGGCCACGGACTTACCCGCAGGACCATTCAGTCCGGCCTGGCACAAGGCGCTGAGGGAATGGGCGGACATCTGGCACTGCCCCGCCCGGCTGCGACTGCTGGACGACGACCGGACCATGCCCCTGGACCTGACCGAATCCCTTCACGCGCGCCTCATCCACCAGCATCTTCGCCGCTACTCGCACGCGGTGCTCACCGAGGCCGTGAGCGATGAGGAACTCGGCTGGCTGGGGTACGCCCACGAGCTGACGATCCCGCTCGTCACCACCCGGGCGCCAGCCCCCATCCGGATCTCACGCACGCCCCCGTGGTGACCAACCGGGACCTGGCGCATCCTGCAGACAGTGCGCAGCGGTGGACTCAGGCGAAAGTGTTCACCCATCCCACCGCCATGGATCAGATCATCACGGCGCGGCTACCCCGGCTGCTCGACGATCTTGGTACCGCACGGGCGTGGTTTGTGCGGTACCGGTCCCTGCAGGAGCCCGATCATCTCCGCATTCGTGTCGACTCTGGCAACCACGTGGCCACTCTGCGAGCTCTGTCTTCCTGGATGCGCCAGCTCACCGCAGACGGGCTCGCTTCCCAGCTCGTCCTCGACGGCTACCGGCCCGAGATCGGCCGCTACGGCACTGGGGCAGCCATGGCCGCAGCCGAGGACGTGTTCATTGCCGACAGCCTCGTCACCCGCTATGCCCTCACCGACCTGCCCGCCTTGGAGCGGGAAACGCTGTGCGCCCTCAGCATGATCGACATCGCGGAGGGGTTCCTCGGCACGCGTGAAGGCCAAGCCTGGATGGCACGCACCTCCGTGCGCGGCACCGGCCGCTTCGGCATCACCCGGCAGACCGTCGACCAGGTCAACGCCCAGCCCCTCCGGAACGCCACACCACGCCTCGCACAGGCCATCGCCCAGCGGCGGGCCGCCCTCGAGACGTACCGGGCGCAGACGGATGACAGCCGACTGGAGCAAGTCCTGCAATCCCTGCTCCACATGCACCACAACCGGTTGGTCGGCCCCAACCGGGAGAGTGAGGCAACGGCCCGTCACGCCGCACGGCAGGCTTGCCGATTCCTGCTGCTGAGGAAGACCTCATGAATCACGACAACCTCGGCGCCGGCTACGCCGCGACCGCTCTCTACGAAATGGTCGTCGCCCGCGACTCAGGTCACTGGTCGAAAGCCCACGATGCAGCCAAGACTCTGAGCTCTCAGCCCATCAACGGCCACCCGACGTACGCGAGCCTATACCGCGGCGTTCCCGCGGTCGCATACGTCTTGCACATCGCCGGCCACCCGGCCTACGCGCGGGCCCTCGCTCAGCTCGACGCCGAAGTCGTCGCAATCGTCGCTGATCGCTTGGCCGCCGCCCATCGCCGCATGGACAACCGAACCCCGCCGCACCTGAGGGAATACGACCTAATCAGCGGCCTGACCGGGCTTGGCGTCTACCTCTTGCACCGCGGACGTGACAAGGCACTCAAGCCCGTCTTGCGCTACCTGGTGAAGCTGCTCACCGAACCGCTCACCGTCAATGGCCACAAGGTACCTGGATGGTGGGCGGCAACCGGCCCGCGAGACACCCCCGATACCGGACAGCTAGCCCACGGCCACGCCAACTTCGGTATCGCGCACGGTGTAGCCGGGCCACTCGCCCTGCTCGCCCTGGCCCGCCGCGCCGACTACATCGTTGCCGGGCAGGACGACGCCCTCGCCGAAGGCATCACCCACCTCACAGCCTGGGTGCAGCCCCTCGCCGGGGGTGGCACCGGATGGCCTGAATGCCTGTCGCTCAACGCCTACCTGCAAGGACCCCAGCCCGGAGCCGCCCCCAGCCGTCCCTCGTGGTGCTACGGCACTCCCGGCATCGCACGCGCCCTACAGCTCGCCGCGCTCGCTCTTCATGACGACACCGCGCGTCGCCTCGCCGAGTACACGGCTCTGCAGGCCATCACCGACCCCCGGCAGACCGACCAGATCACCGACACGTCGCTCTGCCATGGGTGGGCGGGTCTTCTCCTGACCGCCGACCGTATTGCCGCCGATGCCGCGTCGCCCGGTCTCACCCAAGTCCTGCCCGCACTGTATGACCGCCTTACCACCGAAATGGCGCGTCGCCAGACAACCGAGCACAACGGCCTGCTCACCGGCCACGTCGGCGTGCTCCTCACGCTGCACACCCTCACCACCGTCCGCCCCGTTGACTCAGGGTGGGAGACCTGCCTACTCCTCGACTGAAAGCGACATACATTGAGCCAGACCCCTACAGCCGACCAGCTTCGCAACCGGCTCGTCGACGAGATCCTCAGTCAACGCAGCATGCCCGCCGATGTGGAACGGGTCATGCGCACCGTGCCCCGGGACGCTTTCCTGCCCGGCATCAACCTCAAGGACGCCTACACAGACCAGGCCGTGATCATCAAAGACAACCCTGACGGGCCTCTCGCCCTCTCCTGCGCATCCGTGCCATCCGTTGTCGCAATGATGCTCGAGCAGCTCGGTGCCCGAGCAGGTGACAACGTCCTCGAGATCGGTGCCGGCACCGGCTACAACGCCGCCCTCCTGGCCGAGCTCGTCGGCCCCGAGAAGGTCACGACCGTCGACATTGACTCCGACGTCGCCCTGCACGCCCGTACTACTCTCAACGCTGCTGGGTACGACCGTGTCACAGTGATCGAGCGCAACGGTCTGCTCGGCGCAATCGAGAACGCACCGTACGACAAGATCATCGCCACGGTCGGCGTCTGGGACATTCCCACTGCTTGGTGGGAACAGTTGAAAAACGGCGGTCGCCTTGTTCTGCCGCTGCGCTGGCGCGGACAGACCCGTTCGGTCGCGCTGATCCGCCGCGGCAGCAAGCTGGTCTCCGAGGGCATGGAGCTGTGCGGGTTCGTCCCGATCATCGGGCAGAACGGCGAGAAGACCTCAGCTCTCAACGCGGACGACACCATCCGCGTGCACTACGACCAGGATCAGGACGTCGACGTCGCTGCCCTTGCCGCCACCCTGCAGTCGGGCGAGCCGGCTCTCGAGGTCGCCTCCGACCAGCGAGTCGGAGGCGAGGAGTCGTTTGACGGGGTATGGCTGCGGGCCACGGCCAGCGACGACCGCGTATGCCGACTGGAAGTCACTCCGAGGGCGTTGGAGCAGGAACTGGTTCGCAGGCCCGCCACACCCATCCGCACCCCCGTCCTGGTCGAGGGCGGCTCACTGGCCTACCTGACCATTAGCCGCGAAGGCGCCGACCCCGAGCGACCGTTCCGACTCGACGCGGCCGCCTACGGCCCGCGGCGCGAGGAGCTCGCACGGGACCTCATCGCACATATCGAAGCCTGGGGCCCCGACCGCCTGGCCATCCCACGGATGATCGTCACGCCCGCTGAGACCGGAGCCACAGCAGGTCACGTGATCAGAAAGCCCGAGAGCCACATCACCCTCGCGTACTGAACCAAGCCAAAAGGGCCTCTGCCACCGCCCGGGTCGCCATCACCCTACGGCACGGCTACTCTCACCCGCGGGTCTTGGAGAGCCACGTTGTAGTTACCTGACCCGCTCCTTACTGCGTCCCCGAGTTTCCCCCGGCTCGGGGGCGCAGTGCACTGGGATGTAACAGATCGCGGCCGTTGACGTTCCGACGGTGAGGAACGCGCGCCCCCGGTCGGGTGCGCGGGGAAATCCGCGGTGTGCCGGGGGTCCGGCGATCTTGGTCCGGCTTCGTCGTCACCCGGGGACGTCGCGTACGTCCGGCCGCTGTTCCCTCGCCAGTTCCTCCACCGCGCCGCTGAGCCTCTCCTGACCGGCGCGGCACTCGGGCGGTTCGATGCTGAACCGGGGCAGCACCCGGTCCAGTGAGCGCGGCAGCCACCAGTTGGCGCGGCCGAGCAGATGCATCAGGGCGGGCACGAGCAGGGTGCGCAGCACGAACGCGTCCAGGGCGACGGCGGCGGCGAGCGCGATGCCGAACATGGCGATCACCCGGTCGCCGCCGAGCACGAAGGCGAGGAAGACCGAGATCATGATGACCGCGGCGGAATTGATCACCCGGCCGGTCTCGGCGAGGCCGACGCGGACGGCCCGCCGGTTGTCGCCGGTCTCCCGCCACTCCTCGTACATCCGGCTGACCAGGAAGACCTGGTAGTCCATGGACAGCCCGAAGAGCACCGAGACCATGATCACGGGGAGGAAGGGTTCGATGGGCCCGGCCCGGCCGAGGCCCAGGAACTCACTGCCCCAGCCCCACTGGAAGATCATGACGACGACCCCGAAGGCGGCGGCGACGGCGGCGATGTTCATCGCGGCGGCCTTCAGGGGGACGCCGAGGGACCGGAAGGCGAGCAGCAGCAGGACGCAGCCGAGGCCGACGACCACGCCCACGAACAGCGGCAGCCGGTCGGTGATCGCCTCGGCGAAGTCGTCGTGTCCGGCGGTGACCCCGCCGACGTGCAGGTCGAGCGAGGTGCCGGTCTGGGCGCGCGGCAGCACCTCGGTGCGCAGCCGGTCGACGAGCTCGCTGGTGCGCTGCGCCTGGGGCGCGGAGTCGGGGACGACGGTCAGGTAGGCGGTGGTGCCGCCGGTGTTGTAGGTCGCCGGGGTCACCGCGGCGACGCCCTCGGTGGTGCGCAGGGTGTCGTCGAGGTTGTCGAGGGCGAGCTTGGCCTCGGCCCCGTGCACACGGGTCACCAGCGTGAGCGGCCCGTTGATGCCGGGGCCGAAGCCCTCGGCCATGAGGTCGTACGCCTTCCGGGTGGTGGCCGTGCTGGGGTCGTTGCCCTGGTCGGAGGAGCCCAGGCGGAGGGAGAGCGTGGGCAGGGCGAGCACGGTGACGACGGCGAGGGCGACGGCGCCGAGCAGCCTGGGGTGGCGTTCGACGAAGGCCGACCAGCGGGCGGCGAACCCGGTGGGCAGCTCGGGCCGGGGGCCGTGCTCGGCCAGCCGGCGCCGCTCGCGCCGGCTCAGGGCGCGCAGGCCGATGAAGGACAGCAGGGCGGGCAGCAACGTCACCGAGGCCGCGACGGTCAGGAGCACGGTCAGCGAGGCGGCGACCGCCACGCCGTTGAGGAAGCCGAGCCGCAGGATCAGCATGCCGAGCAGGGCGATGCACACGGTGGCACCCGCGAAGACGACGGCCCGTCCCGTGGTGGCGACGGCGTTCACGGCCGCCTCGGTGGTGCCGAGTCCGCGTTTCAGTCCGCCTCGGTGCCGGGTGACGATGAACAGCGCGTAGTCGATGCCGACGCCGAGCCCGATCAGCATGCCCAGCATGGGCGCGAAGTCGGCGACCGTCATGGCGTGGCCGAGGAGTCCGATGGCGGCGTGGGCGGTGCCGACGCTCACCAGGGCGGTGGCGATGGGCAGCAGGGAGGCGGCGAGCGAGCCGAACGCGAGCAGGAGCACCACCCCGGCCACGGCCACGCCGACGATCTCGGCGCTGTGCCCGCCGGAGGTCTGGGTGACCCCGATCGCGCTGCCGCCGAGCTCCACCTGGAGCCCGGCGGTCTCGGCGGCCTTGGCGGCCGTGACCACGGCCTGGGCCTCGGCCCTGGTGATGTCCCGGGCCTCGTCGGTGAAGGCGACCGTGGCGTACGCGGTACGTCCGTCGCGGCTGATCCGCTGCGCGTCGTGGCTCTTGTACGGGCTGGTCACGGCGGCCACCCGGGGCAGGGCGGCTATGCGGTCCAGGGTGCGGCTCATCGTCTGCTCGACGTCGGGGTCGCGCACGGTGCCGTCCGGGGTGTGCCACACGATGGTGTCGCTGTCGCCGCCGAGTCCCGGGAAGCCCTCCTGGAGCAGCCGGACGGCGCGGCCCGATTCGGTGCCGGGGACCTCGTAGTCGTTGGAGTACGCCGGACCGGCGACGGCGGCAGCCGTGGTGACGCCGCCGAGAGCGAGGAGCCAGAGCAGTACGACGGCGAGACGGTGCCGGACACACCAGCGTGCTAGGGCTGCCACAAACGTGCTCCCAGAGTGGCTGTGCGGATCTTTGACCGGGAACAGTCGTCCATGACGGAAACGGCCCGCAAAGACCGCATGAGCAATCCGCATACACTCTTGCAGGCAAAAGTGATCGTTTGAGGCGTGAGCGGCCCTCTGCGCACAAGTGCGACTCAATTCACAGGGGGTTCAGCCGCCTCACAGCGGCTCGGGCGGCTCAGTCGAACTGATCGCCGAGCGCCATCACCATCACCCCTGCGATCATCAGCCACAGCGCCCGCCGGGTACGTCCGCGGGAGCCGAGGAGGGCCGCGACGGCGCAGACGCCGGCGCCGGTGGCGTAGGCGGCCGGGACGAGCGCGGGGGCCGGACGGGCCAGCCGCAGCAGCGCCGCGGCGAACCCGGCGAACGTCAGCAGCGCACCGGAACTGGTCGCGGTCCAGCGGGCACGCCGGGCGACCTGCGCGAGGTCCTCGTCCGCGATGTCGTCCGCGTCGCCTGTGTCGTCTGCGTTGTTCGCGTTGTCCGCGTCACCTGTGCTGTCTGTGTTGTCGACGGCGTCGGCGTCGCCCGTGTCGTCGGTCTCGGTGCCGGTCCCCGCGTCGGCGCCCGCGTCGTTCCCGGCGTCGGTGCCGGTGGCGTTCCCGGCGGTGCCCTCGGTGTGCTTCCCCTGCTCGTCGGCGTCGTCCCGTACCGCCCGCACCGCGGCGGCCTGGACGTCGTCGGCCTCGGTTATCTCGGGGTGCGTATCGGAATCGGCGCGTCCACTCATGGCGCGGGAGCGTAGCGCCTCCGGCACACCGGCCCGGTGAGGGGGTTCGCACCGGCCGCCGGGCAGGAGCGATGAACGGTCTCGCCGACCGCCCTGCCCTCCCCCGTTTCTCCCTCGCTGCCCCCGCGGCAGCGCCTGTGCGGTGGCGGCCCCGGAGGCGCGGCGGAGCGGCGAAGAGGGCTGCTCGTGCGCATGACGAAGGGGTGCACCGGTCCTCGGTGCACCCCTTCGTCGAGTCCGGGTCAGCCTTCGCCGACGCCCAGCTTCTCCAGGAGCAGCTCCTTGACGCGCGCCGCGTCGGCCTGGCCGCGGGTGGCCTTCATGACCGCGCCGACCAGGGCGCCGACCGCGGCGACCTTGCCACCGCGGATCTTGTCCACGATGGCCTGGTTGCCGGCGATGGCCTCGTCGACGGCGGCGTTCAGCGCGCCCTCGTCGGAGACGACCTTCAGGCCGCGCTTCTCGACAACCTCGTCCGGGCCGCCCTCACCGGCGAGAACGCCCTCGATGACCTGGCGGGCCAGCTTGTCGTTCAGGTCTCCCTTGGCGACCAGCTCGGTGATCCGGGCCACCTGGGCGGGGGTGATCGGCAGCTCGTCCAGGGCCTTGCCCGACTCGTTGGCGGCCCGGGCGAGCTCGCCCATCCACCACTTGCGGGCGGAGACGACGTCCGCGCCGGCCTCGATCGTGGCGGCGATCAGGTCCAGGGCGCCGGCGTTGAGGATCGCCTGCATGTCGGTGGTGGAGATGCCCCACTCCGCCAGCAGCCGGGTACGGCGGGCCAGCGGCAGCTCGGGCAGCGCGGCGCGGATCTCCTCGACCCACTCGCGCGGCGGGGCCACCGGAACCAGGTCCGGCTCGGGGAAGTACCGGTAGTCCTCGGCCTCCTCCTTGGTCCGGCCCGAGGTCGTCGTCCCCGTGTCCTCGTGGAAGTGGCGGGTCTCCTGGACCACCGTGCCGCCGCTGCTCAGGACGGCGGCGTGGCGCTGGATCTCGTACCGGACCGCGCGCTCCACGGACCGGAGCGAGTTGACGTTCTTCGTCTCCGAGCGCGTGCCGAACGCCTCCGTGCCCCTGGGCCTCAGCGACAGGTTCACGTCGCAGCGCATCTGGCCCATCTCCATGCGGGCCTCGGACACGCCGAGCGCCCGGATGAGCTCGCGCAGCTCACGGACGTACGCCTTGGCGACCTCGGGGGCGCGCTCGCCGGCGCCGGTGATCGGCTTGGTGACGATCTCGATGAGCGGGATGCCGGCGCGGTTGTAGTCCAGCAGGGAGTAGGCCGCGCCGTGGATACGGCCGGTGGCGCCGCCGATGTGCGTCGACTTGCCGGTGTCCTCCTCCATGTGGGCCCGCTCGATCTCCACGCGGAAGATCTCGCCGTCCTCCAGCTGTACGTCGAGGTAGCCGTTGAAGGCGATCGGCTCGTCGTACTGGGAGGTCTGGAAGTTCTTCGGCATGTCCGGATAGAAGTAGTTCTTCCGGGCGAAGCGGCACCACTCGGCGATCTCGCAGTTCAGCGCGAGGCCGATCCTGAGGGCGTACTCCACGCCGGTCGCGTTGACGACCGGGAGTGCGCCGGGCAGGCCGAGGCAGACCGGGCAGGTCTGGGTGTTCGGCTCGGCGCCGAGCGCGGTCGAACACCCGCAGAACATCTTGGTCTTGGTGCCGAGTTCGACATGGACCTCGAGGCCCATGACGGGGTCGTACGACGCCAGCGCTTCCTCGTACGACACCAGGTCGGTCGTGGTGGTCACGGTGAAAACTTCCCTCTCAGCCCAGCAGGACGTCGTCGTCGCCCAGCCGCTTCAGCTCGCGGTAGAGGATGGCGAGGCCGGTGACGATCGAGGCGGCGGACACGGTGGCGTCGATCAGGCGCAGCGTGTCGTGCTCGGCGCGGGCCTTCCTGATCTGCTTGACGACACTGATCGCGCCGAGTGCGGTGGCGGCCATGGACAGATACGTACCGGACTTGGACTTCTTGAAGCCCTTGGCCTTCTGCAGTGCCTTGCTCACAACGACGGAGCCTCCTCGAGCAGCGGGTGCCCCCACTTTTGCACGAAGGCGGCCTCCACGGCGGCACCCGCCTTGTACAGGCGGTCGTCCTTCATCACCGGAGCGATGATCTGCAGACCGACCGGGAGGTTGTCCTCCGGCGCGAGACCGCAGGGCAGGGACATGGCCGCGTTGCCCGCGAGGTTGGCCGGGATGGTGCACAGGTCCGCGAGGTACATCGCCATGGGGTCGTCGGCGCGCTCGCCGATCGGGAAGGCGGTGGTCGGGGTCGTCGGGGAGACGATCACGTCGACCTGCTCGAACGCCTTGTCGAAGTCCCGCTTGATGAGGGTGCGGACCTTCTGCGCGCTGCCGTAGTACGCGTCGTAGTAGCCGGAGCTGAGCGCGTACGTGCCGAGCATGATGCGGCGCTTGACCTCGGGGCCGAAGCCCTCCTCACGGGTGAGGGAGGTGACCTCCTCGGCGGAGCGGCTGCCGTTGTCGCCGCTGCGCAGGCCGTAGCGCAGGCCGTCGAAGCGGGCCAGGTTGGAGGAGCACTCGGAGGGCGCGATCAGGTAGTACGCCGACAGCGCCAGGTCGAAGGACGGGCAGTCCAGCTCGACGATCTCGGCGCCCAGCTCCTTCATCAGCTCCACGGCCTCGTCGAAGCGCTGGAGGACACCGGCCTGGTAGCCCTCGCCGCGGAACTGCCTGACCACGCCGACGCGCATGCCCGCGACGCTGCCGTTGCGGGCGGCCTCGACGACCGGCGGGACCGGCTCGTCGATGGAGGTGGAGTCCATCGGGTCGTGCCCGGCGATCACCTCGTGCAGCAGGGCCGCGTCCAGGACCGTACGGGCGCAGGGGCCGCCCTGGTCGAGGGAGGAGGAGAAGGCGACCATGCCGTAGCGGGAGACCGCGCCGTACGTCGGCTTCACACCGACCGTGCCGGTGACGGCGGCCGGCTGGCGGATGGAGCCGCCGGTGTCGGTGCCGATGGCGAGCGGCGCCTGGAAGGAGGCGAGCGCGGCGGAGGAGCCGCCGCCGGAGCCGCCGGGGACCCTGGTGAGGTCCCAGGGGTTGCCGGTCGGGCCGTAGGCGCTGTTCTCCGTCGACGAGCCCATGGCGAACTCGTCCATGTTGGTCTTGCCGAGGATGACGACGCCGGCGGCCTTGAGCCGCTTGGTGAGGGTCGCGTCGTACGGCGGGATCCAGCCCTCGAGCATCCTGGAGCCGACGGTGGTCGGCACGCCCTCGGTGGTGAAGATGTCCTTCAGCGCGAGGGGGACGCCGGCCAGCGGGCCGAGCTTCTCGCCCCGCGCGCGCTTGTCGTCGACGGCGCGGGCCTGGGCGAGGGCGCCCTCGCGGTCGACGTACAGGAAGGCGTGCACCTTCTCGTCGACGGCGTCGATCCGGGCGAGGTGGGCCTCGGTGACCTCGACGGCCGTGAGCTCACCGGAGGCGATCTTCCCGGCGATCTCGGCGGCGGTGAGCCTGATGATGTCCGTCATGGCGGCTTACTCCTCCCCCAGGATCTGCGGCACCTTGAAACGCTGCTGCTCCTGGGCCGGGGCGCCGGAGAGCGCCTGCTCGGGGGTGAGCGACGGACGGACCTCGTCCGCGCGCATGACGTTGGTCAGCGGCAGCGGGTGGGAGGTCGGCGGTACGTCTTGGTCGGCGACCTCACTGACGCGGGCCACCGCGCCGATGATGTCGTCCAGCTGGCCTGCGAAGTGGTCGAGCTCTTCGGGCTTCAGCTCCAGACGCGCCAGCCGGGCGAGGTGGGCGACCTCCTCGCGCGTGATGCCAGGCATGCAGCGTTCCTCTGGGGTGAGTGTGTGCGGTTTGGGCCCAATCCTATGGGGCACGGTCCGGTGACCGTGAAACGCCGACGGAGGTCACTCGTCGCTCGCCGCCGCGGGCAGCGCGGCGGCGGGGCGCACCCAGCCGCGTGACTCCCGGGCCCGCAGCCAGGCCGTGGTCTCCTCCGCGGGCATCGCGGCGGCGACGAGCCAGCCCTGTACGGCGTCGCAGCCCAGGTCGCGCAGCCGCTCCCAGG
Source organism: Streptomyces thermoalcalitolerans (assembly GCF_039525155.1). Lineage (NCBI taxonomy): Bacteria > Bacillati > Actinomycetota > Actinomycetes > Kitasatosporales > Streptomycetaceae > Streptomyces > Streptomyces thermoalcalitolerans. The sequence continues at coordinate 74,680 of NZ_BAAAHG010000019.1, read as the reverse complement.
TCTCGTCGTCCTCGACGCCCTCCGCGACCACGAGCAGGCCGAGGGAGTGCGCGAGGTCGACGGTGCAGCGCACGATCTCGGCGTCCTCGGCGTCCAGGGCCAGCCGGGCCACGAACGAGCGGTCGATCTTCAGCTCGCTCACCGGCAGCCGCCGCAGGTGCACCAGCGAGGAGTACCCGGTGCCGAAGTCGTCCAGCGACATCCGCACCCCGTGCCCGGTCAGGGCGTGCAGGGTGTCGGCGGCCCGCTGGGGGTCCTCCAGCAGGACGTGCTCGGTGATCTCCAGTTGCAGCGCGCCCGCCGGGACGCCGTGCCGGGCCAGCCGGGCGGCCACCGAGCCGGCGAAGCCGGGGACGTGCACATCGCGCGGGGAGACGTTGACCGCGACCGGCACGTTCAGGCCCCGTGCCCGCCACCGGGCGACCTGCTCGAGCGCGGTCTCCAGCACGTAGTCCGTCAGATGGGGCATCAGCCCGGAGGACTCGGCGATCGCTATGAACTCGTCCGGGGGCACCTTGCCGCGCTCGGGGTGCACCCAGCGCACCAGTGCCTCCAGCCCCGCGACCTGTCCGTCGAAACGGACCTTGGGCTGGTAGTGCAGCTCGACCTCGTGGGCGTCCAGGGCCCGGCGCAGATCGCCCAGCAGCCCCAGCCGGTCGGGGGTGTTGGAGTCCCGCTTGGACTCGTAGGCCTCCACGCCCGTGCGGTCCCGCTTGGCCTGGTACATCGCCACGTCCGCCCGGCGCAGCAGGCCCTCGGCGTCCAGGGCGTGGTCGGGGAAGACCGCGACCCCGGCGCTGGCCTCCAGGACGAGGGTGAGCCCGTCGAGGTCGAGCGGGGAGCTGAGGTCGGTGACCAGGGCGCGCGCGACACGGGTCGCGGAGGTCGTGGAGTCGGCGACCGGCAGCAGAACGGCGAACTCGTCGCCGCCGAGCCGCGCGGCCTCCGCCCCGCGGGGCAGGGCCCGGCGCAGCCGGTCGGCGATCTGCAGCAGCAGCCGGTCCCCGGCGAGATGGCCGAGCGTGTCGTTGACCGACCGGAAGCGGTCGAGGTCGATCAGCATCAGAGCGGTCCGGGCGTCGACGCGTTCGGCCTCCTCCAGGGCGGTCCAGATGCGCTCCAGCAGCCACTGCCGGTTGGGCAGCCCGGTCAGCGGGTCGCGCAGCTGCTCCTCGGCCCGGACCCGGGCCATCCACAGGGCGGAGTCCAGCGCGATGAGGGGGACGGCGAACAGGGGCAGCAGGACGGGCTTGGCAACGGCGACGACGCAGACCAGAGGGGCGATGCCGAGCAGGGCGACGCCGATCAGGCCCTGTCTGAGCAGAGCGCTGCGGGCGATGGTGGGCACTCTCGCGGTGCGGCAGGCCTGCAGGGCCCACAGCAGGGCGCGGGTGACCGCGAGATAGGCACCGGCGGCCGGCACCACCTGCAGGACGGTGGCCGCGGTCCAGCCGTCCGGGTCCCAGGGGTGCTCCACGGTCGGCACCCGGCCGAAGGCGGCCAGCACCAGGGCGCCGGCGCCGATGCCGAGGATGTCCACCGCGCCGTGCATCACGCCCTGGCGCCAGCGGTGGCGGCGGGCGACGCCGACCAGGACGACGACGGTGAGGCTGACCAGGCCGGCGGGCACCCAGCCGTGGAGCAGCAGCACGGCGAGGGTGAGGACGGCGCCGGAGCCGGTGCCGATCCACCAGCGGGCCCGGTCGAGCATGACCAGGTGGGCGACGATGACGCCGGTGAGCACGGCCAGGGACCAGCCGACGGTGCCGGACGGGAAGAGCGCGCGACCGCCGCTGACCGCCCCGAAGAACCCGGCGCCCAGGGCGAGGGCGGCCACGGTGACGACCGCCGCCGGCAACACGCGCCGGAACCGGTGCTGTTCGGTCCCGGCGCCCGCGAACCCGGGGGCGCGTCCGGCGACCGGCTGCGTGTGGGCGCGGAGTTCGGCCGCGCCGTACTGCCCGGCCATGCCCCCGGTGCGCTCTCTGACACCCGGACGCTCCGGTCTCACACCCGGGCGCTCCGGTGTCCGCTTCCTGCTCCCCCACCAGGTGCCGACCCGTCGGCGCAGCCGTGAGTGCGGGGCGGCGCTCTCCGTCGGTTCCATTCCCGTCCCTCTCACAGCCGGCGGTGCCCACGCCATGCGGTCCGCCGTCCGACGGCTTCGGGGCAGCACCGCTTCTGGAAAACCCTTCCACGCGCCCATGACGAGCACGGGGCTGCCCCGACCGCAGCTGGGCACGGCAGGCGCACACCCCCAACAGTAGGCCGCAGAAGCCTTTCACGGGCAGCGGTCGCCGACGGTTGCCCGAATGCACCCCGGCCACCCGTATGCATCTGGTATGCACCGTACGGGCGGCCTTCAACCACTACTCGCCGGTCGGGAGTGCGACTTCGGCCGCCGCGTCCGGGCCCTGCTCCAACAGGATGCCGAATCCTTCCTCGTTCAGGACCGGTACTTTGAGTTGCACTGCTTTGTCGTATTTAGAACCAGGGTTGTCACCTACGACCACAAAAGAGGTTTTCTTCGACACCGAACCGGTCACCTTCGCTCCCCGGCTCTGCAGCGCCTCCTTGGCGCCGTCCCGGGTGAACTTCTCGAGAGTGCCGGTGACCACGACCGTCAGGCCCTCGAGCGGACGCGGGCCCTCGTCCTCGTCGCCGTTCTCGTCCTCCAGGCGGACCCCGGCGGCCTTCCACTTGCGGATGATCTCCCGGTGCCAGTCCTCGGCGAACCACTCCTTCACCGCGGCGGCGATGACCGGGCCCACGCCCTCGGTGTTCGCCAGCTCCTCCTCGGTGGCCTGCTCGATACGGTCGATGGAGCGGAACTCACGGGCCAGCGCCTGGGCGGCGACCGGTCCGACATGACGGATGGACAGCCCGTTCAGGAAGCGGGCCAGCGGGCGGTTCTTGGCCTCCTCGATGTTCCGCAGCAGCGCCAGGGTGTTCTTCTTCGGCTCGCCCTTCTGGTTGGCGAAGACGGTGACGACCTTCTCCTCGCCCGTCTTCGGGTCGCGCTTGGGCAGCCCGCTGTCCGGGTCGAGGACATGGGCCTTGATGGGCAGCAGCTTCTCCACGGTGAGGTCGAACAGGTCGCCCTCGTCGACGAGCGGCGGGTCGGCCGGCTCCAGCGGGCGGGTGAGCGCGGCCGCCGCCACCTCGCCGAAGTGCTCGATGTCCAGGCACTCCCGGCCCGCGAGATAGGCGACCCGCTCCCGCAACTGGGCCGGGCACCCACGGGCGTTGGGGCACCGCAGATCGACCTCGCCCTCCTTCATGGCCCGCAGCGGCGTACCGCACTCGGGGCAGTGGGTCGGCATGACGAACTCCCGCTCGCTGCCGTCGCGCAGGTCGACGACCGGGCCGAGGATCTCCGGGATGACGTCACCGGCCTTGCGCAGCACCACCGTGTCGCCGATGAGCACTCCCTTGGCCTTGACGACGTCCTGGTTGTGCAGGGTCGCGAACTCCACCTCGGAGCCGGCCACCCTGACCGGTTCCACTTGCGCGTACGGCGTGACCCGGCCGGTGCGGCCGACACCCACCTTGATGTCGATCAGCTTGGTGTTGACCTCCTCGGGCGCGTACTTGTACGCGATCGCCCAGCGCGGTGCGCGCGCCGTGGAGCCCAGCCGGCCCTGGAGGCGGATCTCGTCGACCTTGACGACCACTCCGTCGATCTCGTGCTCCACCGAGTGCCGGTGCTCGCCGTAGTACGCGATGAACTCCCGGACGCCCTCCAGGTCGTCGACCACCCTGTTGTGCCGGGACGTGGGCAGACCCCAGGAGTGCAGCAGCTCATAGGCCTGCGAGAGGCGGGTGAGGCTCTCGAAGCCTTCCAGGGCGCCGATGCCGTGCACCACCATGTGCAGCGGGCGGGAGGCGGTGACCCGCGGGTCCTTCTGGCGCACCGAACCCGCCGCCGCGTTGCGCGGGTTGGCGAACGGCTTGTCACCGGCCTCGACCAGACGGCGGTTGAGCTCCTCGAACTTCTCCATCGGGAAGTAGACCTCGCCGCGGATCTCCACGAGATCCGGGACACGGTCGCCCTTCAGCCGGTCCGGAATCTCCGCGATGGTCCGGATGTTGGGGGTGATGTCCTCACCGGTGCGGCCGTCGCCGCGGGTCGCCGCACGCGTGAGCCGGCCGTGCTCGTAGGTGAGGTTGACGGCGAGTCCGTCGACCTTGAGCTCGCACAGGAAGTGGTACTCCTGGTCGCCCAGCTCCCTGGCGATGCGCTCGGTCCAGGCGGCGAGGTCGTCGTCGTTGAAGGTGTTGTCGAGCGAGAGCATCCGCTGGCGGTGCTCGACGGGAGTGAACTCCGTCTTGTACGACCCGGCGACCTTCTGGGTGGGCGAGTCGGGCGTGCGCAGCGCCGGATACTCCTCCTCCAGCTCCTCCAGGGAGCGCAGGAGCCGGTCGAACTCGGCGTCGCTGATGACGGGGGCGTCCTTGACGTAGTACCGGAAACGGTGCTCCTCGACCTGCTCCGCGAGCTGCGCGTGCCGCTCCCGTGCCTCGGCGGGCACTCCTGTCTCCGCTTGCTGCTTGTCGCCGGCCACCGTGTTGTCCTCCCGTTACTCTGGGTTGTCCGCCAGGGATCGCGCCGCCTGGACGCAGTGGGCGAGCGCCCGGCGTGCGTAGACGGGGGAAGCACCCGCGAGTCCGCATGCCGGAGTGACCGTGACCGCCTCGGCGAGAAGCCCGGGTTCCAGCCCCAGCCTGCGCCACAGCGTCCTGACACCCATGACGCTACCGGCAGGGTCCGACAACGGGCCGTCCGTGCCCGGGACGGCTCCCATGAAGAACCGGGTGCCCGCTTCCACCGCCTCCCCGATCGCGTCGTCGTCACGCTCGGTGAGGAGCGAGAGATCGAGGGAGACCGCCGCGGCGCCCGCCCGGCGCAGCAGGGCGACGGGGACCTCCGGTGCGCAGGAGTGCACCACGACCGGGCCCTCGGTGTGCGCCCCGACGACGTCCCGCAGCGCGGCCTCCACCACCTGCCGGTCGACGGCGCGGTGGGTCCGGTACCCGCTGGCGGTCCTCACCCGCCCGCGCAGGACGGCGGTCAGGGACGGCTCGTCGAGCTGGAGGACGAGCCGGGCGCCGGGCACGCGCCGCCGCACCTCCGCGAGATGGAGCCGCAGCCCCTCGGCGAGCGAGGCCGTCAGGTCCCGGCAGGCGCCGGGGTCGGACAGGGCCGCCTCGCCGTTCTTGAGCTCCAGGCGGGCGGCGAGCGTCCACGGCCCCACCGCCTGCACCTTGAGCAGGCCCTCGTACCCCTGGGTGAACTCCTCCAGGGCGTCCAGGTCCTCCCCGAGCCAGGACCGCGCCCGCCGGGTGTCCCGCCCCGGCCGGTCCCCGATCCGCCAGCCGCTGGGCTCCACGCGCGCGTACAGCTCGACGAGCATCCCGGCGGTCCGCCCGATCATGTCGGCACCGGGGCCGCGCGCGGGCAGCTCGGGCAGGAAGGGGAAGTCCTCGAAGGTGCCGGTGACGATCTTGACGGCCTCCCGGACGTCCTCTCCGGGCATGGACCCGACGCCGGTGGCCGCACCGAAGCTGAACTGGCTGTTCTCACTCACCCGGGAAGCCTATGCAACTCCCGGCACGGCGTGCGGAGGACCCGGAGCCCCGTGTGCGCGGAAGTCCGCGCACACGGGCCCACGGGAGTTCCGGCGTACGGAGCCCGCTCACCGCCCCGGCCGGACCGTCAGGTCGTTGATCTCCGCATCCCTCGGCAGGTCGAGCGCCAGGAGGATGGTCGTGGCGACCGACTCGGGGTCGATCCACTTGTCCGGGTCGTACTCCTTGCCCTCCTGCTGGTGGACCTTGGCCTGCATGGGGCTGGCGGTGCGGCCCGGGTAGACGGAGGTGACCCGGATGCCGTTGGCGTGCTCCTCCTGGCGCAGGGAGTCGGCCAGGGCCTTCAGACCGTGCTTGGAGGCGGCGTACGCGGACCAGCCGGCGTGGGCGTTCAGCCCCGCGCCCGAGTTGACGAACACCACGTGGCCGCGCGAGGCGCGCAGCTGGGGCAGGAAGTGCCGGGTCAGTTCGGCGGGGCCGATCAGGTTGACGTCCAGCTGGTGACGCCAGTGCTTCGGGGTGAGTTCGCCGACCCGGCCGAGATCGACCACGCCCGCGACGTGCAGCAGGGAGTCCACCCGGTCGGGCAGCGTCTGGTGCGAGAACGCCCAGCTCAGCCGGTCGGGGTCGGCCAGGTCGCCGACCAGGGTCCGCGCGCCCGGGAACCGGGCCGCCAGCTCCTTGGCGCGCGCCGCGTCGCGCGCGAGCAGCACGAGCTCGTCCCCGCGTGCGTGCAGCCGGCGGGCCACGGCCTCGCCGATGCCGGAACCGGCCCCGGTGATCACATGAGTAGCCATGTCCGCCATGCTCGCACCACGGCGCCGGCGACCGCTCGGTGCCTCCTTCGGGCACGTCGCCTCCTTCGGGCACGTCGCCTCTCTCGGGTGCGTCATCGCCTCCGCGGACGCCGGAGACGGGAAGAACCCGGGGCCCGCGGGCGCTGTTCCGGTATGACCCAGGAACACACGATCACGATCGACCGGACCGACGACCACGTGCGCGTGGTGCACGACGGTCAGGTCCTCGCGGAGAGCAACCGTCCCCTGATGCTGCGCGAGACGGGCTGTCCCCCGCGGTACTACCTGCCGGCCGAGGACGTACGCCTCGACCTGCTGACGCCGTCCGGCACGCACACGTACTGCCCCTTCAAGGGCACGGCCTCCTACTGGTCCCTGCCGAACGCGGCGGACGTGGTGTGGGCATACCCCGATCCGAAGCCGGAGGTCGCCGAGATCAAGGACCACCTGTGCTTCTACGACGTGGAGGTGTTGCAACCGGACGAGTCCGCCGGGGCGTGGCAGTGTGACTGGCATGACCGGCATGGACAAGCAGACCGTTTCGCGTGACGGCACCCCTCTTGCCTACCGCCGCACCGGACAGGGGCCGGTGGTCGTCCTCGTCGGCGGCGCGATGTCGACGGGCGCCACGGCGGCCCCGCTGGCGGCGGCGCTGTCGGACCGCTGCGAGGCCGTCGTCTACGACCGCCGGGGCCGCGGCGGGAGCGGGAACACGGCGCCGTACGCGGTGGAGCGCGAGGTGGAGGACCTCGCCGCGCTGATCGACGCGGTGGGCGGCGAGGCGGCGCTGTACGGGGTCTCCTCGGGCGGCGCGCTGGCCCTGAGGGCGGCGGCGAGCGGGCTGCCGGTCCGCAAGGTGGCCGTCTACGAGCCGCCGTACGTCGTCCACGAGGGCGGCGCACAGGAGCGCGCGGAGTACACCGCGGCCCTGACCGAGGCGCTCGCCCAGGGCCGCCGCGGTGACGCGGTGGAACTGTTCCTGCGGCTCACCGGTCTGGATCCCGAGGTGATCGCCAGCGCCCGCCAGTCCCCCCTGTGGCCCGGCATGGAGTCGCTCGCCCCCACCCTCGCCCATGACGACGCCGTGATGGGCGACAGCCGGGTCCCCCGTGACCTGTTGGCCACGATCACCGTGCCGGTCCTCTCCCTCGCGGGCAGCGCGAGCCCGGCCTGGCTGCGCGAGGCGGCCAGGGCGGTCGCACAGGCCGTGCCCCAGGGGACGTACCGCGTCCTGGAGGGCCAGACCCACGCGGTGGAACCGGAGGTGCTGGCACCGGTGCTGGCGGAGTTCTTCACCTCGTGAAGCGGTTCGGGAAACCGCTCGTGCGACGGTCCTCGTCCACGGCACGATGAGCCGGGGCCGGCCCCGCGCCGAGACCCGTCGCTGCCGACCCCCGCCGAGACGGCGGCTCCGCCCCGCCGGGGACGCACCGCGACCGCACCGCACCCGCACCGCGACCGAAGGGACACCACGGCCATGCCCGGCACCGCTCACGACGCCGCCGACACCGCTTCCACCGGGGACGGCTCCCGCCCCTGGACCGTGGCCGTGCTCGGCCCCGGCGGCGTCGGCGGACTGCTCGCCGCGCTGCTGTCCCGGGCGGGACACCGGGTGATCTGCCTGGCCGGGGAGGCGACGGCGCAGGTCCTGAGCAAGGACGGGATACGGGTGCGCAGCGGCCAGTTCGGGGACTTCACCGCCACGGTCGAGGCGGACACCGCACTGCGGGAGCCGGTCGACCTGTGCGTGGTGGCCGTCAAGCACACCGCTCTGGACGCCGCGCTGGACCGGGTGCCGCCGGCCGTGCTCGGCACGGACGGTCTTGTCCTTCCCCTCCTCAACGGCATCGAGCACCTCGACACCCTGCGCCGCCGCTACGGCGACGACCGGGTGGCCGCGGGCGTCATCCGCGTCGAGTCGGCCCGCGTCGCACCCGGTGTCATCGAGCACGGCAGCCCGTTCACCGAGATCGACCTGGCCGGGAAGACCGCGCGCCCGCTCACCGGCCTGGCCGCCGTGCTGGAGTCCGCCGGTGTGCGGACCCGCCTGGCCGAGTCCGAGACCGCCGTCCTGTGGACGAAGCTGGCCTTCCTCGCCCCCTTCGCCCTCCTCACCACCCGCTACGACGCCCCCGTCGGCACGATCCGCACCGGCCATCGCGAGGAACTGATCGCCCTGGTCGGCGAGATCACTGCCGTCGGCCGTGCCGCCGGGGCACCGCTCGACCCCGACCGGATCCTGGCGATGTACGACGCGTTTCCCGCCGGGACGAGGTCCTCGATGCAGCGCGACGCCGCGGCGGGCCGCGCCCTGGAGCTCGACGCGATCGGCGGCGCCGTGCTGCGCGCCGCGCAGCGGCACGGCGTTCCGGCGCCGACGGTCGCCCGGCTGGTGTCCGAAGTGGCGTCCCTGTGACCAATCCAACCCGCGTCCCGGAGGGGTGACACCCCTACACTCCCCGTGCGGAAGCGGCGAACGACCGCGCCCGCACGGGAGCAGCCATGCGTTACGCCGACCGGCCCAGCACGCACCGCGAGGTGCACATCGCGGCGGAGCCCTCACGGGTCTGGGACGTCATCACCGATGTCGAGACCATGACCGAGTGGAGCCCCGAACTGGTGCGCGTGGAGTGGCAGGACGGTGCCGACCGGCCGGCGCCGGGTGCCCGCTACCTCGGATACAACCGGAATCCGATCGTGGGCGAGTGGCGGACCCTCTCCCACTTCACGGAGGTCGTCCCGGAGCACGCCCTCACCTGGTGCGTGCTGGACTTCGACGGACGCTTCGGCAAGGCCTCCGGGGACCCGGCGGACCGGCTGGCCACCTGGTCCTTCGCCCTCACTCCGGCTTCGGAGGGGGGCACCGTTCTGCGTCAGTCGGTCGTGATCGGCCCCGGCCGCTCGGGCCTGAGCGCGTACATCGACCGCACCCCCGACCAGGAGGAGGCGATCATCGCCTACCGCCTCAAGGAACTCGGCAAGGGCATGGAGGCCACCCTGGCCGGGATCAAGGAGACGGCGGAACGCCGGTCCTAGGAGTTGTAGTCAGAGTGCCACGCCCGCATCAGGAGCGATGCGAGGGTGACGGCTGCTTGGCAGGACTGGGCTGTCTTGTCGTACCTCGTCGCGATGCTGCACCACTGCTTCAAGCGGTTGGAGCAACGTTCCACGGCATTGCGGCGCTTGCAGACGTTGCGGTCGAAGGCCGGCGGGCGGCCTCCGAGGCTGCCTCGCCGGGCCCGGCCGGCGATCCGGCGCAGGCCACGAAGGTTGAGGAGTTCAAGACACAGGGCTACGCAGTTGAGCCCTGCGTCCACGACGCCTCCGGGAACACAGCCGTCGTCTCCTTCCCCACGCTGGACAAGCTCGTCGAGGAGGTTGAGGCACACGGCCACCCGGCCGACCTCGTGGAGTCGGCCGACGAGCACATGGACGAGTGGACCGGCGACAACTTCGACGAGGCGGCTGCGGTCCTCGACGCAAAGGTCGGCGCAGTCGTCTCCATGAGCGGCATGAACCCCGACGCTCAGGCCCGCTTCCGCCGCGAATTCCTCGCTCCCGTCCAAGACGGCATCGCAGGCGCCGGCAGGACGGCCGTCGAGACCGGCCAGGGCTGGGACAAGGCCGCAGGGCCTCTCCTGATCGTCCTCACCCCAGCCGCTTGATCGCCAACTGCACGATCTCTGAAACCATGCTGATTGTGAATCAGGTGCTTTTTTGGCCTGCCCGGCACACTTGACGCGCGCTTCTCCAGGGGTGAAGTTGGTGCAAGCTCATGCAACCCGCTCGACTGGTGAGGTCTCCTTGGCTCTACGGTTCATCGGTATCGATCCCGAGTCCAGCGGCGGCAACTGCCCCGCGGTCTGGGTGGACGACGCGACGCACGAGATCGTTATTCAGGGATGGCAGGCTGATGAGGCAACAAAGAAACGGACCCAGCAGGACAGCCCCCTGCTTGACACCGAGGGGGTAATCCGTGTGCCCGGCCGCATGGCCGAGATTCTGAGGAAGGCCCTTGATGACCTTGCAGGTTCCTAGCTTCGACGAGCTTCTCTCCTCCGCCCGGCACACCGCGCTCCACCTGGAGCTGCGCGACGTGTACGCGGTGGACGAAGAGGAAGAGGACGTGCGCCTGTGGCGCTCCGGGGAGTGGACCATCGACAGCAGCCGTCAGGCCCTGGCGGAGTGGATGAACCTCGTCGAGAGCGTCACGAAGCGCGGGGTCGCCGTGCGCCGAGCCCGGGTCGTATCCACGCCCGTCACGGACTACATCAAGTACGAGCACGCGCTCACGCCCCTGAACATCGAGGCAGGCGAAGAGGTCCGCTGGCTTCCCCGGCGCGAGGCCCTCGGCATCCCCCTTCCGGCGAACGACTTCTGGCTGATCGACGAGCGCGTTGTCCGCTTCAACCACTTCTCCGGAGACGGGCAGGCAGTTGAACCGGAGATGAGCGAGGACCCGGCGGTCGTCGCCCTGTGCGCGTCGGCGTTCGCCGCCGTATGGGACAGGGCCACACCCCACGAGGAGTTCCAGGTCTGACTCGCGCACGCACCGTATCGTCACGCCATGACCTCGCCCTCCTCCAGCGTCCAAGAGGCCCGCAAAGCCGTCGCAGACCGGCTCAGGCACATCCGTCAGGACGCTGGACTGACAGGTCGTGACCTGGCGTTCCGGTGCGGCTGGAGCCCCTCGAAGGCGTCCCGGATCGAGAACGCGAATACGCGCCCGTCCGACCAGGACATCCGCGAGTGGTGCCGGGCGTGCGGCGCCGAGGACGAGGCCGCCGACCTGATCTCGGCCTCGCGCACCGCGGATTCGATGTACCGCGAATGGCGCCACCTCCAGCGCACGGGCATGACCAGGAACCAGACCTCGGACATGCCGCTGTACCAGCGGACCCGGCACATGCGCGTGTACTGCTCGAACGTCGTGCCGGGCCTGCTCCAGACGCAGGGGTACGCCGAGGCTCTCCTGAGCACCATCGCGGACGTTTTCGAGACACCCAACGACGCCGCCGAGGCCGCCGCTGCCCGAGTCGAGCGCTCGAAGGTGCTGTACGACCCCTCGAAACGATTCGCCCTGATCGTCGAAGAGGACGTGCTGTACTTCCCCTTTGGCGACGCCGAGACAATGGCCGGGCAGCTCGGCTACCTGCTGACCGTGATGGCCCTGCCGAGCGTGTCCCTCGGCGTCATACCCCGCACGGCGCCCCGCCGTATGTGGACGCTCGAAGGCTTCCTCACGTTCGACACCACCCGGGTGCAGGTCGAGACGCTCTCAGCCAACATCATCATCACCCGCCCGAGTGAGATCGCGCTCTACCTTCGCGCGTTCGAACGCTTCTCGAAGATGGCCGTCTACGGGGCCAAGGCCCGTGCACTGATCCTGGAAGCCATGACCGCCCTCGGGTGAAAATCTGCAATCTCGTGCAATCTCATAGACCCCCAACTTGCCCCGTCCTTAGCGTCGTTCATCAGACGGATGACACGAAGGATTGGCGATCATGCGGCCGAAAAGTGCGCGAGAGAAGCTGTCCGAAGCCTTCGAGCGGTTCGGTGAGGACGGCAGGTTGAGAGTGCTCAAGGGCGACCCGTTCGGGACCCTCACGGAGAGCACCGACCCGCCTCCGGACTTCGACCCCGAGGGGGCGCGTTCCAAGCTGCACGAGAAGCTCGCAGAGGCCAACGCGCGCAGCCGGGGAGAGATCCTTTGAGCCAGCCGCGCGCAATCATCCGGCAGGAGAAGTGGTCGCTCGTACCCGACCGCGAGCCGGACGCGGAAGCCCTGACCTACAGGATGGAGTGCGCCGTCTGCCAGGAGCGGTCCGACACGAGCGAATCGTGGCAGGCCCCCCAGGTGTGGGCGTTGAAGCACTCCGGCCGTAACCCGTCGCACCATTCGTTCCGCGAGATCATCACGCGGCCGTGGCGGACCTTCATGCACAACCCCTGAAGCTCCCCGTCCGTCCATCGCCCCCGTGGCGGACGGGCGGGGTCAAGCCCCCCCACCCCCGGCCCTGGACGTCACAGGTCGGGCCGGGGGTGGGCTGCAAGTGCACCACGGCGCGGAGAACGCCTCTCCGCAACGCGGATACACCGGGGAGGAATACCCGATGAACGACAACCTCTACACCCTGCCCGTCGAGAACATCGAGACGACGAACTTCTGCGGCGGCCCCTGCACCGAGGGCTGCGTTGACGTCGCCGCCATCCCCGGCGCCGCCGACGCGTTCGTCGTCCGCGACTCCAAGCCGGAGGGCGACGGCCGGGAGCTGCGCTTCACCGCGGCCGAGCTGGACGACTTCGCCCTCGGCTGGGTGAAGTCGCGGGGCCTGACCGCCTGACCTGCTACACCTCTCATCCCTGGCGGGCCGTTCTCGCGAGTGCGGGGGCGGCCCGCTCCCCCACTCGGAAAGGCGCACATGAGCTGGACAGGGCACTTCCATGGGTTCGGCCCATGGGTCGGGTCTCCGGAGGCGTACCACAGGGAAGGCGACCGTCGCCCTCCCCATCCGGATCCCCCGGCGCCCCCGGCTACCGACGACGACAAGAAGGCCAGGGAGGCCCTGGCCCGTTACCGCGAGGTGGCCGCCGAGTTCCCTGTCTCCCCCCTGCCTCCGATGATGTCGGGCCACTGGCTCATGAAACGCGGACAGGCATCCCACGAACGCACGTGGACCGACGCGGCGGCGGCCGTGGACTGGCTGACAAAGCACTACCTCGACAATCCACCGGCCGGACACGGGGACGGGGCCCGACAGGGCCCCGAACTCGACCACAAGCGCACCTACGCACTGGATGTCCTGCCCGGCGGCGTCGATGTGAGCTGGGTGTACTACAACCAGGCGGGCAACATCGTCTCCATCACGTCGTGTGCTGCCCGAACATCCACCACCCTGACCTTGCGTGCCCGCTGGCACTGTAGCGGCTGCTACTTCGCCAGGACGAGCCCCGACTGAACGTCCTCTTCCCAAACGGCCTCAGCCGGGGCTTCGGCGATCCGGGCCGCGTCGGCAGGCACCTCGTCACTCATCCCCTTGTTTGCTTCGAGTGGATCAAGCCCCCTGGAAGGTAAAGCGTCCATGGCTCGTCGGCTTCGCTTCACCGGCACGGGCAGCGAGGTCGCGGCTGCCCCGCCCTGTACACGGACGAGGGAAGCGGCGAGATCATCGTTCAGGGAACGCCCGTCACCGCCCCGGAAGACCTCGCGCAGCTCAAGCACTTCGGGGCGGGTGCGCACCGGCAAGGGCGCGGGCGGGTCTCCTCCGCGAAGTCATGAACGCTTCGGGGAAAACGTCCACGACTTCACGAGGTGGAGCGGGAGGGATCCCGGTGAGCGGGCCGACGGTCAGGCGACAAGCGCGGGCGCCCCCGGACACCGTGGCCCCGAGCCATGACCAGCACCTCCCCTGGCGGTGGGTCACCCCCGCCAAGGACCAGTTCGAACCAGACGGTCTTCCCGCCCACCCCGAACAGAGACTCCCCGAGGCTGCATCCGCCCCAGTCATCGGCCAGCAGATCGAGGATCAGCAGGCCGCGCCCGCATTCCGCGTCCACGTTCTGCTGTGCCGGCGGCAGAGGGAACACCGGACAGGTGTCCATGACGCTGACCCGCAGCACGGGGTTCGTCCAGCGCAACCGCACGACGGCGGGGCCGAGGGAGTACCGGACGGCGTTGGTGGCCAGCTCGGAGGTGAGGAGTTCCGCGCGGTCGGTGAACTCCCCCAGTCCATGCGCGCCCAGCACGGCCTTGAGCGTCGTACGGGCGACGGCCGGCCCACGCGCGTCACGGGGGAAGTGCAGCTCGTACTCCCAGGGCTCGGTGAACGGAATGAGGGGCGGGGGCGGGACGAAGTGGTCGTTCAGATCGGCTGGTTCGGGGATCGGCTCGTGTTCCGGTTCCGCGTTCTTCACGCGGCACCTCCTTGTGCAGATGCGTGTTCCCGGCCGTGGCGCGACGTGTCACGGTCTCGGATCGTCGGAAGTGATCGACACGGATGTGCCGTACGACGCCGCCCGCGTCCCCGGTCACGTCACGGGTCCGGTCCCGCGTCGCCCGGCGGTGGCCTGCCGCCCGCGTTTTGTCCCGTCGGGCCCGGGACGGGAGTGGGACAGGCGGTGCGCTTCCTCCGGGAGGAACGCGGTGGCGTGGATCACACGCTAGCGCGCGCACTAAAACACGTGCTACCAGCTTCACTAAAACGTGTTTTACTTCCGTTTCCGGTGGACGCCGCTCCTGAGGATGGGCAAACTGTGCGCGCGAGCAAGGAGTTATCGATGGCACCACGGCACCACCCGAGCATCCGTCAGCGCCGATTCGGGGCCGAACTACGGCGGATGCGCGAAGCCGCCGGAATGACTGCGCCCATGGCCGCGACACGTCTCGGCGTGGACCGCACGATGATTTCGAACATCGAGTCGGGCCGGTTCGGTATCAGCGAGGAGCGGCTACGCCGGCTCGCGAGCATCTATGAGTGCAACGACCCCGGCCTGATCGACGCCCTGGCCGCGATGACCGGCGGACAGCCGAAAGGCTGGTGGGAGGAGTACCGAGGAAAGATCCCACCGGACTTCCTCGACGTGGCGGAACTGGAGTACCACGCCACCAGCATCAGAACCCTCCAGACCGCCCACATCCCGGGCATCTTCCAGACGGAGGATCACGCCCGGGCCCTCTTCGAGCTGTTCGTTCCCGCACTGCCTCGGCTGGAGGTGGAACTGCGGGTGGCACAGCGGATCGGTCGGCACAGTGTGATTGCGAACAGTCCGGGTGTGCCGTACGTGGGGTACGTTCACGAAGCAGCTCTACGCATGCGCATCGGAGGGCGACGCGTCGCCAAGGCACAACTGAACCGCCTGCTTGAGGAGAGCGAACGCGACAACGTCCGGCTGCTCGTCATCCCCTTCGCAGCAGAGGGCTTCCCCATGGCCGGGGACACGGTGATGTACGCGTCAGCACCGAACCCGCACCTGGACACCGTGCAGGTGGACTCGCCCATCGGCGCGGTCTTCTTCGACTCCCCCACTCATCTGGCCAACTTTCGAACACGTCTGGACTTGGTCGAACGGGTGGCGTTGAATCCGGAGGAATCGAGGGACTTCATCCTCGACATCATCGAAGATCTGTAAGAGGTGTCAACTTTGTCCGAGTTGAAGTGGTTCAAGTCCTCGTTCTCGGAGGCATCCGGCAACGCCTGCGTCGAAGTCGCGGTCCATGACGACACCCGGGTGGCAATACGTCATAGCGTCTATCCGGACCGGGGGTTCTCCGTCGGCCAAACAGCATTCGCCGCCTTCGTCAGCGCCATTCAGGACAACAAATTGATCGAAAAGACCGACTAAGTCATCGACTGTATGCGCAACTTGCCACTACTGCCGGTAAACATTTCTCCCGCCACCCTCTGCTGAACTGAGCGAAGCTTGTCACTTGCAGAGCATTTTCAGCGTGGCCACTGATCGGACGATGAGGTCGGCCCCCGCAACGCATGAGGCTCCCGTGCCGTTGAGAGTGGCATGGATGGATGAAGTCCTGGCGGATCTTCCGCAGGCCACGTGGCAATTCCAACCGCATGACGTCAATCGCCGCTCGGATGGATCCATGGTCGGCCACCCGGAAACTGAGCAGCACGGCTGACCTCCTGACACGTGCTGCCAACCGTTCGCCGTGCAGCTCAGCGATGTTCAGTGTGCCCCTCAGGCATTTCGTTGGGCGAGGGCGGTGGACGCTGATGTGCCGTTTCGGTGGGTGACCGGCGACGAGATCTACGGCCAGGACCCCGTACTACGCGGCTGGCTCGCCGAGAGACAGCTGAGCTACGTGCCGACCATCGGCTGCGGGCCTCGCGGGCAAAACGCCCGAACCATCTCCGCCATCCTGCCCAAGGACGCCTGGGAGATCCGCTCCGCCGGCAACAGCGCCCACGGCCTGCGCGAATACGCCTGGGTGATGGTCCCACTGACCGGCGACCATAGTGACTTCGAAAACGCCCTGCTGATCCGCCGATCGCTGGCCAGCAGCGAACGCGCCTACTACTGCAGCCGCAGTTGCTGTGACCGGCTGTGGGGCCGCTCGCTGAGCCGGGTATGGGTGGGGACGTCACGGTTGATGAGGTGCGTTGCTGGGCAGCCGGGTTGGATGCTCTGCATGCCCGGATCGGCCGGTATTTCCGCAGGTCGGAGCCACACCAACGGGCGAGAGAGTACCTGCGCGGGCTGCTCGCGCCGCTGGAGCGCGGGGACGGCTGGACACTGGCCGAGCAGGCCGGTGAAGTGTGCCCCGACGCCACTGGCCAACTATCGTTCTTTGTTGGACCTGATGGAGCGGACGGCACTCCCGCCGGACGCGTCCCAAGACCTCATCAGGTCCATCGCACGCGAACTCTGAGAGGGGCGGAGCGTTGACCACACTCGACTGGAAGCGCTCGTCGTTCTGCGGCGGAGGCGGCAACAACTGCGTGGAAATCGCCGTCAACGACGAGAACGACGAAGTAGCGATACGCAACAGCACCCGTCCGGAGCACGTCATCAGGACCAGCCGCGCCGCGTTCACCGCGCTCATCACTCAGCTGCGGACGAGCGCACTACGTTGACGGGTGCACGGTGATCACCGCAGGGATGCGATGGTCAGGCTGCGGACGAGGTGCTTCATTCGTTCAGGTCGAGGTTTCCCTCCTTGGCCTTCGTCTTGAAGATCAGCTGCGGGTCCGGCACCACCTCGGAAGACCCGCTTGGGCGTCACGATCGCCTTGGCCGGCGCATTGATGCCAGGAAACCTGACGACTCCCTCAACCGCGGCGTTCGGGTCGACTGCTGCCCGTCGCCCCGTGAGGCCCGCAATCCCTGTGACAGCGATCTGCTTGGTCAGTTCGTCGGCTGCCTCTGCGTACAGATCTGCCAAGGTGTCACAGCCCTTGTCGGCGGAGCACGTACCCAGCCCGATAAAGAAGGTAGGCGGTGCGGACGGGAAGGTCCTTGTCTGTGCCGCCCACGACAGGGGTGACCGACCACCCTGGTACCCAGTGAAGCCCTCAGTGCCTCAGGTGGGAGGCACTGAGGTTGACTCGCTGTGAGCCACTGAGAACACGGCAAAGCCCCGTACAGCCTCCCTTCGCTGGGAAACTGGTACGGGGCTTCTCACATTTCCTAGGGCCGTGCTTACGTGTCGTCCGCTGCCGCCAGCCGTTCGCCGCGCAGCTCAGCGATGTTCAGTGCGTCCTTCAGGCATTCCGCTGTCCGGCGCAGCATGTACCACGATTCGTCCGCCGTCAGTTGGGGCCCGTCGAGCACGGCGCGCACAATTCCCAGCACAACAGCCGCGGACTCGATCAAGTCGTTTTCGATCGCGTCACTCATGGCAGCGACCATCCCGCCCGGCTGACAGAAGCCGGTGCGCCCGTCCGCACTCAGCGGCATACGGCGAAGCTCCTTCATGCCGCGTACTCCGTTTCCGGGAAGTAGCACCCTGCCGCTGCCCTCAGTGATGCAGCCCGTCCTGCACGCTGCTGCTTCCGCATCTGTTCGCGTTCGTGGTGGAGCACGTACGGCCGGACGACTGGAAGCCCGTCGGCTTCGATTACGTCGGCTGGTCGCGGAGCCCTGAGCAGCGGCAGTGAACGGGAGACAGCACGGACCGGCTGTGTTCGCACGGATTCCGCCCGGTGCGTGCCATGGGGCGGCAGGAACCATGCGAGAAACGCGGCGATAAGGTTTCGCATAGCCGAAGCTCCATCCTTCGGTCAGCCCCAGGAGCCGGACCTCGCCCGTCCGCCCTGGGGTGCTTCGTTTGCAGCCCACACAATACTCGCAGTTATCCACGGTTATCTACGGATGCGCGGAAACCCATGGTCACCCAGGCTGAAACCATGGAGCTTGATCGCACGCGCCCGCTGTGGCGACAGATCGCCGCAGAGATCATCCGGCGGATTCAGAACGGAACCTATCCGCCGGGAAGCCGCGTGCCGTCCACGCTGGAGATCGCGCAAGAGTTCGGCGTCGTCAACGCCACGGCGGCGAAGGCCATGCGGTACGTGCGCGAGGAAGGGTGGACGCGCGGCGAAGTCGGGTTGGGAACATTCGTCGTCGATTCGCCGCCCGACAGCAACTAACCTCTGTTTCAGTCACGTTGGGAGGAGTCGGCTCAGGCCGCACGGGTACGGTCGATCAGCCGCCAAGGCGGTTGGTTCATCCGGGGCCGCTGCCGGCTGCTTCCCGGCGTCCGGGGCTCGGTCTCAGCGGGTGGAGCGGCCGTGCAGGACCAGGACCCAGACCAGGCAGCCGAACGCGCCGGTGGAGGTCACGGCGCGGACGATGTTCCAGGTGACCCAGCGGGACTCGAAGCGTGCCCGCACGGCGGCGAGGTCGGCGATACGGTCCGGGCTGCCGACGTCGGCCAGCTCGTTGTTGAGCGGGACGTTGACCGCGGCGGTGATGACGAACATCGTCAGATACAGCACCGACGCGGCGACGACGTACGCGAAGACCTTACGGTCGCCGTCGGTCCACTGCGTGACGGCGGCGAGCCCCAGTGCCACGAGCGCCCCCAGGAAGCACGTCATGAACCAGCCGTTGAGGATCGCCTGGTTGATCCGCTGCATCGCGGTGACGAACGTGTGGTCGTCGCTGCGGTGCAGGCCGGGCATGACGGAGTAGGCGAAGGCGGCGAACAGACCGGCCATCAGGCCCGTGGTCACGGTGGCCGCCAGTAAGGACGGGGTGGCAAGTGCTCTCACGTCATCTCCTCCCGTGGGTGACGGTGCTGACACCGGGCCACAATCGCGACCTATGGCCGACGGAAAGCCAGTGAGACGAACAGGCCGTCGGACAACGGGATGCCGATACCGACGACAACCGGACGTTCCCGGCGTCCGGTTCATCGCTTGCGCCGCAAAGCACGGCGGCCAGCTTGCCGCGCCGACGAACCGGATGTCCATGCCATTTCCGAACCCGCTCTTCGTCCGCCGGGCCGCGGACGCTTTCGGACTCAGCCGTCCGGTGCTTCGTCCTTGACGATCCCCAGGTGGACGAGCAGCCTCCATACGTCGGAGGACGGATCACGCTTGAGCGGATCGCAGTTCTCCGCGTGACCGCTGCGGCGGGTCCACTGCTCGTAGCTCTCAGTGTGCGGGCACAGGCTCACCAGCTTGCGGGCGTGGCGTACGGCCGTCTTCTCCCGCCCCAGGAGCGACTGGCAGCGTTGTTCGCCGAGGCCCTTGCCCCGGACGGCCACGGGAGCGCACGAGGACGCCCCGCCGGACGGCGGCGAGTACCGGCGGGGCTTTCTCATGTCCAGGGAGAGCGACGGAGCCCCCACGACGGCCTATGCGGGGGTGTAGCGGTGGTGGGGGCAGGTGCAGCGGCGCACCAGGAGGATTCCCGAGCTATGCGGTAACGGCACGTCCTTGGTCTGGCGGCACTGGCGATGCAGGTCCTTGTACTCCGGACGCTGGGCGAGTGCGCATTCAGCGGACATGGTCGAGGTGTCGGACGTGAGCATCAGAGGATGCCGCCGCTGCTCGCCGAGTTCAGAGCGCTGGTCCGCTCCTCCATGGCTTGGCGTCGCTCCTCGTCCGTGGCACGGCGGACGCAAGCGGGGTCGGCTTCCCACCCGCGCCCGCCGCCCACCGGTCGGAGCTGCATGTGCGAGCCTTCATGCCTCATGACGTAACCGAGCTTCTTGCTCTGGGAGTCGAAGACCAGCGCGCCGACCGGGTACCTCATTCGCGGCCCCCTTGCTGAAGTGCCTGGGCCAGACGAGCGGCCACGTCGGCGCGCACCCGCCCCAGCTCGATGGGCCGCAGTTGTGGTGATGCAGCGTCAACCGCGGGCGAAGGCAGGACGATCCCGACTCCGTTCAGTGCTGCTCTCAGGGGCTTCATCGCCGTAAACGGGGCGCTGTCTTGCTGTTCCTTGGTCGCCATGTACCGGACGCTAGAAGTCGGCAGGTGCTCGCCGATATGGTGTTTTCTCGAATTTGCTCGACCACCCGTTGAGATTGCTCACGTTTTCTCCTGCACCCCGGCTGACCCCGTAGAACCGAGCCTGGCCACCGGCCCATGCTGTTGGATCAAGAGCCGCCGAAGGGAGAGCGTCCATGGCTCGTCAGCTTCGCTTCACCGGCACAGACAGCAAGGTCGATGGCTGCCTCGCCCTGCACACGGACGAGGAAACCGGCGAGATCATCGTGCAAGGCACGCCCGTCACCGACCCGGAAGACCTCGCACAGCTCAAGCACTTCGGACCGGGCGAAGCGGCGGTGGCCGTGCCCCGCGAACTGCTCGTGAACTGGGGACCGAAGGAGATGGAGCGGGTGCCGGAACTCGTCGACAGGGCCACCTTCCGACGACTGTTCGAGACCTTCAAGCACACCGCCTGGCGGCTGGAGACCCGACGCGGCTACGCGTCCGACCGCGAGGACCCGGACTTCCAGGCGTTCTTGGCCACCGGCTCCGCGCCCTGCGACTTCAGCGACCCCTGGTTCGTCAACATCAAGGCCCAGACCGAGGCAGGCAAGCGTGTCGGCCGGGTCCGGATCGCCGACCGCCCGATGACCACCGAGCAGCGGTTCCTGCTCGACTACGCCCGGCACAACGCGGCGGTCGGCGAGGACATCCGCTACCTGTGGCGCGAGGACGCGGCCGACCTGCCCGCCGAAGACTTCTGGATCTTCGACTCACGCTTGGTCGCGCTGCTGCACTTCGATGACGCCGACAACATCACTGGCATTGAGCTGATCACCGAACCGGCCGAGGTCGTTCGGTACTGCATGGTGCGTGACGCGGCGATGCACCACGCGGTGCCGTACGACCAGTTCGCCACGACCGAATGACGCATGACCGGTGAGCACTGACTACCAGCAAGCAAGGGTGGCCCTGGGGGCGCGGCTGCGCGAACTCCGGTTCACCTGCCCTGGTGGTCGGCTCACCGGTCAGCAGCTCGCACAGCGGCTCGGCTGGCCCGGCTCCAAGGTCAGCAAGCTGGAGAACGGCAAGCAGACAGCCACCCCCGAGGACCTGAGGGCGTGGGCCGACGCGACGGAACAGCCGGACGTGTACCCCGAGCTTGCCGCCCGGCTGGCGGGCTTCGAGTCCCACATCAGGTCATGGCGTCGCGCGCTGGCGAACGGCTTCAAACCGCTGCACGAGGGCTTGAGTACCGAGATCGACCGCACCTCGGAAATGTGGGTCTGGGAAGAGTCCGTGATCCCCGGTCTGCTGCAGATCCCCGAGTACGCGCGCCACGTCATCCAGCGCTATTCCGAGCTGCTCGGCGGAGCCGGCGACGTTGAGGCCGCTGTGCGCTCCCGGGTGCAGCGGCAGGAGTGGCTGTACCGGCCCGGCCACAAGCTGCACGTCCTGACGTGGGAAGCCGCCTTGCGGTCGCTGATCTGCCCGCCCTCCGTGCTGGCCGCCCAGCTCGACCGCCTTACCGGGATGCTCGGCATGGACACGGTCGAGCTCGGCATCATCCCGTTCACGGCCTCCGTCAAGATCGTGCCCGCCAACGGCTTCTGGATCCTGGATGACCGCCTGGTGGTCGCCGAGGACTGGCACGCCGAGATGTGGTTGGACGACGCCGACAACATCGCCTTGTACTCGAAAGTCTGGCGCACCCTGCGCGAGTCGGCCGTCTACGGGGCCGACGCCCACAACGTCATCAATGCCGCTCGCCGTGCGCTGAACCCGCGTTGAGGCGCGTTATTGATCAGAAACTCATGGGGTTCACCCGTCGAGTGTGCAGTGGACGTGTGGGCCGCCGAAGTATCCGCGCACGACGTGGGGTCGGCGGTGTCGGCGGTGGAAGAACCTGCGGGTTTCGGCGGCGGATTCGGCCTGGTTTCCGGCCCGGTGGGCGAGCAACGGTGGCCTCGCGGCTGGTTACGGCTCTGGCGGTCCTGTTACCTCCTGCTCACGCGTCGCCCGCAGTTCCTCTTCGACGCGTGCGATCTGCCGTGCGATCTCGCCGCTGGTCAGTCGTGGGACACCGCCGTAGTGGCCGTGCAGATAGCGGCGTTCGAGGTTGTCGTCCCGGCGGGCCTTCCGGGCCGCCGTGATCGGATGGAGCCGGGACTCGCCGGTGGCCTCCTTGAGGGCGATCCACACCTGGTCGCGGTCCAGTGGACGCTCCGCCACGGAGGGGCCCAGCAGGGTCGCGTCGTGCGTGGTGAAGATCAGTTGGGCGGTGCGCGGGTTGGCCTCGTGGGCCTGGAAGAGGCGGATGACCTCTGCGGCAAGGATCGGATGGAGGCTGGAGTCGAGTTCGTCGACGAGAAGTACCCCGCCCTGGTCCAGGACGTGGAGGAGGGGGCCCAGGAACGCGAACCAGGCATGGGTGCCCAGGGACTCCTGATCCCAGAAGTCGAGGGGACGGGAGGTGCCGTCGGCCGTGCGGTGCAGAAGCTGCACCTCACCGCTTTCGGGATCCAGCGTCACCCCCGTGATCCCCAGGTCCGCGGCGGCCAGCAGGGCTCCCAGGCGTTCCCGCAGGCCGGCACCGGCCTTGCGGTCGGTGAGCTTCTTGCGCGTCCACTCGGTCCGGGCGGGGACGTCCGCGCCCGGTGTCACGAGCCACAGGTTGTCGACGAACCAGCGGTGGACCGCCGAGAGGGCGGGGTGGTTGAGCGTGGCACCGACCGTGAGGAACAGGGCGTCCGGACGTGTCGAGGAGACGATCAGGTCCTTGTGGCCCTTCAGCCCGCTGCCGGGAAAACGGAACTCGCCGCCCTCGTCCTGCGGACGGTCCGCCTCACGGTCGAACCACACCTGACGCCTCCCGGACGGGTAGGCGTGCAGCCACTCGGCCTCCACGCGCTCGTCGGACAGCTCGAAGCCGTAGGTGTACCGGACGCGTTGTCTGCCGAGCAGGAGGTCGACCTCGAAGAAACTGGTCTCCTCCCGCGCCTCCGGGGCGAGTGCGAACGGCTCCCTGGGAACCCCGGCCCTCCTGCCCCAGTCCGCGAAGGAGTCCAGCACCGCCGTCCGCATGAAGCGCAGGGCGTGCAGCACGTTGCTCTTGCCCGAGGCGTTGGCCCCGAAGATCCCGACCGCCGGCAGCACGGAGACCGGCCTGCCCTCGGAGCGGACGCCGGTCTCATGGGCGGTGCCCTCATTGAGCTCGGTCGCCACCAGAGAGAGTTCGGTCTCCTCTCGGATGGACCTGTGGTTGGCCACCCGGAAACTGAGCAGCACGGCCGCCCTCCTGACGAGGCGGGTACCTGGTTCGCCGCCTCACGCCGATATGTGCGGGTAATCCGCACGAGAGAGCCTAAAACAGCTCCCCGAGGTGTGCCAGAGCTTCTCACCCACGCCGACCGATGTCCCGGCCACGCCCTGATCTATGGTGGGCACGGCCCGGAAGGAGGAGCGGGGATGCGTGGAAGGCGGCACGGCGCCATGGGTCTCGACGAACTCTCCGTACGACGCGTATAGGCCCGCGCACCGCGTCCGCGTGCTTCTGTCGGCCCCTACCACCGCGCAACCGCGCGATCGGAGAGTTTTCTGTGCCTTCCTCCCCCTCTTCCTCCTCTTCCTCGGCCCCCGCGCGCTCCTCGTCGTCCTCGGCTTCCTCTCTTCCCGCCCGCCGTCGCCGTCTGGTGCTGATCACCGCGGTGAGCGGCGCGGCGGCCGTTCTCGCCTCGACCGTCGCTCTCACCGGCGCTCCCGGCAGCTCCGGTGCCAAGGAGACGCCGACCGCCTCCTCCGCCGCCACCCCCGACGAACGGGAGGCCTCGCTGCTCGCCCTGGCGCGCCGGAAGGCCGACGACCCGCTGGCCAAGGGGCGGGCCGACGCCCCCGTCGTGATGATCACCTACGCGGACTTCCGGTGCTCCTACTGCGCCCGGTTCGCCCGCGAGACCGAACCCCACCTCGTCCGCGAGTACGTGAACAAGGGCATCCTGCGCATCGAGTGGCGCAACTTCCCCTTGCTCGGCGCCGCGTCGGAACGGGCCGCGCGGGCCGCCTGGGCCGCCGGACAGCAGGGCAGGTTCTGGCAATTCCACGACGTGGTGTACAAGAAGTCGGACCAGAGCGACCAGGACCGGTTCTCCGCCGAGCGTCTGCGGGACATGGCCCGGGAGGCGGGCGTCGCCGATCTCAACCGCTTCAGCGCCGACATGGAGTCGAAGGCCGCCGGTGAGGCCGTGCGCAGGGACCAGGAGGAGGGGCACACCCTGGGGGTGTCCAGTACGCCCGCCTTTCTCGTCAACACCACGCCGCTCCTGGGCGCCCAGCCGCTGACCGCCTTCGCCGTCGCCATCGACAGGGCGGCCGAGGAAGCCGGGGGAACCGGAAAAGCGGCACGATAGCGAGCTCACCGCCGTCACCGCGTTCTCGGCGGACTGCTCGCTCTGCTCGGCCCCGGCAGCGCGCTGCTGCTGCCGGTGTTCTTCGCGTACTCCTTCACGACGCGTACGCGCCTGCTGCTGCACACCGCCGTCTTCCACGCCGGGCTGTGCGTGACGCTGGTGCCGCTCGGGGTGGCCGGCGCGGTCGTGCGGACGCGTCAGCCCGCCGTGGCCCCGGCCTTCGCCCGGACCGTGGACGCGATGGTCGCCGAGCCCACCACACGCGTGCCGTCGTACAGGACGATCGCCTGGCCGGGGGCCACTCCGCGGACCGGGGTGGCGAAGGTGACCCGGAGCTCGTCGCCGACCAGCTCCGCGGTGACCTCCGTCTCCTCGCCGTGAGCGCGCAGCTGGGCCGTGTAGGTGCCGGGACCGGACGGGGGCGTGCCGCACCAGCGGGGCCTGATGCCGGTGAGAGCGGTGACGTCGAGGGAGGAGGCGGGGCCGACCGTGACGGTGTTGGTCACCGGGGAGATGTCCAGGACGTAGCGCGGCTTGCCGTCGGGGGCCGGGGTGCCGATGCGCAGGCCCTTGCGCTGACCGATGGTGAAGCCGTACGCGCCCTCGTGGGTGCCGACGACCTTGCCCGTCTCGTCGACGATGTTGCCCTCGGCCTTGCCCAGACGGCGGGCGAGGAAGCCCCGGGTGTCGCCGTCGGCGATGAAGCAGATGTCGTGCGAGTCGGGCTTCTTGGCGACGGCGAGACCGCGGCGCTCGGCCTCCGCGCGGATCTCCT
The DNA here is from genome assembly GCF_039525155.1 of Streptomyces thermoalcalitolerans. Lineage (NCBI taxonomy): Bacteria > Bacillati > Actinomycetota > Actinomycetes > Kitasatosporales > Streptomycetaceae > Streptomyces > Streptomyces thermoalcalitolerans. The sequence continues at coordinate 49,218 of NZ_BAAAHG010000019.1, read as the reverse complement.
CCTTGGTGGTGACCGTGTCGCCCAGGGGGAACATCGCGTGCGCGAGTTGCTTCTCGTCCAGGACACCGAGGACGTACGACTGGTCCTTGGCCAGGTCGGAGGCGCGGTGCAGCTCGCGGGTGCCGTCCTCGCGCACGACCACCTTGGCGTAGTGACCGGTGCAGACGGCGTCGAAGCCGAGGGCGAGCGCCTTGTCCAGCAGCGCGGCGAACTTGATCTTCTCGTTGCAGCGCAGGCACGGGTTCGGGGTGCGGCCGGCCTGGTACTCGGCGACGAAGTTCTCCACCACGTCCTCGCGGAAACGCTCGGCGAGGTCCCAGACGTAGAACGGGATGCCGATGACGTCCGCGGCGCGGCGGGCGTCGCGCGAGTCCTCGATGGTGCAGCAGCCCCGCGCGCCCGTGCGGAAGGACTGCGGGTTCGCGGAGAGCGCGAGGTGGACGCCGGTGACGTCGTGGCCGGCCTCCACGGCACGCGCGGCGGCGACGGCGGAGTCGACTCCGCCCGACATGGCGGCGAGGACGCGAAGGCGGCGGGTGCGCCGCGGGGTGTCAGTCATAGCCCTTCCAGGGTACGGGGGTGCGGGAACCGGGGCCGCCGGACAACCGTTGAAGATCGCATGCGGGCGAAAAAACAGGAGACGAACCGGCGTCTGGGGCGGAGGGCACTGATCATCGGTGCGGCGGCGGTGGTCGTGGGAGGCGGGATCGCCCTGGAACGCGACCGGGTGTCCCGGCTGTGGTGGCGAATGCCTGGTGCGCAGAAACCACGGGTGGAAGGCGCGGTGGACTTCGCGGGCGCCCGGTGGATCAACGCCTCCTCGGCGAACTACCGGCGGGCGGACCGCCCGTACGACTACGGAATAGACCGGGTCGTCATCCATGTCACCCAGGGCAGCTACGCGAGCGCGGTGAAGGTCTTCCAGGACCCGGGGCACGGGGCCGCCGCGCACTACATCGTCCGCAAGAACGGGCGCATCACCCAGATGATCCGCGAGCTGGACGTGGCCTTCCACGCGGGCAACCGGGAGTACAACGAGCGGAGCATCGGCATCGAGCACGAGGGATTCGTCGACGACGCCTCGTCCTTCACGGACGCGATGTACGCCGCCTCGGCGCGGCTGACGGCCCGGATCTGCGCACGGTACGAGATCCCCGTCGACCGGAAGCACATCATTGGCCATGTGGAGGTGCCGGGCACCGACCACACGGACCCGGGACCGCACTGGGACTGGGACCGGTACATACGGATGGTCCGCGAGGCGGATGCCAAGCGGACCTGAACCTGAGACCCGAACCTGAAAAAGCTGCACACGGACGTGAGCGGGGCAAGGACCTTGTGCTCCCCGACTCCGTCACCCGGGCCGCCGGGCCATGCCCGAGAGACAGTGCGGACAGTGGGCTGGCCATTGGCCCGGGCGGGCCTTCGTCAAAACCGCCAGGCGCTCACAATCCAGAAGACCGCGAACCCCGTCCACAGGATCGTGAAGCCCCAGGCCCAAAGGGGTCCACCGAACAACGCCATGAAACCGAGCACTCCGACCCCGGGGGCCACAAAGAGCCAGCCGAAGTTGGGGAAGGCGAAGAGGCCCGAGAGCCGCCCGCTGATCGCTCCCCACGCACCCGTCGCCAGGATCAGGCAGCCCACCGTGAGCCACCATATGACCCCCTCCTGCGAGGAGGTCAGGTAGGAGTGGGTATGGCCGCGTACCTTCAGCTTCACGACCTCGCCCTGCCATAGCCGGACTTCGGTGCGGTCGCCCGCCTTGGCCTTGTCGTACATCTCCGAATCCACCGACAACCAGGCGGTGCGGCCGGGCCACCGGACCTTGACGTCGTAGTACGGCGTACACGTGGTGCTGCCTCCGTTCGTCCCGTCGTAGGTGTGGGAGCAATGCTCGCCCTTCCGACGGTCGAGCACCGTGCCCGCCTCGCGCCGCACGCACGCCTCGTCGTCGCCCCCGCTCCCCCTCTGACTCCCGGCCTCGCAGACCGGCGCGTCGAGGTACACCAAGGTCTCCCTGTACCCTTCGGCGACCTGCTGACCGCAGAGAAGGACGCCCCATCCAGCCGCGAGGACGACCAGTGCCCGTAACCAGATAGGCAGCCGCCTGCGGTACCAACTCTGCCTGTACCCCGTTGTTTTCACTCGGCCGTGATTCCCCTCGGGCTGAGTCCTTATCCCCTGCGAGGGGCGGCAGGGGTGGGCCGGGAGCCCATCCCCGCGTGTGCGGGGAACAGGCCGATCGCGCGCCCCGCCTCGGCGAGGTCTCGGGGCCATCCCCGCGTGCGCGGAGAGCAGTTGGCGGCGGCCTGGACCAGGCCCTCCGCGTCGGGGCCATCCCCGCGCGCGCGGGGAGCAGTCCAGCTCGGCGGCGGTCAGCTCCGTGGTGTCGGGGCCATCCCCGCGTGCGCGGGGAGCAGCACGGACCTACCGAGCCACACAGTCGGTGCACGGGGGCCATCCCCGCGTGCGCGGGGAGCAGGTGCGTCCGGAAGGGCGGCCGACGGAGCTGGAGGGGCCATCCCCGCGTGCGCGGGGAGCAGTAGGCCTGACGCTCCTCGCCGGTCAGGCCACGGGGGCCATCCCCGCGTGCGCGGGGAGCAGCGGCCGTCGGCGTCCTGGTGGCCGGTGAAGTCGGGGCCATCCCCGCGTGCGCGGGGAGCAGTCCGCAGCGAGGGCCCGCCCGGTGGCTGCGTGGGGGCCATCCCCGCGTGCGCGGGGAGCAGCTCGAGCTGCCGGTGAACGGCGAGGTGGCGGAGGGGCCATCCCCGCGTGCGCGGGGAGCAGTCCCGGAACGCGGGGTCGGTGGTGGCGTGCTTGGGGCCATCCCCGCGTGCGCGGGGAGCAGGCCATGTGCCGACTCCGCGGCGACGAGCGCCAGGGGCCATCCCCGCGTGCGCGGGGAGCAGGGCCGCGCCCACTGGGTCACCCACCTGCGGCGGGGGCCATCCCCGCGTGCGCGGGGAGCAGAACAAGGTGCAGCGCGATGGTTCTCACCACAGGGGGCCATCCCCGCGTGCGCGGGGAGCAGACACCCCCGGACCACTCGCCTGGTCGCGGGGGGGCCATCCCCGCGTGCGCGGGGAGCAGAGGTCTTGCGCTCAGACAGTGATCATGGTGTCGGGGCCATCCCCGCGTGCGCGGGGAGCAGGGGCGCGCCACCGCTCCGCGGCGGCACGTCGGCGGGCCATCCCCGCGTGCGCGGGGAGCAGCTCGTCGCCCTGGCCCTCGTCGGCGGCGGCCAGGGGCCATCCCCGCGTGCGCGGGGAGCAGAGGTCATCGCGGTTGGTCGACGTGCCGATGCGGGGGCCATCCCCGCGTGCGCGGGGAGCAGAACGATCTCGGCCGGTTTTGCTCGCTCTTCTAGGGGCCATCCCCGCGTGCGCGGGGAGCAGTGCTGCCCGGCGATTTGACCAGATCCGGGCAGAGGGGCCATCCCCGCGTGCGCGGGGAGCAGTCGAAGACCCAGAGTCGGGTCAGGCCACCGTAGGGGCCATCCCCGCGTGCGCGGGGAGCAGTTGATCGTCCAGCCGGCCTGGCCCGGGCTATAGGGGCCATCCCCGCGTGCGCGGGGAGCAGTACCCGTGATCATGTCGGCAACCTGGGATCGGGGGGGCCATCCCCGCGTGCGCGGGGAGCAGTTGCTGTCGGCGCTGAAGTACATGACGGGGACGGGGCCATCCCCGCGTGCGCGGGGAGCAGGGTGCACGCTGGCACTGCGGAGGGTGGCATGAGGGGCCATCCCCGCGTGCGCGGGGAGCAGGACTACTCGGAGACTGATCCGGTCATCCCGCCGGGGGCCATCCCCGCGTGCGCGGGGAGCAGCCGACCAAGGATCGGCTCCTGGACGAGCTCAAGGGGCCATCCCCGCGTGCGCGGGGAGCAGTTGACCCCGGCGAGACCAGTGCAGAGATCTCTGGGGCCATCCCCGCGTGCGCGGGGAGCAGATCGGGTCCTCGGGAGTGTCGGTCTGCGGGGAGGGGCCATCCCCGCGTGCGCGGGGAGCAGCCCGATGGCTGCGGCCGACGGTTCCGGCATCCGGGGCCATCCCCGCGTGCGCGGGGAGCAGCGACCATCAGTAGTCCCTTCCCGCGATGCGGAGGGGCCATCCCCGCGTGCGCGGGGAGCAGTGATAAGAGCAGCCATACATCTCGGCAATCTGGGGGCCATCCCCGCGTGCGCGGGGAGCAGAAAGGATGCCAAGGAGTTTGCCCGTGCCAAGATGGGGCCATCCCCGCGTGCGCGGGGAGCAGAGTGCGTGACCTGCGAGTTTACAGTGCAGGACCCATGGTTTTGACGAGTTTCACCGATTCCGACAAAAGCCCCACACCACCCTATTGGGTTCCTGTCATAAAGATCTGGTCGAGAACCCGATCATAGGAGCGCCTCCGTGTCGGCGTCTGCCGATCGCTCTGAACCAACGGCAGCAAGAGGGGCGGCGCCGCACCGAATCGGCGTCTCCACCCTGGAGGGCCCGGACCGACGCGCCCTGCGGTGGAGAGCAAGGCCCTGCTGTCCGCCCATCGCGCAGCGATCGGTCACGGCCTGTGGGCCGCAAGGCGACCCGGCCCGAAGTTTCTACGTCAGCCCCGCTGCCCGGGCCCGTTCCACCGCCGGGCCGATGGCCTTGGCGACCGCCTCGATGTCGGCCCGGGTGGAGGTGTGGCCGAGGGAGAAGCGCAGGGTGCCGCGGGCGAGGTCCGGGTCGACGCCGGTGGCCAGCAGGACGTGGCTGGGCTGGGCGACGCCCGCGGTGCAGGCGGAGCCGGTGGAGCACTCGATGCCCTGGGCGTCCAGCAGGAGCAGCAGGGAGTCGCCCTCGCAGCCGGGGAAGGTGAAGTGGGCGTTGGCCGGGAGGCGGCCCTGCGGTGAGGGGTCGCCGCCGAGGACCGCGTCCGGGACCGCCGTGCGCACCGCCTCGATCAGCTCGTCGCGCAGTGCGCCGATCTCGCGGGCGAACCACTCGCGCCGCTCGGCGGCGATCCGGCCGGCCACGGCGAAGGAGGCGATCGCGGGGACGTCGAGGGTGCCGGAGCGTACGTGCCGCTCCTGGCCGCCGCCGTGCAGGACGGGCACGGGGCTGTGGTCGCGGCTCAAAACCAGCGCGCCGATGCCGTACGGCCCGCCGATCTTGTGGCTGGAGACCGTCATCGCGGCCAGCCCCGAGGCGGCGAAGTCGACCGGGACCTGACCGAAGGCCTGCACCGCGTCGGAGTGCAGCGGGATGCCGAACTCGGCTGCCACCTCGGCGAGTTCACGGATCGGCTGCAGGGTGCCGATCTCGTTGTTGGCCCACATGACGGTGACGAGGGCGACATCGGCGGGATTGCGGGCGATGGCCTCGCGCAGCGCCTCGGGGTGGACGCGCCCGTAGAAGTCGACCGGGAGGTACTCGACGGTGGCGCCCTCGTGCTCGCCGAGCCAGTGGACGGAGTCGAGGACGGCATGGTGCTCGACGGGGCTGGCCAGGACGCGGGTACGGGCCGGGTCGGCGTTGCGGCGGGCCCAGTACAGGCCCTTGACCGCGAGGTTGTCGGCCTCGGTGCCGCCGGAGGTGAAGACGACCTCGCTGGGGCGGGCGCCGAGGGCCTCGGCGAGGGTTTCGCGGGACTCCTCGACCGTGCGGCGAGCCCGGCGGCCGGACGCGTGGAGGGAGGAGGCGTTGCCGGTGACCCCCAGCGCGGCGGTCAGCGCCTCTGCCGCCTCCGGGAGCATGGGGGTGGTCGCGGCGTGGTCGAGGTAAGCCATGATGAGGCCGATTCTACGGCCGCTCACGGCCGCCCCGCGGCTCAGGACGGCGGGTGTCGAAAGGCCCCGGACACCGGCCCTTGGTCCGCCTGGGCGAGGGCCGGGCGGACCAAGGGCCGGTGCGTCACCCGGGCGGCGGCCCGGCCGGCCGGTGGCGGCCGTCAGCCCAGTTTGACCCGCGCGAGCTGCCGGGACTGCGCCACCAGCCGGTCGGCGCTGTCCCAGACCTCGGCGTCCTCCTCCAGGAAGCCGCCGGCGAAGTTGCGGGTGGTGGTGGACACGCGCAGCGGGCCCGGTGCCGGGCGGCAGCGGACGTGCACGGTCAGTTCGACGGTCGGCACCCAGCCCTTGACGCCGAGCTCGAAGGCGGTCGGGGGCAGCGCGTCCACGGCGAGCAGCAGGGAGAGCGGGTCGTGGTCGCGGCCGTCGGCGAGACCGAACCAGGCCCGCATCTCGCCCTTGCCGGAGGGCGAGCCGAGCGCCCAGCCGAGGGTGGCCGGATCCAGTTTGAGCATCAGCCGGTCGGTGATGGCCGAGCTGCCGGGGACCGGGGCCGGGCCGTCCTGCGGGCCGAAGCACTGCTCCATGGGCGGGATCGCGGGCGGCTTCGCCGCGGTGCGCACGTCGTCGGGCAGGGCGTCGAGGTCGCCGTAGGTGGCCAGGACGCGGATGCGCTCCACCTCGCGGCCGTCCTCGTCGTACTGGAAGAGGGAGGCCTGGCCGGTGGAGAGCGTGCGGCCGGTGCGGGCCACCTCCGTGCGCACGACGGCCGGGCCGGGACGGGACGCGGTGAGGTAGTGCGCCGAGATGGTGAACGGGTCCGGGTGCGGCAGGGCGTGCGCGAGGGCGCGGCCGAGGACGGCCAGCAGATAGCCGCCGTTGACGGCGTTGATGATGGTCCAGCCGGCGGAGAGCTCGGTGTCGTACACGCCGGGGGCGCGCTCGGTGACCGCGGTGTCACGGTCGAACTCGCTGTCGCCGATCGTGGCTCCCGCGGCCTGGGTGGTGACTGCTTCTGACATGGGTGAACAGTACAACAGGAAATTACTAAGCGGTAGCTTTTCGGTCGTACAGGAGCAATGTTCCGGCCTCTGTCCCGCAGGTCCGTGAGGCCGCCGGCCGCGCCCGCGCGGGCCGGCCTTACTCCTCCCGCACCGTCGAGCGCCGGTTCCAGGCCCGCGGAGCGCGCCAGTGGTACCGCATCGCGAGCAGCCGCAGGACGAAGGCGGTGGTCGCGGCGAAACCGCTGGTGAACGGGGTCAGCACGTCGTAGCGGATGCACAGCGCCACGATGGTGGCGCCAACGGTCGCCGGAACCGCGTACAGGTCGCGGTCCCAGCGCAGCAGCGACGGCACCTCGTTGGCGAGCACGTCCCGCAGCACCCCGCCGCCCACGGCGGTGGCCAGGCCGAGCGTCGCCGACGCGGTGAGGCTGAGTCCGTAGTCGTACGCCTTGATCGTGCCCGCGACGCAGAACAGACCGAGACCGGCCGCGTCGAAGACGTTGACGGCGGCCTGGATGCGCTCCACCTGCGGGTGGAGGAAGAAGACCAGGGCCGTGGCGAGCAGCGGGGTGAGGAAGTACCCCAGGTCCGTGAAGGCGGCGGGCGGCACGGCACCGATGACCAGGTCGCGGAAGAGCCCTCCGCCCAGACCGGTGACCTCCGCGAGCACGGCCAGGCCGAAGACGTCGAGGTTCTTGCGCACGGCCAGCAGGGCACCGGAGATCGCGAAGACGAAGATGCCGATCAGCTCGAGCGCGTGCAGGACGGACGGGGTGAACAGTTGCTGGAGCACCCTAATATTCTCACCCAGAAAGAACCCCTCGCCTTACAAAGCAAGGCGAGGGGTGGGATGAGCTTTTTATCCGAGGGGGCTGACCGGGCGAAGGCCCGGATCACGGCGGAAACCCGGGAGCCGGGTCACACGGCCTTCTCGGTCTCCTCCGAGGCCTCCGCCTTCTCGGCCCCTTCGGTCTTCTCGGTCTTCGGAGCCTTCTTCGGAGCCTTCTTCGGGGCCTCCGTCTTCTCGGACTTCTCCGCCTCCGCGGCCTTGGCCTTCTTCGGGGCCTCCTTCTTGTCGGCTCCCTCGGCCTTCGTGGCCTTCTCAGCCTTTTCAGCCTGCTCAGCCTTCTCAGCCGTCGCGGCCTTCCCCGAGGTCTCCTTCTTCTCGGCTCCCTCGGTCTTCGCGGCCTTCGCGGCCTTCGCGGCCTTCTCAGGCTTCGCGGACTCCTCAGCCTTCTCAGCCTTCGCAGCCTTCTCGGCTCCCTCGGCCTCCTCGGCCTTCTCCGAGGCCTCCGCCTTCCCGGCCGCCCTGGCCCCCTCGGAGACCGGCTTGTCCTCCGCGCCCTCGCGTGCCGCCGACACGACCTCGCCCGTGACCCGCCGCAGCTTTCCGGCCGCGATCTCCTCGGCGTAGTGGCAGGCCACCCGGTGGCCGCCGCCGAGGTCCCGCAGCTCGGGGCGCTCGGTCGCGCAGCGCTCGGCCTGGGCCCAGGGGCAGCGGGTGTGGAAGCGGCAGCCGCTGGGCGGGTTGGCCGGCGAGGGCAGGTCGCCGGTGAGCAGGATGCGCTCGCGGCGGTCCTCCACGTCCGGGTCCGGCACCGGCACGGCCGACATCAGGGCCTTGGTGTACGGGTGCTTGGGCTCGGCGTAGAGGACGTCGCTCGGCGCCTCCTCGACCAGCGAGCCCAGGTACATCACGCCGATCGTGTCGGAGATGTGCCGGACCACCGCGAGGTCGTGGGCGATGACGACGTACGTCAGGCCGAGCTCGTCCTGGAGCTCCTCCAGCAGGTTGATGACCTGGGCCTGGACCGACACGTCGAGCGCGGAGACCGGCTCGTCGCAGATGATGACGTCCGGTTCGAGGACGAGGGCGCGGGCGATGCCGATGCGCTGGCGCTGACCGCCGGAGAACTCGTGCGGGTAGCGGGAGAGGGCGTTGGAGGGCAGGCCGACCCGCTCCAGGATCGACTTGATCTTCTCCCGGCGCTCCTCCTGGTTCTTGCCGATGCCGTGGGCGATCATGCCCTCGGTCAGGATCGACTCGATGTTCTGCCGGGGGTTGAGCGAGCCCAGCGGGTCCTGGAAGACCATCTGGAGCCGGCGCCGGAAGCGGCGCATCTCCTCGCCGGACAGCTTCGCCAGATCGGTGCCGTCGAGGACGACCGAGCCCTCGGTGATGTCCACCAGCCGCAGCACCGCCCGTCCCAGGGTGGTCTTGCCGCAGCCGGACTCGCCGACCAGGCCGTAGGTCTGCCCCGCCTCGACCTTCAGGGACACTCCGTCGACGGCGTAGACATGGCCGACCGTGCGGTCGAACAGGATCCCCTTCTTGATGGGGAAGTGGACCTTGACGCCGTCCAGTTCGAGCAGGCTCATGCGGGGACCTCCTCGGCCTTCGCGTCGTCGAGCACGGGGTTGACGCACCGCACCAGGTGACCGGCCGCGCGGGGCTCGGTCAGCTGCGGGGTGCCGGTCAGGCAGCCCATCTCGTACCGGTCGCAGCGGGGCGCGAAGGCGCAGCCGTCGGCCCAGGCGATGCGGTCGTTGATCGAGCCGCGGATGGGCTTGAGCGGCTCGCCCCGGGGAGCGTCCAGACGCGGGATGGAGCCCAGCAGTCCGTGCGCGTAGGGGTGGGTGGGGTGGGCGAACAGCTCACGGCGGCCGGCGGACTCCACGACCTTGCCCGCGTAGAGCACATTGACCTGGTCGCACAGACCGGCGACGACGCCGAGGTCGTGAGTGATCATCAGCAGGGCGGTGCCCTCCTGGTCCACCAGTTCCTTGAGCAGCTCCAGGATCTGCGCCTGGATCGTCACGTCGAGGGCCGTGGTGGGCTCGTCGGCGATGAGCAGACGCGGGGCGCAGGCCACCGCCATGGCGATCAGGGCGCGCTGGCGCATGCCGCCGGAGAGCTGGTGCGGGTACTCCTTCAGGCGCCGGGTGGGGTCGGGGATGCCGACCCGGTCCAGCAGATGGGCGGCCTCCTTGCGGGCGGCCTCGCCCTTCAGCCCGCGATGGCGCTCGAGGATCTCGGTGACCTGCACGCCCACCGGCACGACCGGGTTGAGCGAGGACAGCGGGTCCTGGAAGATCATCGCCATCTTGCTGCCGCGCAGGTCGCGGCGGGCGGACGGGCTCAGAGCGAACAGGTCCGTGCCGTCGAACTCGGCACGGCCGCCGATGGTGACGCCCTTGGCCGGCAGCAGGCCCATCAGTGCCAGGGAGGTGACGGACTTTCCGCAGCCGGACTCGCCGACCAGGCCCACGACCTGACCCTGGTCGATGGAGAAGGAGACGCCGTCGACCGCCCGGTACGCCTTGCGACCGCGGCCTTCGAAGGTGACGGTCAGTTCGTCGACAGTAAGCAGAGACATGGTGGTTCAGCCCCTCAGCTTCGGGTCGAGGGCTTCCCGCATGGCCTCTCCGAGAAGGGTGAAGCCGAGGGCGGTGACGATGATGCCGACGGCGGGGTAGACCGCCATCATCGGCGCGTTGTCGAAGAAGCGCTGCGCCTGGGCGAGCATGACGCCCCACTCGGGAACGGCCGGGTCGGGGTTGCCCAGACCCAGGTAGGACAGGGCGGCCGCCTCGATGATCGCGGTGGCCAGGGAGAGCGTGGCCTGCACGATCACCGGGCTGAGCGAGTTCGGGACGATCTGCGAGAGCACGATGCGCCGCTTGCGCACGCCCAGGGACTGGGCCGCGAGCACATAGTCCGCTCCGCCCTGCGCCAGCATGGAGCCGCGCAGCAGCCGGGCGAACACCGGCACCTGGACCACACCCACGGCGATCATCACGGTGGCCAGCGACTGGCCCATGACGGCGGCGACGGAGACGGCCAGCAGCAGCGAGGGCAGCGCCAGCATCATGTCGATCAGACGCATGATGACGGAGTCGACGCGCCTGCCGGCGTTGCCGCCGAGGGTGGCGGCGGCTCCAGAGAGACCGCCGATCAGGAAGCCGATGGACAGGCCGATCAGGGTGGAGACGACACCGACGAGCAGGGTCTGGCGGGCGCCGACCAGCATGCGGGAGAACATGTCCCGGCCGATGTGGTCGAGTCCGAACCAGTTGCCGGCGCGCGGGCCGACGAACTCGCCCCGGTTGGGGAAGACTTCGCCGCGCCAGGTCTGGGCGGTCGGGGAGTGCGGGGCGACGTAGGGGCCGATGATCGCGATGACGACGAACACGGCGATGATGACCGCGCCGATGATCGCCATCTTGCTGTGCCTGAGGCGGCGGAAGGCCTCCCGCCACAGGCTGGCGCCGGTGCTGGTCTCCTTGGTCGCGGTCAGTTCCGCGAGGCGCTGGATCTTGTCAGTCTTGGTGGCGACACTCATACTCAGTGCACCCGCACTCTCGGGTCGATCAGGCTGTACGCCAGGTCCACCAGCAGGTTGATCAGGACGTACACCATCGCGATGAACATGATGAACCCGACGAGCACGGGGTAGTCGCGGGCGTCGATGGCGGTCCGGATGAAGGAGCCGATCCCGCCGAAGGAGAACACCGACTCGGTCAGGACCGCGCCGGACAGCAGGGAGCCGGTGAGCAGGCCGACCGTGGTGACCACGGGGAGCATCGCGTTGCGCAGCACGTGCCGGGTGCGCACGACGCTCCGCTTGAGCCCCTTGGCCTCCGCGGTGCGGACGTAGTCCTCGTCCTGCACCTCCAGGACGCTGGCGCGGGTCATGCGCACGATGACCGCGAGCGGGATGGAGGACAGGGCGACGGCGGGCAGGACCAGGTGCATGATCGCGTCCCAGGAGGCGTCGAACTCCCCGGTGAGGATGCCGTCCAGGACGGCGAGGCCGGTCACCTCGGTGGCGTTGATGCCGGTTTCCTGGCGGCCGTAGCTGGGGAAGATGCCGAGCTGGACGGCGAAGATGCCCTTGAGGATCAGAGCGAGGAAGAAGACCGGGATGCAGATGCCGACCAGCGAGCCGGACACGGCGGTGACGTCGAGCCAGCCACCGCGGTTGCGCGCGGCGAAGTAGCCGAGCGGGACGCCGACGGCCACGGCGAGGAACATCGCGCTGAGGGACAGTTCCACGGTGGCGGGGAAGCGCAGGACGAACTCGTCCCACACCGGCTGTCCGGTCTGGGTGGACGTCCCCAGGTCGAGTTCGGTGATGCGCTTGAGGAAGCGCCAGTACTGGACGTAGACGGGTTGGTCGAGCCCGAGCGCGCGGTTGATGCGCGCCACCTCGGCCTCGGTGGCCTTCTCCCCCAGGATCGCCGAGGCGGGTCCACCGGGCAGCCGGTTGAGCCACAGGAAGAGCAGAACCGACAGGCCGAGCAGCGTGGGTATGAGCTGGAGCAGTCTTCGTACAACGAGACGCAGCACCCCGCATGCCCCTTTCTTGGTGTTGTCGTACATGAACGGACCCGCCCGGCCGCCGGGTTACGACGGCCGGGCGGACCCCCGTTTGCGGTTTTCTGCCGCGTGCTCGCTTACTTCTTGAAGGAGGCCTCGGCGAAGATCTCCTGCGTCAGCGGGGAGACCTTGGGCGGGTTGACGTTCTTGCCGAAGGCGATCGCCGGCGGCGAGGACGAGAGCGGCACACCCGGCAGGTAGTCCATGATGACCTCGTTGGCCTTCTCGTAGGCGGCGATGCGGTCCTCGAGCTTGCCCATCTTGGATCCGGCGTTGACGGCGTCAAAGACCTTCTTGTCCTTGAAACCCCACTGCTTGTTGTAGCCGGAGAACCAGGTGCCGATGAAGTTGTAGCCGTCGTTGAAGTCGCCGGTCCAGCCCAGCATGTGCAGGGCGCAGGAGCCCGACTCGGTGGCGTCGAGGTAGTCCGGGGCCCACTTCATGGGCTTGGGCTTGACCTTGATGCCGGCCTTCTCCAGGTCGGCCTTCAGCAGCTCGAAGATGTCCTGCGGGGCAGGCATGTACGGGCGGGTGACCTCGGTCGGGTAGCAGAACTCGATCTCGAGCTTCTCCTCGCCGGCCTTCTTCAGCAGCTCCTTGGCCTTGGCGGTGTCGTGCGGGTACTGCTTGACGTTCTTGGAGTAGCCCGCGACCGTGTCCGGCATGAACTGGTCGGCGACCTTGCCGCCCTCGGGCAGCTGGGTCTTGACCAGGTTCTCGCGGTCGATGGCGTGCGCGATGGCCTGGCGGACTTCCTTCTTCTTCAGGGCCTTGTTGGCCCCCTGGCTCATGCCGAGGTAGAAGAGGTTGAAGACGTCACGCGTCGGGACGACGTAGCCCTGGTCCTTGAGGGTCTTGACGTCGGCCGGGGCGACGAGGTCGTAGCCGTCGATGTCACCGGCCTGGAGCGCCTGGCGGCGGCCCTCCTCGGTGTCGATGGTGCGGAAGATCAGCTTCTTGATCTTGGCCTTCTCGCCCCAGTAGTCGTCGAAGCGCTCGAGGACGACTTCCTTGTTGCCCTTGTTCCACTTGACGATCTTGTACGGGCCGGTGCCGGCGACCACGCCGGCCTCCTGGCTGTACTTGGGGTACGTGATGGCGTCGCCCTTGGCGGTCGCCTCCTGCTTCTCGTACTCCTTGATGGCCTTGGGCGAGTGGATCGCCAGGGAGTTGAGGGAGAAGCCGCCGGGGAGGTTGGCGGAGGGCTTCTTGACCTCGATGACGACGGTGTACTCGTCCTTCGCGGTGCAGGACTTGTAGTTCGGCTCGGGCGTCTCCTTGTCCTCGTTCTTCGCGAAGCCGCCCATGATGGTCTGCCAGTAGTAGGAGACCGCGCTGGACTGGTAGGTGCCCTTCCAGTGGAACCAGTGGTCGTAGTTGGCGCAGACCGCCTTGGCGTTGAGCTTCTCGCCGTCGTGGAACTTCACGCCCTTGCGGAGGTTGAAGGTCCAGACGGTGCCCTTGTCGTTGCTCGACCAGGTCTCGGCGAGACCGCCGACCAGCTTGGTGCCGCCCGGCTCGTGCTCGAGGAGGGCCTCGAACGCCTGGCGCGTCACACGGAAGGTTTCGCCGTCGCTCGCGAGGGCAGGATCCAGGGAGCCCGGGTCGCCCGCACCGGCGAAGACGAAGGTGTCCTTTCTGTCGCCGCTCTTGTTGCCGCTGTCCCGCTTGCTGGTGCAGCCCGCGGCGATCAGACTGACCGCGACTACGGCCGTGATCGCCCGAGCGGCTCGGGGCTTGAATATGCGCATTCTGGGGCCACTCCGGGTCCGCTATGTGGATGCATCTTGACTCGCTGAACACTACAGACGTTCGCAGGGAGTCAGGAACGGTCCGGATACCGGTGATACCTACCTGAGATCTGGACACTTGACATAAGGGGGCAGTTCAGGCGTCCCTTCACAAGAAGTTGATCCAATCGATACACAAGACGCCCCCTCAGGAGCCTCCGAGAAACCGTCAGATGGTGTGTAGAAACGGCAAAACCGCAGGTGACAGGCGGTTAGCAAGGTGTAGCTGAGCGCGCACGACCGCCGGCACGGCCGAAAATCCGACGTGACATCAGCGATGAGTTGTGAAGAAAGCCCAGCACCGGTCAGATGTCCATATGCTGGACAAGCGGTGACGCTGCGTGATCACATGCGAAGGCCCGGTGCGGTCGACCGCACCGGGCCTTTCGAGGGTCTGCCCCGGTCAGCGCCGGTATCCGTCCCGGTCAGTGCCGGTACCGGTTCCGTCCCGGTCAGTGCCGGTACACGGGCGGGTAGCCGTAGCCCGAGGCGGCGGGCGGTACGGCACCGTGCGCCTCGCGGTCGTAGAAGGGGCGGGAGTTGGCGCGCAGCCACATCGCGACCGGGTCGTACTCGTCGGACATCGCCACGGTCGACACCGGCAGCCCGTCGGGGACGGCGCTGACGGACTGCTGCATCATCGCGCGCACCGAGTCGACGGCGGCCGGCGAGGTGTCGTACACGTCCAGGCCGATGGCCAGGTACGGTTCTCCGAGCGCGGGCTGCACCCAGGCGCGGCGCAGCGAGCGGACCGCCGGGGTGCGGTGGGCGTTCTGGGTGAGCAGGGCGTAGAACTGCGGGACCTCGACGGTCGGCTCGGACAGTCTGAGCGGCCCCGCGGGCTGGCGGTCCAGGCCGGTGGCGATACGGCGCAGATCGAGCCAGGGGATGCCGACGCCGCCGCCCGGAGCGTGCGGGTTCAGCCAGAGGCCGTAGTGCTCGCGGTAGAGGATGCGGGCCACCTCGAGGCCGTCCACCACCTCGTACGACCGCATCCAGCCGCTGGCCGACAGCTCCTGAGCGGACGTCACGCAGGGCGCGTAGCCGTGGCCGTCGACCTCCATGCGCCCGTACTGGGCGTCGGGGGAACCCGCCTGGCCGTGCCACAGCAGCATCCAGACCCGGCCGGAGGACGGCGTCGCCAGTGCGCGCAGCAACACCTCGTAGGCGTCGTAACGCCCCGGCGTCACCTGGCGCAGCGCCTGCTCGACCTGCACGGCCGCCGTGCCGCTGGCGCTCACGCTCACCTTCTGTACCGCCCCTCCACGAGCCCCTTCGACACCCTGTGTACCAGGGCGTGCTCCCCGAAGTCCCGCCCGGAGACGCCCGGGATGTCCGACGATGCGGACGGGGCTTTCAGGAACACGCCGCGGCGACCGGAAAGGTACGCCGGGGCGCTCGCGGCGTCCGGTGCCGCACCGTCTTCCACGCCCTTCGTAACGGCGGGGAGCGCCGCGGGGCGAGGCAGCTCCCGCGTACCGGGGGGTACGCGGGCGGTGCGGCGGCACGACGAGGCGCCGTGCCGGGCGTCGCGAGCCGGTGAACCTTTTCGGTCGCAGCACTAGCTTAAGGCCGCCTGCGAACTCGGTACCCGTTGCCGTTTTTGCCACCGTGGGACGCTTGTGCCCATGCGGCGGTGTCCTCAGTGGTCGTGCCGGTAGAACGGCCGGATCTTTTCCCTCATCCAGTCGGTCACCGGGTCCTGGGCCACGTCCAGAAGGACCAGGTTGACCGGCCACCGGACCGGGGAGGCGGCCAGGGCACGGCCCAGGGCCTCCAGGGGGCGGGTCAGCAGGTCGCCCTCGAGGTGGGACAGCTCGACACCGATGAACATGACCGGGTCGGCCGTCTCGATGGCGGCCAGACAGCGCCGGGCGGTGCGGACCACGCCGATCGCCGCGAACTCGGCGGAGGCGGCGGAGAGGAAGTCCATCGGGTCGTCCTGCCAGTCGGGCTCGAAGAGGCGGACGCGGCCGCCGGTCTCCGGGCCGTCCAGCGGGGTGCGTCCCGCCCGGCACAGCTCGGCCACGGCCGGCGGCGGCAGCGGGACGCCGACCACGCCCTCCGGGTTGATGGCGATGCCGGCCTGCGGGGGCAGTCCGCGCGCGAACTCGACGGCGGGCGCGATGGTGTACGCCATGTGGGAGCCGACGACCTGACGGAACTGCTCCTCGGAGCTGAAGACCGGCACATACGCCTGGCCGTCGAGCTCCATCGCGGGCAGGTCGAGCGGACCGCTGTTCGGGCCCCCGCCATTGGGCAGGGGGACCCAGAGGAAGCTGCGGCTGAGGACCTCGATGATCCGGCCGACGGCCGACGGGACGCCGAGGGAGGCCGACAGCACCTCCTCCAGTTCG
This sequence comes from Streptomyces thermoalcalitolerans, assembly GCF_039525155.1. NCBI lineage: Bacteria > Bacillati > Actinomycetota > Actinomycetes > Kitasatosporales > Streptomycetaceae > Streptomyces > Streptomyces thermoalcalitolerans. The sequence goes on along the minus strand of NZ_BAAAHG010000019.1, from coordinate 32,936 downwards.
TTGCCGGGCCAACCGCCGTGCGGGTGGGGCTGGAGATGTGCCTGTGCCGGGAAATCCATCTACCTACCGCCTGCTGGAAACCACTGCTGTGACCGGAAGGTTATCCGGTACGGGAGCGAACTCGACCCGCCGCAGTGCCGCCGCGGCCTCGCGGTCCAGCAGGACCGCCGAGTCGCAGCCCCTCGGCAGCTCCCCCCGCCGCAGGACGCGCAGCAGACGGGCCGCCGCCCGGCAGTGACGCCGGAAGGCGTACGGGGAGACCCCCCGGCCGCGTTCCCGCTGGCCCGCCAGCGCGGTGCCGGGGGCGACGTCCAGCAGGATCAGGTGCAGGGCGGCGCCGCGGCGGCGGGCGGTACGGGCCAGCCAGGCGCGCACCCAGGGCTGGGTGCCGCAGTCGTGGACCACGACCGGGGCGCCGGAGCGCAGGGCGCCGCGCAGTCCGGCGTAGTGGGCGAGGCGGACCAGAGGGCGGTAGAGGACGTAGGGCAGGTACGGCGCCAGGCGGGCGTCCCAGCGGTCGCGGGTGTCCTGGGAGTCGATCCGCAGGCCCCCGCGCACCGCACGGCGCATCAGCGTGGACTTGCCGCCGCCGGGCAGGCCGGTCACCACGACCAGGTCGTACGGCCCGAAGCACAGCTCGTGCGGCCCGTTCTCTCCCCGCAGGTCCCGGACGGCGGCCCCGAGCCGCCGCGGCCGGACGGGAGCCGGCCCGGACAGCGGAAGGGGCAGCGCGGAGGACTGGGACGTCGCCTGTGGCCTGGGCCTGTTCACCGTCATCATCCTCCCCGGTTGGTCAGGAATGCACCTTCCCACCGAACGTAAAGAGAAGGTAATGGACGGTGTTCCGCGATTCCGTGTACGTACTGCCACGGGCCGGTCACAGGTACGGTCCTGCCGCGAACGCGCCGGTCGTGCAATGATGGGCGCCTCAACTGCATATCGGCCGTTTGAATCCGCGCGGGAGAGTCCCCGGCCGCGTTCGCCGGGGCGCCGAAGGAGCAAGTCCCTCCCTTGAATCTCTCAGGCCCCGTTACCGCGCGGGCGAGGCACATCTGAAAAGCGGGCCGCCGACGGCGGCCCCACCCAAGGTGCAAGCCGTGGCCGTCCGCCCGACGGCGGTCGCGGCGAACCTCTCAGGTTCCGATGACAGATGGGGAGGACAGCAGACCCGTCCTCGTCCTTTCTGTCCTGGAGACCGACCGATGAGCAGTACCGACGCCCCTCGACTCCGCCGTACCCCGCTCGACGCGCTGCACCGCTCGCTCGGCGCGACCATGACCGACTTCGCCGGCTGGGAGATGCCCCTGCGCTACGGCTCCGAGCGCGAGGAGCACCTCGCCGTGCGCACCAGGGCCGGTCTGTTCGACCTCTCCCACATGGGCGAGATCACCGTCACCGGACCGCAGGCCGCCGCGCTGCTGAACTACGCCCTGGTCGGCAACATCGCCACCGTGGGCCCGGGCCGTGCCCGCTACACCATGATCTGCCGGGCCGACGGCGGCATCCTGGACGACCTGATCGTCTACCGGACGGGCGAGAGCGAGTACCTGGTCGTCGCCAACGCCTCCAACGCCCAGGCGGTGCTCGACGCGCTCACCGAGCGGGCGGCCGGCTTCGACGCCGAGGTCCGTGACGACCGGGACGGCTACGCGCTGCTCGCCGTCCAGGGGCCCGAGGCCCTCGCCGTCCTCAAGCCCCTCACCGACGCCGACCTGGACGGACTGAAGTACTACGCCGTTCTGTCCGGCACCGTCGCGGGCGTCCCCGCGCTGATCGCCCGCACCGGGTACACCGGCGAGGACGGCTTCGAGCTGTTCGTGGCCCCGGGCGACGCGGAGCGGCTGTGGCAGGCGCTCACCGAGGCCGGCGCCCCGGCCGGTCTGGTGCCCTGCGGCCTGTCCTGCCGCGACACGCTGCGCCTGGAGGCGGGCATGCCGCTGTACGGCAACGAGCTGTCGACGGCGCTGACCCCGTTCGACGCGGGGTTCGGCCGGGTGGTCAAGTTCGACAAGGAGGGCGACTTCGTGGGCCGCGAGGCCCTGCTGGCCGCCGCCGAGCGGGTGGCCGCCGAGCCGTCCCGGGTGCTCGTCGGCCTGGTCGCCCAGGGCCGCCGGGTCCCGCGCGCCGGCTACGCGGTCGTCGCGGACGGAAAGGTGATCGGCGAGGTCACCTCCGGTGCCCCCTCCCCCACCCTGGGCAAGCCGATCGCGATGGCCTACGTCGACGCCGCGTACGCCACGCCGGGCACGACGGGTGTCGCGGTGGACATCCGGGGCAGTCACGAGCCGTACGAGGTGGTGGCGCTGCCCTTCTACAAGCGGCAGAAGTGACACCGGCGCGGCGGCCGGCCGGCCCCGGGGCGGGCCACGTCACCCCTGATCACAGGCACCTTTTCCCTTCCCTCAGCCATCAGCACCCCCCGCGTACAGGAGGAATCAGGCCATGAGCAACCCTGAGCAGCTGCGCTACAGCAAGGAGCACGAGTGGGTGTCGCCCGCCGAGGACGGCATCGCCACGGTCGGCATCACCGAGTTCGCGGCCAACGCGCTCGGCGACGTCGTCTACGCCCAGCTCCCGGAGGTCGGCTCCACGGTGACCGCGGGCGAGGCCTGCGGCGAGCTGGAGTCCACCAAGTCGGTGTCCGACCTGTACGCCCCGGTCAGCGGTGAGGTCACCGAGATCAACGAGGACGTGGTGAACGACCCGTCGCTGGTGAACTCGGCTCCGTTCGAGGGCGGCTGGCTGTTCAAGGTGCGCGTCACGAGCGAGCCGGACGACCTGCTCTCCGCCGACGAGTACGCCGCCCACACGGCCGGCTGAGAAACGGGACGACGCGCATGACCGAGCGGAAGACCGTTCTCGACACGCCCCTGCACGAGCTCGACCCGGACGTGGCCGCCGCGGTCGACGCCGAACTGCACCGCCAGCAGTCCACCCTCGAGATGATCGCCTCGGAGAACTTCGCCCCGGTGGCGGTCATGGAGGCCCAGGGCTCGGTCCTCACCAACAAGTACGCCGAGGGCTATCCGGGCCGCCGCTACTACGGCGGCTGCGAGCACGTCGACGTGGTCGAGCAGATCGCCATCGACCGCGTCAAGGCGCTGTTCGGCGCCGAGCACGCCAATGTGCAGCCGCACTCCGGTGCCCAGGCGAACGCGGCCGTGATGTTCTCGCTGCTCGAGCCGGGCGACAGGATCATGGGCCTGGACCTCGCGCACGGCGGGCACCTGACCCACGGCATGAGGATCAACTTCTCCGGCAGGCTCTACGAGGTCGTCGCCTACCACGTGGGCGAGGACGGCCTGGTCGACATGGCCGAGGTGGAGAGGCTGGCCAAGGAGTCCCGGCCGAAGCTGATCGTGGCCGGCTGGTCGGCCTATCCGCGGCAGCTGGACTTCGCCGCGTTCCGCCGGATCGCGGACGAGGTCGGCGCCTACCTCATGGTCGACATGGCGCACTTCGCCGGCCTGGTCGCCGCGGGTCTGCACCCGAACCCGGTGCCGCACGCGCATGTGGTCACCACCACCACCCACAAGACGCTGGGCGGCCCGCGCGGTGGGGTGATCCTGTCGACGGCCGAGCTGGCCAAGAAGATCAACTCCGCGGTCTTCCCCGGTCAGCAGGGCGGTCCGCTGGAGCATGTGATCGCCGCCAAGGCGGTGGCCTTCAAGATCGCGGCGAGCGAGGAGTTCAAGGAGCGCCAGCGCCGCACCCTGGAGGGCGCCCGCATCCTGGCCGAGCGTCTGGTGCGAGACGATGTGAAGGCGGCCGGCGTGGACGTGCTGACCGGCGGCACGGACGTGCACCTGGTCCTGGTGGACCTGCGCGACTCCGAGCTGGACGGCCGGCAGGCCGAGGACCGGCTCCACGGGATCGGGATCACGGTCAACCGCAACGCGATCCCGAACGACCCGCGTCCGCCGATGGTCACCTCGGGCCTCAGGATCGGCACGCCGGCCCTGGCGACCCGCGGCTTCACGGCCGAGGACTTCACCGAGGTGGCGGACGTGATCGCCGAGGCGCTGAAGCCGTCGTACGACGCCGATGCCCTCAAGGCCCGGGTGAAGGCCCTGGCCGACAAGCACCCGCTCTACCCGGGGCTGCACTCGTAAGCCCCCTTCCGGCGGCGCCGCGCGCGGAACCGGAGACCCCGCCCCGCGCGCGGCGCCCGCCCGCTTCTGCACCACCCCGCACTGAGGAGGCACCGTGGCCATCTCGGTCTTCGACCTGTTCTCGATCGGCATCGGCCCGTCCAGCTCCCACACGGTCGGCCCGATGCGGGCCGCCCGGATGTTCGCGCGCAGGCTGCGCAACGAGGGCCTGCTGGAGCGGACCGCCTCCGTCCGCACGGAGCTGTACGGCTCCCTCGGCGCCACCGGCCACGGCCACGGCACGCCCAAGGCGGTGCTGCTGGGCCTGGAGGGCGAGTCCCCGCGGACGGTGGACGTGGAGACGGCGGACGAGAGGGTCGAGAAGGTGAGGACCTCGGGCCGTCTGCGCCTTCTCGGCGAGCACGAGATCGCGTTCTCCTTCGACGACGACCTGGTCCTGCACCGCCGCAAAACGCTGCCCTATCACGCCAACGGCATGACCCTGTGGGCGTACGACGCCTCGGGCGCCGAGCTGCTGACCAGGACGTACTACTCGGTGGGCGGCGGCTTCATCGTGGACGAGGAGGCGGTGGGCGCGGACCGCATCAAGCTGGACGACACGGTGCTGAAGTACCCCTTCCGCACGGGCGACGAACTGCTGCGCCTGACGCGGGAGACGGGCCTGTCGATCTCGTCGCTGATGCTGGAGAACGAGCGGGCCTGGCGCACCGAGGAGGAGGTGCGCGAGGGCCTGCTGGAGATCTGGCGGGTGATGCGGGAGTGCGTCGCGCGGGGCATGAGCCGCGAGGGCATCCTGCCGGGCGGTCTGAAGGTGCGCCGCCGCGCGGCCGTCACCGCCCGCCAGCTGCGGGCCGAGGGCGACCCGGCGAGCCGCGCCATGGAGTGGATCACCCTCTACGCGATGGCGGTCAACGAGGAGAACGCGGCCGGCGGACGGGTGGTCACCGCCCCGACCAACGGCGCGGCCGGCATCATCCCGGCGGTCCTGCACTACTACATGAACTTCATCCCCGGCGCCGACGAGGACGGCGTGGTCCGCTTCCTGCTCGCCGCGGGAGCGATCGGCATGCTCTTCAAGGAGAACGCCTCCATCTCCGGCGCCGAGGTCGGCTGCCAGGGCGAGGTCGGCTCGGCCTGCTCGATGGCGGCGGGCGCCCTCGCCGAGGTCCTGGGCGGCACCCCCGAGCAGGTGGAGAACGCCGCCGAGATCGGCATGGAGCACAACCTCGGCCTCACCTGCGACCCCGTGGGCGGCCTCGTCCAGATCCCCTGCATCGAGCGCAACGGCATGGCCGCCGTCAAGGCCGTCACCGCCGCCCGCATGGCCCTGCGCGGCGACGGCAGCCACAAGGTCTCCCTGGACAAGGTCATCAAGACGATGAAGGAGACCGGCGCCGACATGTCCGTGAAGTACAAGGAGACGGCCCGGGGCGGACTGGCGGTCAACATCATCGAGTGCTGACCGGGCCTTCGGCAGGGCCCGCCCGGCCGCGGTGAGGAAACGGCGGCCGAGCGGCAGGCCCGGCCCGCAGCCCCGGCCCCGGCTCCGTGCGCGGGGCCGGGGTTCTTCTTGTGGACGGTCAAACCGTCCATGAGTCCATGGACGACCAGTCCGTGGCCGGTCCGGTCCGTCCCTGCCCTGTCGGCCGTCATGCACGGAAGGGCCACCCCCTGCCCTCCTGCCACCATGGGCCGCCGAGGCCGCCGACGGTCCCGTGACGCCGGAGGCTGCTGCTGACACTGTGTCATACCTCTCTCTGTGCGGCCCTTGTTCCTTGAGGGACTACCGTTCGGTAACCCTTCTCTCCTACGCTGCCGCTCAACTCAGCGACAGCAAAGGGGAGTTGTTGTATGGGCAGGGCAAGACGTGCGGCGGCGCTGCTGGGTGCCGCCGCATTGCTGTGGGTGCTGCCGGGCCACGCCGGGGCGGCATCGCCGAAGTTCTCCGAGACGACGTCGATCGGGGTGCACAACGCGTACGAGAAGTCGACCTACGCCTACTTCGCGCAGGCGCTGGACTCCGGCGCCTCACTGCTCGAGATCGACATCTACACCGATCCCCTGACCCGGCGCTGGCGGGTCAGCCACAGCAACCCGCTGGGCAACGACAACAACTGCGAGGCCGCGAAGACGCCCGGCGAGCTGTACAGCAAGGGCCGCAACCAGGACTTCGGCAGCTGCCTGGACAACATCGCCGCCTGGCACCAGCTGCACCCGGACCACCGGCCGATCGTCTTCAAGGTGGAGATGAAGAACGGCTTCAACAACACCATCGGCATGGGGCCCGACGAGTTCGACACGCTGGTGCGGCAGAAGCTCGGCGACATGGTCTACAAGCCCTCCGACCTGCTGGGCGGCACATATCCGACACTGGACGCGGCTGCGAAGGCCGGGGCCTGGCCGTCCCGGGACGAGCTGACCGGCAAGGTCATCTTCGAGCTGATCCCGGGCACGCTGGAGCAGGCCAACCCCTTCGACCACTACTGGACCGACCAGGAGTACGGCGACCATCTGCGCGATCTGTACGCCGCCGGGAACATCGCCACGGCCCAGGCCTTCCCCGCCGTCCTCGGCGCGGCGGCCGGCGACCCGCGCACCAGCCGCTACGACGCCTCGATCCGCCCCTGGTTCGTGTTCTTCGACGGGGACGCGGCGACCTACGTCAACAAGGGCTACGACACGTCCTTCTACGCGGCGAACCACTACATCCTGATCGCCACGGGGGCGGCCGGTGTCTCACCGCCGATCTCCTCGACCAACCCCACGGACGCGGAGGTGGCCGCCCGGCTGTCCCTCCTGGCCCAGAAGCACGCCAGCATCATCACCTCGGACTGGTCGGCGAAATCGCCCGCCGTCCTGGGCTCGGTGGTCGACCGGGGCTGACGCCCGACGAGGGACAGGGACTGATATTCGAACCTCCCGAAAGGGTCGTACAGGGGAAGGGCGGGGCAGAACCCTACCGACTACTCCTTCCCCCCACAGCTCTTCAGGGAGTACACCCCATGCTGCACGGCATCGATGTGAGCGCCTATCAGTCCTCCACCTACAGCACGAGCGGCCTCTCCTTCGTCTTCATCAAGGCGACGGAGGGCCGCTCGTACGTCAACCCCAAGCTCAACGCCCAGACCAAGCACGGACGCGACGCCGGTCTGGTCGTCGGCTTCTACCACTTCCTGTGGCCGGGCAACATCACGGCCCAGGCGGAGTACTTCGTCTCCCACGCCCCGGAGAAGGCGGGCGACATCCTCGCCGTCGACTGGGAGACGACAGGCGAGGGCACCCACGCCAGCAACGCGGAGAAGGACCAGTTCATCCGCAAGGTCAAGGCCCTCCGCCCCAACAACCGGGTGATCCTCTACGCCAACCGCCACTTCTGGCTCACCATCGACACCACCTCCTACGCGGGCGACGGCCTGTGGATCGCGGACTACGTCACCGCCGGACACCCCCGCATCAAGGCCAAGTGGCTCTTCCACCAGTACACCGACAATCCGCTCGACAAGAACGTGGCGAACTTCAGCAGCAAGGCGGCGCTCAAGGCCTGGGCGACGGGCTCCTGAACCCGAGGTCAGGAGCCCACAGTCAGGGTCAGGGGCCCGTGGTCCGTGCGTCTATCCCCGGAAGTCCGCCGGGCGTTCGGGAGACGCCTCCCCCAGGGCCTTGACGACGGCGTCGACGCCTCCGCGCATCCCGTACACCGGAGTGCCGGGCTGCTGACGCCAGGAGTCGTCGATGCCGCCGGCGTCCACCGCGTCGAAGCCGATCTCGTCGATGAGCCGCCTGACCTTCGCCTTGGCCGCCTGGTCGTCCCCGGCCACCGGGAGCGCCATGCGTCCGGGGTCGCCGGCCGGGCGAGGGCGTTCGAGGAGGTCCCGGGCGTAGGTGCCGTTGAACGCCTTGACCACCGGGTGGCCGATCTGCCGCTCGGTCCAGCGGCTCTCGGTGAGCCCCTCGTCCTCGATCGCCGCGATCCTGCCGTCCCGCTCCCGCGGGTAGTAGTTGCCGGTGTCGATCACCGCCACGTCCTCGGCCGCCCCGTCGAGCAGCCCGGCCGGCAGGTCCGGTACCGCCTTCAGGGGGACGGTGACCACGACCACCTCGGCGTCGCGCGCCGCCTCCTCGGCACGTACGGGTGTCGCGCCGGTCTCCTCGGCCAGCGCGGTGAGAGTGTGCGGCCCCCGTGAATTGGCGACGGAGACGTCATGGCCCGCGGCGGTGAACCGCCGGGTCAGATTGCCCCCGATGTTCCCCGCGCCGATGATGCCGATCTTCATGTCCGCTCGCCTCGCCCTTCCGGGGTCGCTGTCGCGTGGAGCTCTGACAACGATGTGCAACCCCGGTGGCGGGTGAACTATTCCGGGGCTGCGCCGAGCGGGTGAGACGCGGGAGCGGATACGGGCGGGGCGCCCGGTCACGGCCGCCGGGCGCCCTGCTGTCCGCGTCACCAGTTCCTTCCGAGGATGCCCCGGCCTTCGGGCCGGGCAGGAATCGGACCCCTGCGGAGCAGGGCGGGGAAAGAGCGATCGCCGTCAGGGCGATTGGTCGTCTGCCGGGACGTTGCCGCGCCCGGTCTCAAGCCGGTGGACGATCTCGGAGTTGAGGGACCGCCGGTTGCGCTTGGCGACGGCGACGAGCCAGGCGTGAAGATCCGCAGGCAGGCGGAGCGTGATGCGCACTTCTTTGCGATCCATACCTCAACCGTAGTGGCAAAATGCTGTCATGACGGCACGACAGGACAGCGCGGAGGGTACGGGGCGCGCCCGGTACACCTACCGGCTCCGTGTGTCGTCGACCGCGCTGCGTCTGCTGCTCGCGGAGTGGGACCGCTGCCGGTGGGTGTGGAACGAATGCGTCGCCACGTCCCGGCAGGTGCACGCCCACAACCGGGCACACCCGAACGAGAGGCTGACGTGCGGCCCGGCACAGCTCGACAAGATGCTGACCGAAGCCCGCGCCCGCACGCCGTGGCTGCGTGACGGTGCATCGGTGCCGCAGCAGCAGACCATCCGCGGCTTCGCCAAGGCGCGCACCAAGGCGCTCAAGGACATCGAGAAGCGACTGCCGGCAAGGCAGCGCACGGGCCTACCGAAGTGGAAGAAGAAGCGAAAAGCGCTGCCGACGCTGAACTACACCCGGCGGGGCTTCCGGCTCAAGGACGGCCGCCTGCACCTGGCGGGCGGCATCGCCCTGACCGTGGTGCGGTCCCGGAACCTGCCGTCCGCGCCGTCGTCGGTGCGCGTGTACCAAGACAGCCTGGGGCACTGGTACGCCTCGTTCGTCGTCGCCGCCGAGGTCCAGCCGCTTCCCGCCACCGGGCGGGTGCTCGGCGTGGACTGGGGTGTCAAAAAGATCGCCACCATCACATCCGACGCCCACGACCTGCCCCACCCGCAGCACGGGAAGACGGCCGCGCGGAAACTGGCCCGCTACCAGCGGATGATGGCCCGCCGCAAGCCTGCGAAGGGCAAGCCCGAAAGCAGGGGATACCAGCACGCCAGACGGCAGGCGGCGAAGCTGCACAAGAAGGTCGCCCGGCAGCGGCAGGACACCGCCCGCAAATGGGCCAGGCGCGTCGTGACCGACCACGACGCGATCGCTGTCGAGGACTTCCGCCCGAAGTTCCTCGCGAAGACCACCATGGCCCGCAAGGCGGCCGACGCCGCGATCGCCGCCACCAGGACGGCCCTGATCGAGATGAGCCGCAAGCACGGGCGGGACATCCGTCTCGTGCACCCCGCGCACACCACCATGGACTGCGCATCGTGCGGAGCGAGAACCAAGCACGCACTTCCTCTGTCGGAACGTACCTACACCTGCACCGCGTGCGGCCTCGTCTCCCCCAGGGACAAGAACTCCGCACGCGTGATGCTGGTCCGGGCTGGTCTCACCCCGGCTGGTGCTGAAGGCGCAAGACCTCCGGGAGCGCTGCTCCCGGAGGCAGCCTGAGCCAGGAATCCCCCGCCCTTCAGGCGGGGGAGGATGTCAATTGTTCAGGTAGGACCAGAATTCGTCGAAGGACAGGACCTTGTCACCGTTCAGGTCGCGGGTTTTGATGATCGCCTCCGCCACCGCTTCGGTGACGTTCCAGTCGCCCCCCTGGGCCAGGGCGGACTTGAACTCGGCGGCGGTGATGAATCCGTCACCGTCCGCATCGATCCGCTGGAACTCCTTGCGTGCTTCCTCGATGTCCGCCACCGATCCGCCCCTTGTGCAGTGCGTTGTTCTGTCTTGCTGTCGTACTGACGCAGGTCAGATTAACGGCCCGGCCAGGCCTTCAGTGCCGCAACCACCCAGCCGAACTCCTCCTGATGCCTCGGGGGCTCCGGCTCCCCCCTGACGGCGGACACCAGCTCCCGGTAGCGGGCGACCTCCTGGCCCAGGTCGATGCGGCGCAGGACGGCCGCCCGGTCGGCGTCCGCGCCCAGCAGCTCCGTCAGTACGGCGTCCGCCTCGGGATCGTCGGGCGCCACACCCCGTGCCCGTGCGTCCCCGACCAGTTCGACGAGCCGCCGGAAGAACCACTTCGAGGCGCCGGCTGGGGTGTCCGGACCGCGGTCGGCGGCGTTGTACTCGATCATCCTGCGCATCGCGGCCCGGAAGTCCGGGTCCTGCAGCAGTTCCACCAGTTCCACCCAGGCGTCGACCTGCTCGGGAGTGGGATCGTCCGGCAGGCTCACACCGATGCTCCGCGTCCGCTCCCGGATCCAGGGGTCCGCCGTGTCGAGCCCATGGAAGATCTCGTCCACGAACTCGTCCACGATCCGCTGCCGCTCGGTCGCCGACAGCCGTGCCAGTCTGTTCATCAGTGTCGTCTCCTCCGCGCTCGAACCGCGCCGCGCCACGATCGACAGCACCGCACGGGTCACCTTCAGCGAGGCGATCTGCGCGTCCAGCGCCGCCACGTGCGCGGCCGCGACCTCCGCGACCGTCCGCTCCCCCGCCAGCACCCGGCGCACGTCGTCGAGGCCGAGGCCCAGTTCACGCAGGGTGCGGATCAGCTCCAGGCGGGCCACGGACGCGGTGTCGTAGAGGCGGTAACCGCCCGGGGAGCGGGTCACCGGGGGCAGGGCGCCCTCGTCGGACCAGTAGCGGATGGTCCGCACGGTCAGTCCGGTGGCCCGGGCCAGTTCGCCGATCGTGAGGAGTCCGGTGCCGTCTTCCGTCATGGGGGCGAGTCTGGGGCCTCCAGTGGGTGGAGACTCAACCCGAGGACTCCCGCGGCCGGGGGAGGACGCCCGTGCGGTCCGACCGCCACAGCGCCTCGCCGTCGGCCGGGACCCTCATGTCCCGCGGGCATCGCGCCGGGGTGGCCGGTCGTGGTCACCCGTACCGCTCGAAGGGGCGCGGGGCGGGAAAACGGGTGATTCACCCGCGGGGACGCCGGGGAGCGCCGAGGTGCACCGGCCGGATGGGGCGAGGGCCTGTCAGCGGTCGGCGACGCGCATCTCGAACCATGTCGTCTTGCCGCGTGGCAGCAGGTCGACTCCCCAGCGGTCGGACAGCTTGTCGACGAGGAACAGACCGCGGCCGCTGACGTCCAGCTCCTGTACCGGCATCAGGCACGGCAGCCCGCGGGAGGGGTCGCGGACCTCGACACGGATCCAGCCGCGGCGGCGGCGCATCCGCAGCACGAAGGTCCGGGCGCCGGTGTGCCGTACGGCGTTGCCCACGAGTTCGGAGACGAGCAGGACGGTGTCCTCGACCATCTTGGGCGACAGTCCCCACCGCAGGACGACGACCTGGGCGAGGCGGCGGGCGAGGGCGGCGGACTCGGGGAGGGACGGCAGCGGAACCTCTTCCTCCGCCGGATTGCCGTATAACTCCAGCGCCTTCTGCGCGCGTTCGTCCTCGACCGCGGGCGACCAGCGCGCCGCGGTCGTGCGTGACTGCGCCCGCGGCTGTTCGACGTTCTCCAGCCCCGCCATGCCCCCATGATGGCCGTCCTCGGCCTCTTCCGGGACGGTTATGGGCGAATACGCCCCCTGGGCGCCCCTGGGGTGCATCTTTCGCGCGGCATATGCCGACGGATCCTCAGCCCCCGGAACGTCCCGGCTGACCTGCGCGGACGGATCGAACGAATCGAACGGATCAGACGGACCAGACGGGTCGGCTGGCGGCAATCGACCGGCTCCCTCGACGAGACGCGTTCAAGGCTGCGTCAAGGCTGCCACAAACCGCCCGGCCGAGGGACCCGGATCAGACATCACGTCAATTGCAAGTCCCCGAAAGGGTGAACTACAGGAACTTCGCCTTGCCGGGGCCCTCCTCCACGAAGCTGCGCATACCGCGCTCGCGGTCCTCCGTGGCGAACAGGCCGGCGAACCAGTTGCGCTCGACGGCGAGTCCGGTCTCGATGTCGGTCTCCAGACCGGTGTCGATCGACTCCTTGGCGGCACGCAGCGCGATCGCCGGCCCCTGGGCGAGCCTGGCGGCCCACGCGTGCGCCTCGGCGTAGACCTGGTCGGGCGCCACCACGCGGTCCACCAGGCCCAGCGCAAGGGCTTCGTCGGCCTTGACCTGACGGCCGGTGAAGATGAGGTCCTTGGCCTTGGAGGGGCCGATCAGCCGGGCCAGCCGCTGGGTGCCGCCCGCGCCGGGGATGAGACCGAGCAGGATCTCCGGCTGGCCGAGCCTGGCGTTCTCCCCGGCGATGCGGTAGTCCGCGCAGAGCGCGAGTTCGCAGCCGCCGCCGAGCGCGTAGCCCGTGATGGCGGCGACCACCGGCTTGGGGATGCGGGCCACGGCGGTGAAGGAGTCCTGCAGGGCGCGGGCGCGCAGGACCATCGCCGTGTGGTCCATCACCTGCATCTCCTTGATGTCCGCGCCGGCCGCGAACGCCTTCTCGCCGCCATAGATCACCACGGCGCGCACGTCCTCGCGGCGGGTGGCCTCCTCGGCGAGCTCCTTGAGCCGGTCCTGCGTGGCGATGTCGAGCGCGTTCAGGGGCGGGCGGTTCAGGCGCAGCGTGCCGACGCCCTCGGCGACTTCGAGAGATACGGTCATGGGAGCAGGTTAACGGGGACTAACGGCAGCCGGCCCGGTGCGGTCGGTCACACCGGGCCGGGCGTCGGCGGCGCGTTACGCCTTCCACTCCTCCCAGGACATGTTCCAGCCGTTGAGCCCGTTGTCCGGGGCCACCGTCCGGTCGCGGGAGTTCTTGACGATCACCACGTCGCCGATCATCGACTGGTTGTAGAACCAGGCCGCGGGCGTGTTCTTGTCGTAGCCGCCGCGAACGTCGCGCAGGCCGATGCAGCCGTGGCTGGCGTTGTAGTTGCCGAAGGCGCCGCCGCTCCAGTAGTTGCCGTGCAGGAAGGTGCCGGAGGTGGTCAGGCGCATGGCGTGCGGCACGTCGGGGATGTCGTACTCGCCCTTGCCGTCGGCGCCGACGAAGCCGACCGTCGCCCCGTCCATCCGGGTCACCTTCAGCTTCTCGCTGATGACCATCTGGCCGTTCCAGGTCTCGGTGCCCGGTGCGCCGGTGGTGACGGGGAGGGTCCTGATGACCTTGCCCTCCCGCATGACCTTCATCGTGAGCTTCTTGGCGTCGACCACGGAGACCTGGTTGCGGCCGATGGTGAAGGAGACGGTCCTGGACTGCTTGCCGTAGACGCCGGGACGGCCCTCGACACCGTCCAGGTCGAGCTTGACGGTGACCTTGGTGCCGGCCTTCCAGTAGTGCTCGGGGCGGAAGTCGAGGCGGTCGTTGCCGAACCAGTGGCCGGCGACCTCGACGGGCGGCTCGGTCTTGATCTCGATCGCCTTCTCGACGGCCTCCGGTGCCGTGATGCCCCGGGTGAAGCGGAGCGAGAACGGCATCCCGACGCCGACGGTGGAACCGTCCTCGGGGGTGAAGCGGCCGGTGAAGGTGTTCTTCGGGGTCAGCGTGGTGAAGCTGGACTTCTTGGCCGTCTCGACGCCCGCGGAGTCCTTGGCCACCGCGTGGACCGTGTACGTGGTGGAGGTGGCCAGGTGCCTGCTCGGCGTCCAGGAGCTGCCGTCGCCGGATATCTTCCCGGGAATCTCGGTGCCCTTGGGGTCCTTGACGACAACTCGGGTGAGCCTGCCCTTGCTCACGCCGACCTTGAGGGTGCCGCTGGTGTCCACGGACTTGGCGCCGTTCTCGGGCGCGATGGTCACGACCGCCTGCGACTGCTTGCTTTGGACCGTGCTGGAATCCTTGTCCTCGCCCTTCCCCGCTCCTTCGCCCGCGGCGTTCCCGCCGCACGCGGTGACGGCGAGGACCAGCACTCCGGAGACCAGCGCCAGCAGCCGCCTGTTCCCCCGTCGTCCCCGCGCGTCCGCCGACGTTCTCGCTATCGGCCGAACGTTCACGTTCCTCTCCCCTCCCCGGGCCTGCCGGCCCCGCACCCCGGTGCGCTCTCACGCACTGAGCCGCATAGTAACCACAAGGTCAGGGGCGGATTGTCAGCCGATTGTCACTGTTCAGTCCCAACTTCGGGGGCCGGCGGGCGGACAGCGGGGGCGGGCCTCGTTCCCCGCCCGGTCCGCTCGCCCACCGGTCGCTCACCGGCCGCCGGCCGGTCACCCGACCGCGCTGCCCGCCTTCCACTGCTCCCAGTCCATGTTCCATCCGCCGAGGCCGTTGTCGGGGGAGACCGTCTTGTCGTCGCTGTTGACGACCCGGACGACGTCGCCGATGAGACTGCGGTCGAAGAACCAGGCCGCCGGGGTGTCGGTCCCGCCGCCCTTGACGTCCCTCAGCCCCACGCAGCCGTGGGTGACGTTCTTGCGGCCGAAGACGTCCGGGTTCGACCAGTAGTTGCCGTGCAGGAAGGTGCCGGAGGTGGTCAGGCGCAGGGCGTGCGGGACGTCGGGGACGTCGTACTCGCTCTTGCCGTCGGCGTCGAAGAAGCCGACCGTCGCCCCGTTCATCCGGGTCACCTCGTGCATCTCCATCACCACCATCGTCCCGTTGTACGTGGCGTGCTTCGGTTCCCCGGCGGTGATGGGAAGCGTGGCGAGCAGCCGGCCGTCGCGGCGCACCTCCATGGTGTGGGCGGCGACGTCGACCACGGAGATCTGGCTGCGGCCGATGGTGAAGGAGAAGGTCTTGGACTGCAGCCCGTAGACGCCGGGTGCCCCCTCGACGTCTCTCAGCCGCAGGTCGACGGTGACCCGGGTGCCCGGCTTCCAGAACTCACGGGGGCGGAAGTCGAGCCGGCTCGAGCCGAACCAGTGCGGGCGGATCTCGACCGGGGGATCGGCGGTGACGCGGATGGCCCGTTCGACGGCGGCGCGGTGGGTGACCGGCCGGTTGAAGGCCAGGGAGACGATCATCCCGGTGCCCACGACGGAGCGGTCCTCCGGGGTGACGTAGGCGATGAAACGCTTCTCGGGGACCAGCGTGGCGAAGGTGGTGCGCCGGGTGACGCGGCGCCCGGCCTCGTCGTCGGCCACCACGGCGACGGTGTACGCGGCGGCGAGGGCCAGCCGGTCGTCGTCGGGCTGCCAGACGGTGTGGTCGCGGGAGAAGTGGCCGGGCACCGGGGTGTCCCGCGCGTCCTGGGACTTGACGACCGTGACGGACTTCAGATGTCCGCCGGTGACCCGTACCCGCAGTTTCTCGCCGGGCCCGACGTTCTTGCTGCCGTCGTCCGGCGAGACCTTGACGACTTCCTCGGCCGTCCGGGGCTTGTCGAAGAACCGGTCGATCCCCCGGGCGCCGCCCGAGGTGCAGCCGGCAGCCCCGGCCAGCAGTCCTGCCCATGTCACTACGGCGGCCAGCACGGCTCCCGCGCGCCGTGCGCGCCGCGTGCACCCAGTTGCATGCCTCACGGGCTGCCCAACGACCGGGTCCGCCCGGGGAAACGTGAGTGCGGGGCACGCCGTGGGCAGAACAGTGGTGGAGGACCGCGCGACAAGGAGCCGAGCCCGGGAACCGGCCGCGGAAAGGGGCGGACCGGAGGCGGACGAGCTGCGAGGGACCGCAGCAGCCGCGAGGACCACAAGAGCCGCGAAAACCAAAAAAAGGGGCCGACCAGGTGTCCAGCGCAGCCGAGCAGGAGGCGGTGGCGAGCGGACGCGCCACCGGGGACGGATGCGCCACCGCCACGGCGCGGACCGCCGAGGACCAGCACGCCGCCCGAGGGAACCACCCGTCCGCCGCCGTGAACGGCGCCCTCCGCACCGCACAGCCGCCCGGCGTGCCGGTGTGGCCGGGCGCGCCGGCGCCCCTGGGCGCCCGCTTCCGGGTCGGCCCGGACGGGGTGGCGGGCACCAACTTCGCGCTGTGGGCGGGCGGGGCGGAGGCGGTCGAGCTGTGTCTGTTCGACGAGTCGGGCCGGGAGACCCGCGCCCGTCTCACCGAGGTGACGCACGAGATCTGGCACGGTTTCGTCCCCGGCGTGATGCCGGGACAGCGCTACGGCTACCGGGTGCACGGCCGCTGGGACCCGTGGACCGGCGCCCGCTGGAACCCGGCCAAGCTGCTGCTCGACCCGTACGCGCGCGCGGTGGACGGCGAGTTCCGGATGCCCCCTCAGGTGTACGGGCACGTCCGGGACTGGCCCGACCAGTCGGTGGCGGACACCGTGCGCGACGAGCGGGACTCGGCGCCGTACGTGCCCAAGGGCGTCGTCGTCCATGACGACGACGACTGGTCCGACGACCGCCGGCCCAAGACGCCGTGGGCCGACTCGGTGATCTACGAGCTGCATGTGCGCGGCTTCACCCGGCGGCACCCCGGGGTCCCGGAGGAACTGCGGGGCACCTATGCCGGCCTGGCCCACCCGGCGGCGATCGAGCACCTGGTGAACCTGGGTGTGACGGCCGTGGAGCTGCTGCCGGTGCATCAGTTCGCGCACGAGGACCATCTGCTGCGCCGCGGCCTGAGGAACTACTGGGGCTACAACTCCATCGGCTACTTCGCCCCGCACGCGGCGTACTCCGCCTCCGGCACCGCCGGTCAGCAGGTGGGCGAGTTCAAACGGATGGTGCGCGCGCTGCACGCGGCCGGCATCGAGGTGATCCTCGACGTGGTCTACAACCACACGGCGGAGGCCAACGAGTACGGCCCCACACTGTCCCTGAAGGGCATCGACAACCGGCGCTACTACCGTCCGCAGGCGGACCCGCGCCGGTACGCCGACTACACCGGCTGCGGCAACACCCTGCACGTGGTCCAGCCGCATGTGCTGCGCCTGATCACCGACTCGCTGCGCTACTGGGTGACCGAGATGGGCGTGGACGGCTTCCGCTTCGACCTGGCGGCGGCCCTGGCCCGCTCCATGCACGACGTGGACATGCTCTCCCCGTTCCTCACGGTCATCGCCCAGGACCCGGTGCTGCGCCGGGTGAAGCTGATCGCCGAGCCGTGGGACGTCGGGGCGGGCGGCTACCAGGTGGGCGCCTTCCCCCCGCTGTGGACGGAGTGGAACGACCGCTACCGCGACACCGTGCGCGACTTCTGGCGGCACGCCCTGCCGGACGTACGGGAGATGGGCTACCGCCTGTCCGGCTCCAGCGACCTGTACGCCTGGAACGGCCGCCGTCCCTACGCCTCCGTCAACTACGTCACCGCGCACGACGGTTTCACCCTGCGGGACCTGGTGTCGTACGAGCGCAAGCACAACGAGGCCAACGGCGAGGACAACCGGGACGGCACCGACGACAACCGCTCCTGGAACTGCGGGGCGGAGGGCGAGACCGACGACGAGTCGGTCCGTGCGCTGCGGCGCCGGCAGCTGCGGAACCTGATGACCACGCTGCTGCTGTCCACGGGCGTGCCGATGCTGGTCGCCGGTGACGAGATGGGCCGCACCCAGGGCGGCAACAACAACGCCTACTGCCAGGACAACGAGATCAGCTGGCTGGACTGGAGCCTGCTGGAGGACCCCGGCTGGCGGGAGCTGTACGAGCTCACCGCCCGGCTGATCGCACTGCGCCGGCGGCATCCCGTGCTGCGCCGCCGCGCGTTCTTCTCCGGGCGTGCGCAGTCGGCGGACGGGCTGCGCGACCTGGCCTGGTTCACCCCGCGCGGCACGGAGATGACGGAAGGCGACTGGTACGCCCCCGCCGCCACCCTGGGCATGTATCTCTCCGGCCGGGACATCCCGGGCCGCGACGAGCGCGGCGCCCCGGTCGTCGACGACAGCTTCCTGGCCGTCCTGCACGCCGGGGAGCATCCGGTGAGCTTCGTCCTGCCGGGGCCGCCGTGGGCGGAGCGCTACGAGGTGATCGTGGACACCTCGCGGGAGGAACAGGCGCGGCCGCCGGGCGTGTTCCACGCCTCGGGCACGACGATCACGGTACCCGCCCGCTCCGTCCTGCTGTTCAGGGTCGCGGACCGGCGCACTGGCGGACCGGCGGACTGACAAGGCCGGCGGGCCGCTCGGCGCACTGGTGATGGCCCGATGAGCCGACGGCCGGGCGGCCGGGCGGACTACCCGAGAATCCCCCGCTCGTACGCCGCCGCGACCGCCGCCGCGCGGTCCTTGACGCCGAGCTTGGCGTACAGGTGGGTGAGATGGGTCTTCACGGTGGCCTCGCTGATGAAGAGCTCACGGGCGATCTCCCGGTTGGAGGTGCCCTTGGCGACCAGGGCGAGGACCTCGCGTTCCCGCGCGGACAGAGGGCCGGGGGCGGGCGCGCGGACGGCGGAGACCAGCCGGGAGGCCACGGCCGGGGAGAGCACCGTACGGCCCTTCGCGGCGGCCCGGACGGCGGTGAACAGCTCCTCGCGCGGAGCGTCCTTCAGCAGGTAGCCGGTCGCGCCCGCCTCGATCGCGGGGAGGGTGTCGGAGTCCGTGTCGTACGTGGTGAGCACGAGCACTTTGGCGCGGGCGCCCCGGCGGGACAGTTCCCGGATGGCGTCCACTCCCCCGCCGCCCGGCATGCGCAGATCCATGAGGATCACATCCGGGTCGAGGGCGGCGGCCCGTTCCAGCGCCTCCACGCCGTTCGCCGCCTCGCCGAGGACACGGAAGCCGGGCGCGGAGGCGAACATGCCGCGCAGGCCGTCCCGTACGACGGGATGGTCGTCGACGATGAGCAGGGAGATGGCCGGCTCGTCGGACGTATCAGTCATGGCGGACCTCCGTCATGGCGGACCAACGGTACGCGAGCCGACACCGCCGTGCCATGGCCGGGCTCGGACTCGACGTCGAGGAAGCCGGCGATGCGTTCGGCGCGGGCGCGCATGCCGTCGAGGCCGAAGCCGCCGGTGCGGCTGCGGGCGGGAAGGGCGAGCGGGTCGAAGCCGCACCCGTCGTCGCGGATGTCGAGGGTGACCTCGTCACCGATGTAGGAGAGGGTGACACCGACCCGGGTGGCCCGCGCGTGCCGTGCGGTGTTGGACAGGGCCTCCTGGGCGATGCGCAGCAGGGTGGCCGCCACCTCGTCGTGGAGCGGCTCGACGGTTCCGGTGGTGGTGAACCGTGCCTGTATGCCGGTGCGTTCGCCCCATTCCGTCACCGTCTTCTCCAGCGCCTGCGGCAGTCCGTCGTCGGCCAGGGCGACCGGGGCGAGGTTGTGCACGGAGCGGCGGGCCTCGCCCAGGCTGTGCCGGGCCAGGTCGATCGCGCGGTCGACGTGCTCGCGGGCCGTGGTCGCGTCCGGGGCGCTCGCCACGGCCTGGAGCTGGGCGATGATGCCGGTCAGGCCCTGGGCGAGAGTGTCGTGGATCTCGGCGGCCAGCCGCCGGCGCTCGTCGGCGATCCCCGCCTCCCGGGCCTGGACCAGGAGCTGGGCGTGCAGGGCGGCGTTCTCGTCGAGGGCCTGCTGCAACGCCGCGTTGGTGCGCTCCAGTTCGGCGATGGTCGCCTCCTGGGCACGGGTGCGGGCCTCCTCGAGTGCGCCGAGGTGGCCGAAGAGGGCCACCAGCAGGACGTTGACGGCGAGGACCGCGCCGAAGAGCAGCCAGTCCATGGCCCCGCCCGGCGGCAGTCCGCCCGACTGCGAGCCCGCGACCGTCACGGCGGTGGCGAACAGGCCCGCCGCGCGTGCCCGTCGCGGCAGCAGGCGGTCGACGCCGAAGTAGCCGATGGCCGCGTAGAAGGCGAACAGCGGGTTCATCCAGGTGAGGGCGAAGCCGATCGCCCAGCGGGCGGCGTAGTACCAGACGCTCGCCGCGGACGGTCCCGGGCGGGTGCGTGCCGCCCTGTTCCACCACAGGTGCAGGGCGGCGGCCCCGGCGACCAGGGCACCGCTCGCCCACCGCTCGCCGGCGGTCATGCCGATCGCGTCCGCGGCCGACCAGGAGACCAGGGTGCCGGCCAGCAGCAGCACGTACGGGCCCCAGCGGTGGAACACCGCCCACCGCTCGTCGAGCGTCGCCTTCTGCGTCACCGTCGCCGTCACGGCGTCATTGTCGGGCATGTCCGGTGTGCTCACTCCCAGCGGAACCAGCGTGAGGCCGCCGCTGTGAGCACCACCGTCCAGACGACCGGAACGCCCAGGTGGTCCCAGCCGGGCCAGTCGCCCGCCGCGGCCGCGTCCAGGGCCCGGGCGGCGGCGCCGAACGGGGTCCAGCCGGCGATGCGGGCCCATGGGTCCGGCATGGCCCGCACCGGCACCCACACTCCCGCGCAGAACATCGCCGGGAACGTCACGGCCGACCCGACCGCGCCGGCGATCCGCGCCGTGCGGGACAGGGCGGAGATCACGGCGCCCAGGGCCAGGACGGCGAGCACGGCCGTCAGCAGGGCGAGCAGATAGCCGAAGGGGTGCCGCGGGAGCCGGACGCCGAAGACGAGCCGGCCGGCCGTGAGCGCGGTCAGGGCGGAGAGCAGCGCGGCCCCGCCGAAGACCAGCATCTGCGCGGTCAGCAGCGCGGAGGGCCGTACCGGTGTGGTGGACATCCGGCGCAGGATGCCGCGTTCGCGGTAGCCGGTGAGGGTCTGCGGCATGCCCTGCAGTCCGCCGAGGATCAGGCCGAGGAGGACGGCCACCGGCACATAGGCGTCGACGGGACGCAGCCCGCCGAGGGACGGGTCGGGTGCGCGGAAGAACGGGACGGCGCCGAGGACCGTCAGCAGGAGGGTGGGGAAGAGCAGGATCCAGAAGAGGTGGCCGGGCTCGCGCCCGAAGAGACGGATCTCGGTGCGCAGGACGGCGGTGTTGAGCACGGCGGCGGTCATGCCGTGACCTCCTCGTCCGGGCCGGACCTCCCCGTCAGGTCCAAAAACGCGTCGTCCAGTGTGGCGTCGGTGACCCGGAGCTGGTGGGCGGTGACGTGGGAGCGGGCCAGCAGGGTGATGACGGCGTCGACCGTCTCGTCCGTGCCGGACAGCGTGACACGGCGGCCCCGGTGCTCGACCGAGACGAGGCCGGGCAGCGCGTTCACCTCGTCCTCGTCCAGCGGCGCGGACGGGGTGAAGCTGATGACGGTGGCGCCCGTCGAGCGGCGGATGAGTCCGGCCGGGGTGTCCAGGGCGGCCACCCGGCCCTTGTCGATCACCGCGATCCGGTCGCAGAGCCGCTGGGCCTCCTCCATGAAGTGGGTGACGAGCAGGACGGTGACGCCGTTCGCGCGGATGTCCTCGATGAGCTGCCAGGTGTCACGGCGGGCGCGCGGGTCGAGGCCGGTGGTCAGCTCGTCCAGCACCACCACCCGGGGATCGCCGACCAGGGCGAGCGCGATGAACAGGCGCTGCTTCTGTCCTCCGGAGAGCTTGCCGAACCGGGTGGTCAGCTTCGGGACGAGTCCGAGCCGTTCGGCGAGCGGACGCCAGTCGGCGGGCCGCGGGTGGAAGGACGCGTAGAGCTCCAGGGCCTCGCGGACGGTGAGCCTGTCCTGGAGTTCGCTCCGCTGGAGCTGGGCGCCGAGGACGCGGGTGACCTTCTCGTGGTCGGCGACCGGGTCGAGGCCGGCGACGCGGACCCGTCCCGCGTCGGGGACGCGCAGGCCCTCGACGCATTCGACGGTGGTGGTCTTGCCGGCGCCGTTGGGGCCGAGGATCCCGAAGATCTCGCCCTCCTCGACGGTGAAGGACACGCCGTCGACGGCGGGCCGGCCGCCGTAGGACTTGCGCAGATCGGTGACGTCGATGACGGGCATGGCATCAGCCTCGCGGAACGCGGGGCGGCCGGGCATCGGCCGTCCCGCTCGAAGCCGCATCGGCCGATCGGCTGATGCGGCCGTACGACTCCCGGGGGGGGGCCAAAAGCACGTCGGAGCGGGAATCCCCGGTGTGGGAACGGCCGTTCGCGCAGGTCGTAGGACCGAGGACCGAGCCGGGTCCGGTCAAAACTCGGTGGGAAGCGCAAGGAACCATCCGTAGGCTCACCGCTGATGGCCACGACACTCCCTCCCCCTGAAGCGCCCGCCGAAGCGCCTGCCGAAGCGCTCCGCGACGCCCCCTCCGAGGCCCGCTCCACCGTGCGCACCCTGCTGCGGCTGTGGCCGTACGTGCGGCCCGTGCGGGTGCGGCTGTTCACCGCCGCCTTCATCGCCGTCCTCGCCTCCTGCGTCGGGCTGGTCATCCCGCTCGTCCTGAAGTGGATGGTGGACGGGCCGATCGCCGGCCGGGACCCGGCGGGCGTGTGGCTCGGCGCGCTGTACCTGCTGCTGCTCGGGCTGGCGGAGGCGCTGCTGTTCGGGTTCCGGCGCTGGCTGGTGGCCCGGCCGCTGTCGGGGGTCGAGGCGGCGATGCGGGCGGATCTCTACCGGCATCTGCAGCGGCTGCCGATCGCCTTTCACGACCGCTGGCCGTCCGGACAGTTGCTGTCCCGGGGCACCACGGACCTGATGCTGCTGCGCATGTTCCTGGCCTTCCCGCTGACGTTCCTCCTGGTCAACGGAGTGACGATCCTCGTCGGCATGATCATCATGCTGGTCCAGGACTGGGTGCTGGGGCTGGTGCTCCTGATCCCGACCGTGCCGGTGGTGGTCACCTGTGTGATCTTCGAGAAGCGGTACTCCAGGGCGGCGCGGCTCGCCCAGGACCAGGTCGGCGATCTGACCACGGTCGTCGAGGAGAGCGTGCTCGGCATCCGCATCATCAAGGGGTTCGGCCGGCACCGCAGTCAGGCGCGGGCGTTCCGGGAGCTGTCGGAGAAGCTGCGCGGCACGGAGCTGCACAAGGCCAGGCTGCTGGCCACGATCCTGGGCGTCATCGTGACGCTGCCGGAGCTGGCCATCGGGGCGGCACTGGTGCTCGGAACCGTGCGGGTGGCCGACGGGGACCTGTCCGCGGGCACGCTGGTGGCGTTCCTGTCGACGGCCCTCGCGCTGCGCTGGCCGGTGGACTCGATCGGGTTCCTGCTGGCGATGAGCCAGGAGGCGGCCACCGCCACCGAGCGGTACTTCGAGGTGATGGACGCGCGGGAGGAACAAGAGGAAGAACAAGAGGAAGACGAGGGAGGCAAGGGGGACAAGGGAGCCGAGGGAGCCGGGAGGGCCGAGGGGCCCAAGGAGACCGGGAAGGCTGGAAAAGAGAAAGACGAGAAGGCCGAGAAGGACGGCGACCGCGTCCCGGCCTCCGTCGGCCGGTCCGCCGCCCGGTCCGTCCCCCGCGGCGACGAAGGGCTGCGGCTCCACCACGTCACCTTCCGCTACCCCGACGCCCCCGCCGATTCCCCGCCCGTCCTCGACCGTGTCGACCTGCACATCCGCCCCGGCGAGTCCCTGGCCCTGGTCGGTGCGACCGGCAGCGGCAAGACCACGCTGACCGCCCTGATCCCGCGGCTGTACGAGGTGACCTCGGGGCGGATCACCCTGGACGGCGTCGACATCAGGGACATGTCCCGCGAGGAGCTGCGCTCGAGGGTCGCCGTCGCCTTCGAGGAGCCGACGCTGTTCTCGGCCACGGTCGAGGAGAACGTGCTGATGGGCGCCGGGGACGCCGCCGGGAGAAAGGAGCTGGAGCGGGCGCTCGGCGTGGCGCAGGCCGACTTCGTGCACACGCTGCCGCAGGGCGTGGACACCCAGGTCGGCGAGCAGGGGCTCAGCCTCTCCGGCGGGCAGCGGCAGCGCCTCGCGCTCGCCCGGGCGGTGGTCGGCCGGCCCGACTTCCTGGTGCTGGACGACCCGCTGTCCGCGCTCGACGTGCACACGGAGGCCGCGGTCGAGGCCGCCCTGCGCCGGGTGCTCGCGGACACCACGGCCCTGATCGTGGCGCACCGCCCCTCCACGGTCCTGCTGGCCGACCGCGTCGCCCTGCTCTCCGGCGGCCGGATCACCGCCGTCGGCACCCATCACGAACTGCTGCGCACCAACCCCGAGTACGCCCACCTCATGTCCGGCACCCCGGCGGCGGAGCAGGCGGAACGGGTGGAACAGGCGGAACAGGAGGACATCCGATGACGGCGACCACCACCGCGCCCGCCCCGGACCGGGACGACGACCGGTCGCCCGAGGAGGCCGGCGGTCCCTTCGACCGGGACGTCCTGCCCGCTCCCCCGGGCGCCACCGGCGCACTCCTGCGTTCTCTGCTCCGCCCCCTGCGGGGCCATGTCGTCCTCGCCGCGCTGTTGCTGCTGCTCCAGCAGGCGGCGGCGCAGGCCGGGCCGCTGCTGGTGGCGTACGCGATCGACCGTGCGGTGCCCGCGTTCCGGGCCGACGACCACGGGCCGCTGATCGCGGTGGCGGTGGGCTATCTGCTGTGCGCCACGGCGTCCGGCGCGCTGCAGTACGCGTTCATCACCGTCTCCGCCCGGGTCAGCCAGGACGTGCTGCTCGATCTGCGCGGCCGGATCTTCCGGCATGCGCAGGCGCTCAGCATCGACTTCCACGAGCGCTACACCTCGGGCCGGCTCATCTCCCGCTCGACCACCGACGTCGAGTCGCTGCGCGAGCTGCTGGAGGAGGGCCTGCAGGAGCTGGTGACGGTCGCCCTGTCCTCCGTCTACATCCTGACGCTGCTGCTCTGGCTGGACCTGGGGCTCGGCGCGGTCGCGGTGGCGTCGTTCGTGCCGCTGTACGCGATCGTGCGGTCCTACCGGCGGCGGGCGGGGCGGGTGTACCGCAGGCGGTCCACGGCCATCGCGGCGGTGATCGTGAAGTTCGTCGAGACGATGAACGGCATCCGGCCGGTGCGCGCCTTCCGCCGGGAGGCCGCCAACGACGCCGACTTCGCGGTGCTGAACCGGCGGCACGAGCGGACCAACGGCGATGCGCTGCTGGAGATGGCCCGCTATGTCGTCGGCTCGCGGATCACCGCCAACATCACGGTGGCGCTGGTCGTGCTGTGGGGCGCCTACCGGGTGGCGGACGGGTCGCTGGCGCTGGGTGTGCTGGCGGCGGCGGTGCTGTATCTGCGGCGGCTGTACGACCCGATCGACCGGCTGGGCATGTTCCTCAACTCCTATCAGTCGGCGGCGGCCTCCCTGGAGAAGATCGCGGGTCTGCTGGCCCAGATCCCGTCGGTTCCGGAGCCGTCGGTGCCCAAGCGGCTCCCGCCGCTCGAGTCCGGTCTGCCGGGACGTGAGGTGGTCTTCGACGGCGTCCGCTTCGGCTACCGCACGGGCGGGGAGGTGCTGCCCCGCTTCGACCTGACCATCCCGGCCGGCCAGACCGTCGCCGTGGTCGGCTCCACCGGCGCGGGCAAGTCGACCCTGGCCAAGCTGCTCGCCCGTTTCTACGACCCGACCGACGGCCGGGTGCTGCTGGACGGCGTGGACCTGCGCGACCTGGCCGCTCCCGAGCTGCGGCGCGGGGTCGTCATGGTCACGCAGGAGGCGTTCCTGTTCTCCGGCACGGTCGCCGAGAACATCGCCATCGGCCGTCCGGACGCCACCCGCGAGGAGATCGAGCGGGCCGCGAAGGCGATCGGCGCCCATGACTTCATCAGCGCCCTGCCCGACGGCTACGACACGGACGTGCGCAAGCGGGGCGGACGCATCTCCGCGGGCCAGCGCCAACTGGTCTCCTTCGCCCGGGCGCTGCTCGCCGACCCGTCCGTGCTCATCCTGGACGAGGCCACCAGCTCGCTCGACATCCCGGGCGAACAGGCGGTGCAGCATGCGATGGCCACGGTTCTGCGGGGGCGTACGGCCGTGGTGATCGCCCATCGTCTGTCCACGGTGGAGATCGCCGACCGGGTGCTGGTCATGGAGCACGGCCGGATCGTGGAGGACGGCACTCCGGCCGACCTCATCGCGGGCACGGGCCGCTTCGCCCGTCTGCACCGCGCCTGGCGGGACAGCCTGGCCTGAGGAACCGGACCCCGCGGAACCGGACGGCGACGGGCCCGGGGAGCCGGGCGGGATCGGGGGTGACCGGTGATCGACGCGTACGAGGACCCGGACACGCCCGACCGCCGGCGACGAGCGGCGGCCCTGAGCCCGCCGCCGGCCCCGCTCGTCCTCCGCGCGCCTGCTCTCCTTCTGTTCCCTTTCTGTCCCTTCCTGTTCTCTCTTCGTTCTCCCGCGCTTTTCACACAGGTGAGGCGGGATCATCCGCCTCACCCCTTCCCTCCGGATACCGGACACCCACCTTCGACCATCGGGAAATTTCGGCCAACTTCCCGTGCATCCCGACGGCGATGAGCACCGGCGGCAGCCCGGCGACGCGCCCGCGCCGCCCCTGAATCGGCCCGTCCACGTGCGGTTCCGGCAGCCCCGCGATCCCACGACATCACTCGTTCATCCCGCCGAAACATCCGACGAGCCATCGGTTTTCGGCCAACATCATCTGAGGACTCTGTCATGTACGCGTCCGTAGTGTCACTCTTCCAGCACCGCCGCACGAGCACTGCACCCCACCACCGCTCCGGTCCGGCACCCCCACGCCGGCCGGACACCCCCACGTAAGGAGCTTGTGTGACTCCCCGCTACGCGCGTCCCAGACGCACCGCCCTGGCCCTCGCCACCGCCGTCGTGGCCGGAGCCCTCCTCGGCACCGGTCTGAGCACCGGCGCCTCGGCCCAGCCCCAGGCCGGTTCCACCGGCGCGGCCCCCCTCGCCGCCGCCCCCGTCCTGCTCTCCGACGCGGAGCGCACCTCCCTGATCCAGCAGGCGCAGGCCGACGCCGTCGGCACCGCCCGGGAGATAGGCCTCGGCGCCCAGGAGAAGCTGGTCGTCAGAGATGTCGTCAAGGACGCCGACGGCACGGTGCACACCCGCTACGAGCGCACCTACGCGGGCCTGCCCGTCCTCGGCGGCGACCTGATCGTCCACACCTCCAGGACCGGCAGGACCCAGGGCGTCACCAAGGCCACCGAGGCGACCATCAAGGTGGACACGCTCACGCCGAGGATCGCCGCCGCCAAGGCCGAGAAGCAGGCGGTGACCCTGGCCCGGGCGGCCGGCTCGGAGAACACCACCCCCGACCAGGCCCCGCGCAAGGTCATCTGGGCGGGCGACGGCACACCGGTCCTCGCCTACGAGACGGTCGTCGGCGGCCTCCAGGACGACGGCACCCCGAACGAACTGCACGTCATCACCGACGCGACCACCGGCGAGAAGCTGTACGAGTACCAGGGCGTCGTGAACGGCACCGGCAGAACCCTGTACTCGGGCACCGTCACCCTCTCCACCACCCGGTCGGGATCGACGTACCAGCTGTACGACACCACGCGCGGCGGCCACCGGACGTACAACCTGGCCCGCGGCACCTCCGGCACCGGCACCCTGTTCACCGACGCGGACGACGTGTGGGGCACCGGCACCGCCTCCAGTTCCAGCAGCGACCAGACGGCCGCCGCCGACGCCGCCTACGGCGCCCAGGTCACCTGGGACTTCTACAAGAACGTCTTCGGCCGCAACGGCATCAGGAACAACGGGACGGCCGCCTACTCACGGGTCCACTACGGCAACAACTACATCAACGCCTTCTGGTCCGACAGCTGCTTCTGCATGACCTACGGCGACGGCGCGGGCAACGTCAAGCCGCTGACCTCGCTGGACGTGGCCGGCCACGAGATGTCCCACGGCCTCACCTCCTACACCGCGGGGCTGCGGTACTCCGGCGAGTCCGGCGGGCTCAACGAGGCCACCTCCGACATCTTCGGCACCGGCGTGGAGTTCTACGCCAACAACGCCTCCGACCCCGGTGACTACCTCATCGGCGAGAAGATCGACATCAACGGCAACGGCACCCCGCTGCGCTACATGGACAGGCCCAGCAAGGACGGCGCCTCCGCCGACTACTGGTCCTCCGGCGTGGGCAACAGGGACGTGCACTACTCGTCCGGCGTCGCGAACCACTTCTTCTACCTCCTCGCGGAGGGCAGCGGAGCGAAGACGATCAACGGCGTCAGCTACAACTCGCCGACGTACGACGGCTCCAGGATCACCGGCATCGGCCGCGACAAGGCGCTGCAGATCTGGTACAAGGCGCTGACCACGTACATGACGTCGACCACCACCTACAAGGGCGCCCGCACGGCGACCCTGAACGCGGCGGCGGCGCTGTACGGCTCCGGCAGCACCGAGTACAACACGGTGGCGGCGGCCTGGACCGCGGTCAACGTCACCTGAACCAAGGGCAGTTGACAGGTACGGCCCCCGGGAAAGGAGGTCCTTTCCCGGGGGCCGTCCTAGGCTTGTGTCCCATGTCTACGGAGGACTTCACCTACGAGGAAGTCGGCGCGACGCGTGAAGAGGGTCACTGCCCGCCGGGCTTCCACCCCCTGCACATGCGCATGCGCATCGGCGAGGGCACGGAGGTGTTCCGACGGGCGTCCGAGGCGGTGCTGACCTGGGAGATGCACCGGGCTCTCGGAGTGGACATCGACACGAGTGCACAGCGGGCGGCGCCCGGCGTCGACGTCACCGTCAGCGTCGGCGGGGTCGTCAGGGCGCCGTGCCGGGTGGTCTGGACGGTCGAGGAACACCGTCGCGCCGGGTGGGCCTACGGCACGCTGCCGGGGCATCCGGCGTGCGGTGAAGAGGCCTTCGTGGTGAACCGTACGGGAGACGGAACCGTGTGGCTGACGGTCAGTTCGTTCAGCAGACCGGCGACGTGGTACGCCCGGGCGGCGGGACCGGCCACCCGGGGACTGCAGCACATGTTCGCCCGGCGCTGCGGTGTGGTGCTGCGGAGGCTGTGCGCCGGCATACCGGAGCCTTGACTGCGGGCAGTCGCACCGCCCGAGCGGTACGACTGCCCGCGGCCGGCGCGCTATCGCATCAGCACCCCCGCTCCCTCGCCCGTCCCCTCCGCGGGGACCGCCATCAGGCCCAGCTCGGCGCTGGAGGCCAGCAGGCGGTGGGCGGGGAGGATGCGGACCGTGTAGCCGTAGGGACCGGTGCGGTCCAGGGAGAGCGGGCCCTCGTAGACCCAGCGGCCGTCGGCGTCGGGGGCGCCCGTGGGCTTCAGCGGGACGG
Source organism: Streptomyces thermoalcalitolerans (assembly GCF_039525155.1). Taxonomy (NCBI): domain Bacteria; kingdom Bacillati; phylum Actinomycetota; class Actinomycetes; order Kitasatosporales; family Streptomycetaceae; genus Streptomyces; species Streptomyces thermoalcalitolerans. Next base: position 3,594 of record NZ_BAAAHG010000019.1, on the reverse strand, counting down.
CGGTGGCGTCGGTGATGCGGTCCTCCTCGTCCACCCGGCCGGAGACGACCTGCACCTCCACGTCGTCCGGGCCGAGGCTGCCCAGGCCCACGCGCACCCGCAGACCGAGGGTGGTGCCGAGTTCGGCGGTGGCCGTGGAGAGGGACTCCCCGGTGCGTTCGGCGACGGGGGAGGAGGTCTCCACATGGTCGACCGTCACCTCGTGCCAGGCGCTGCGCACCCGTGCCTTCCACCGCGCGAGCTCACGGGCCGTGTCCGGGTCCAGGGCGCGGTGGGCGTGGGCGGCGGGGACGTAGAGCCGTTCGACGTACTCGCGGACCATGCGGCTCGCCAGCACCTTCGGGCCGAGCCGGGCCAGGGTCTGACGGACCATCTCGATCCACCGGTCGGGCAGCCCGCCCCGGCCGCGCTCGTAGAAGCGGGGGGCGACCCGCTGCTCCAGCAGGTCGTACAGCGCGGCGGCCTCGATGTCGTCGCGCTGGTCGGGGTCGTAGCCGGCCCCGTCCGCGGTCGGGATGGCCCAGCCGAAGTCGGGCTGGTACCACTCGTCCCACCAGCCGTCCAGCACCGAGAGGTTGAGGCAGCCGTTGAGCGCGGCCTTCATGCCGGAGGTGCCGCACGCCTCCAGCGGGCGCAGCGGGTTGTTCAGCCAGACGTCGCAGCCGTGGTAGAGCTTCTGCGCCATCGCCATGCCGTAGTCCGGCAGGAAGACGATCCGGTGGCGCACCCGCGGGTCGTCGGCGAAGCGGACCAGCTCCTGGATGAGCCGCTTGCCGCTGTCGTCGGCCGGGTGCGCCTTGCCCGCGACCACGATCTGCACCGGACGCTCGGGGTGCAGCAGGAGGTCCATCAGCCGGTCGCGGTCGCGCAGCATCAGCGTCAGGCGCTTGTACGACGGCACCCGGCGGGCGAAGCCGATCGTCAGCACATCGGGGTCGAACACGTCGTCGATCCAGCCCAGCTCGGCCGTGCCCGCGCCGCGCTGCCGCCAGGAGGCCCGCAGCCGGGCGCGCACCTCGGCGACCAGCTGTTCGCGCAAATCGCGGCGGAGGTCCCAGATGACCTGGTCGGGGATGTCGGCGACGGCGTCCCAGCGTTCGGAGCCGCCCGAGGTCAGCGCGTCCTCGGTGCGGTGGGGGCCGACCTGCCGGGCACCGAGCCGGAAGACCTCGGGGGCCACCCAGGTCGGGGCGTGCACGCCGTTGGTCACGGAGGTGATCGGCACCTCCTCGGGGTCGAATCCCGGCCACAGTCCGGCGAACATCTCCCGGCTGACCTTGCCGTGCAGCAGGGAGACGCCATTGGCGCGCTGGGCCAGCCTGAGGCCCATCACGGCCATGTTGAACAGGTTCGGCTCACCGCCCGGGTAGGTCTCCATGCCCAGCTGGAGGATCCGCTCGACGTCGATGCCCGGCAGCTCGGCGCCGGGCCCGAAGTGGCGGGCGACCAGTTCCCGGTCGAAGCGGTCGATGCCGGCCGGGACGGGGGTGTGCGTGGTGAAGACCGTGCCCGCGCGCACCGCCTCCAGTCCCGCGTCGAAGTCCAGGCCCTGGGCGCACAGCTCGGCGATGCGCTCCAGTCCGAGGAAGCCCGCGTGGCCCTCGTTGGTGTGGAACACCTCGGGGTCGGGGTGGCCGGTGATCCGGCAGTACGCCCGGACCGCCCGCACTCCCCCTATGCCCAGCAGCATCTCCTGCAGCAGCCGGTGCTCGCTGCCGCCGCCGTAGAGCCGGTCGGTCACCCCGCGCTCGCCGAGGTCGTTCTCCTCGACGTCGGAGTCCAGCATCAGCAGCGGGATCCGGCCGATCTGGGCCACCCAGATCCGGGCGTGCAGGGCCCTGCCGCCGGGCAGGGCCAGCGAGACCCGTGCCGGGGTGCCGTCGGGCTCCTTCAGCAGGGTGACGGGCAGCTCGTGGGGGTCGAGGACCGGGTAGTGCTCCTGCTGCCAGCCGTCCCGGGACAGGGTCTGCCGGAAGTAGCCGTGCCGGTACAGCAGCCCGACTCCGATCAGCGGTACGCCGAGGTCGCTGGCCGCCTTCAGATGGTCGCCGGCGAGGATGCCGAGGCCGCCGGAGTACTGCGGCAGCGCGGCCGTGACGCCGAACTCGGGCGAGAAGTACGCGATGGCGGCGGGCAGGCCCTCCGGGCGGCTCTGGTACCAGCGGTCGCCGGTCATGTAGTCGTGCAGGTCGTCGGCGACGGCGGTCAGCCGGCGCAGGAAGCGGCGGTCCTCGGCCAGCTCGGCCAGCCGCGCGGGAGGAACGCTGCCGAGCAGGCGTACGGGGTCGCCCCCCGAGGAGGCCCAGTGCTCGGGGTCGATGGACTGGAAGAGGTCACGGGTCTCGGCGTGCCAGGACCAGCGCAGATTGCGGGCCAGCTCGCTGAGCGGGCGCAGGGGCTCGGGGAGAGCGGGACGGACGGTGAACCGACGGATCGCCTTCACTTGCCACCTCGGCTCGTTCGCTGGATGGACGCACTGCGCTGTGCGCCCCGTCACACTGAAAACCGTACCGGCCCGGCGGCGGACACCGCTGGGTGTGGACATCACCGGGTGCACCGTGCCCGGAAGGGACCGGGTCGGCGTCCGGACCGGACCGGTCGGCACCGGTTTCGGACCGGCCGGTCTTGTGTGTCGGCATACGCGTGAGTAGTTAACAAGGTGCCGGATTGCTCACCCGAATAGGGTGGGAAGGCTCCACCGGTACCCCTTCAGGCACACCTCCGCAGGACCTCCCCACAGACATCCGCCCACACCCTCGTTGACGCGGACAGGAGCGGTCATGCCCGCCAAGCACCATCCGGCAGTACCACAGACGACCCGCGCGAGCAGCGCGTCACGCGGCGCACAGGGAGCTTCCGGCCGGCCCGGCACCGGTGCCTCGTCCGGGCCCTCCCGCGCCTCCGGCCGGCGGGCCGCACCGGGCTCGAAGCGGTCCTCCCCGGGCAGGGCCACCGCCGTGGGCCGGATCCCCGTGCTGGACGTGCGCCCGATCGTCCTGAACGGCCGCAGGCCCGCCAAGGCGGTGACCGGGGAGTCGTTCCAGATCTCGGCCACCGTCTTCCGGGAGGGCCACGAGGCGGTGGCCGCGAACGTGGTCCTGCGCGACCCGGAGGGCCGCCCGGGCCCCTGGACACCGATGCGCGAGCTGGCCCCCGGCACCGACCGCTGGGGCGCCGAGGTGACCGCCGGTGAGCCCGGTCTGTGGACGTACACGGTCGAGGCCTGGAGCGATCCGGTCACCACCTGGCGGCACCAGGCACAGATCAAGATTCCCGCCGGGCAGGACACCGACCTCGTCCTGGAGGAAGGCGCACAGCTGTACGAGCGGGCCGCCGCCGGAGTGCCGAAGAAGGAGGGCCGGGACGTGGTCCTGGCCGCCGTGACGGCGCTGCGCGACGAGAGCCGGCCGGCCGCCGCCCGTCTGGCGGGGGCGTTGACGCCGGAGGTGGATACGGTGCTGGCGCGGTGGCCGCTGCGGGAGCTGGTCACCGCCTCCGAGCCGCTGGAGCTGCTGGTGGAGCGGGAGCGGGCCCTGTACGGGTCGTGGTACGAGTTCTTCCCCCGCTCCGAGGGCACCCCCCAGCAGCCGCACG
>NZ_BAAAHG010000018.1:0-108858 GCF_039525155.1 Streptomyces thermoalcalitolerans | reverse complement strand
TGACGGACGCCGCCCCCCGGACCGTCCGCGCGCGCCCTCAGGCCGCGGCCAGTTCCCGGGCGATCCGCGTGATCGTCTCCGGGCCCACACGGCAGCAGCCGCCGATCAACCGGGCCCCCGCGGCACGCCACTGCCGGACCTGCTCGGGGACGAAGGCGGAGGGGCCGGCCCAGGTGCGGGACCCGGCGTCCCAGGCCTCACCGCTGTTGGGGTAGACCACGACCGGCTTGCCGGTGACCCGGGCGGCCGTCCGCACCGCGGCGGCCGCGTCGCCGGGCGCGCAGCAGTTCACCCCGACCGCGATCACCTCGTCCGTGTCGGCGGCCAGGGCGAACGCCTCCTCCAGCGGCTGCCCCGCGCGAGTGCGGTCGCCGGCGACGGTGTACGACAGCCAGGCCGGCACCCCCAGCCCGCGCACCGCCCGCAGCAGCGCCCGCGCCTCGTCCGTGTCCGGGACCGTCTCCAGCGCCAGTACGTCGGGCCGGGCGCCGGCCAGCACCTCCAGCCGGGGCCGGTGGAACCGCTCCAGCTCCCCGACGGTGAGCCCGTAACGCCCCCGGTACTCGGAGCCGTCGGCGAGCATCGCCCCGTACGGGCCCGCCGACGCGGCCGTCCAGAGGGGCCGGAGCACACCCCGCGCCCATGCCCTTCGTGCCGCCTCGCGCGCCAGCTCCACGCTCGACGCGATGAGTTCGGCCGCCCGCTCCCGGCCGATCCCCCGTTTCGCGAACCCCTCGAACGTGGCCTGGTAGCTCGCGGTGATCGCCACATCGGCCCCCGCCTCGAAGTAGGCGAGGTGAGCCTGGACGATCGCCTCGGGCCGCTCGTCCAGCAGCCGTGCCGACCACAGGTCGTCGCTCAGGTCGTACCCGGCCGACTCCAGCTGGTTGGACAGCCCTCCGTCGAGGACGACGGTCCCGGTGGCGAGGGCTTCGGCGAGGGTGGGGGAGACGACGCTGTTCATGCCACGACGCTAATCCACGGGCCGGGGACGAAGAGGATTCCCTGGGTCCGGGGACGCGTGCCCGGTGCACGTCCCGCGCCGTGCACGTCCCGCGCCGGCGGACTCCGGCGCCCCGATCCCCGCACCACCCGACGGAACACCGCCCGGGAGACCCGGGAGCACACGGACCGAAAGCGGTCCGGTCCGTGCGGCACAGCACACCGGAACGGTTCGGCCGGCGCCGAACCGACCGGCCCCTAGCGTCCCCCTCATGAGTGAGACCGCCTTCGCCGACCTCCATCACGCCGACGAGCCCCTGCTGCTGCCGAACGCCTGGGACCACGCCTCCGCCCTGTTCCTCGCCGCCCTCGGCTTCCCGGCCCTCGGCACCACCAGCCTCGGTGTCGCCGCCTCCGCCGGACTGCCCGACGGCGCCGCCGCGACCCGGGACCACACCCTCCGGCTCGCGCTCGCCCTCGGCGCGCAGCCGTTCCTGCTCTCGGTCGACGCGGAGAACGGGTTCAGCGACGACCCGGACGAAGTGGCCGAGTTCGCCCGGCAGGTGTGGAGGGCGGGAGCGGTCGGCATCAACCTGGAGGACGGGCTCGGACCGGCCGCCCGGCACGCCGCGAAGATCGCCGCCGTCAAGTCCGCCGTCCCCGGCCTGTTCGTCAACGCGCGCACGGACACGTACTGGCTGGGCGACAAGGACGAGACCGAGACGCTGCGCCGTCTCGACCTCTACCAACAGGCCGGTGCCGACGGCGTGTTCGTCCCCGGCCTGACCGACCCCGGGACGATCGCCGCCCTCGTGCGGCACCTCGACGCCCCGCTCAACATCCTCTGCTCCCCGGCCGGACCCACCGTCCCCCACCTCGCCGACCTCGGCGTACGCCGGATCAGCCTCGGCTCGCTGCTGTACCGGCGGGCGCTGGGCGCGGCCCTGGAGACGATGACCTTGGTCGCGGCCGGGCGCACTCCGCAGGGCGCCGCCCCCTCGTACGAAGAGGTGCAGGCGCTCAGCCGGCCGGTCCGTGAGACGGTACGGCCGGACGGGGGAGCCGGCGGAGCCGGGAAGTCACGGAGCCAGGAGGTCCGCGAGGAAGGCGTTGGTGAACTTTCCGGCCGGATCCAGCTCCCCGGCCAGGGAGCGGAAGTCGGCCAGCCGCGGATAGCGCCCGCGCAGTGCGGCCGTCGGGGTGGTGAAGACCTTGCCCCAGTGGGGCCGGGGGGAGAAGGGCTCCAGGGTCTCCTCGAGACGGCGCACCGCCGGGAGGACGGCCGCCGTGTCCGCGATCCAGGTGAAGTGCACGGCGACGGTGTCCCGGCCGTACGACGGGCTCAGCCACTGCTCGTCGGCGGCGACGGTGCGCACCTCGCAGGTCTGCAGGACCGGGGCGACGACCTGGCGGATGCCGTCGAGGGCGTGCAGGACGTCGAGGGCGTACGCGCGCGGCAGCAGGTACTCCGACTGCAGCTCCGCGCCGCTGCTCGGGGTGAACTCCGCCCGGAAGTGCGGCAGTCGCTCGTGCCAGGGCCCGGGGACGCCGAACTGCCGCGTGCAGTGCTCCGCCGGCATGCCCGGCACCGGGTGCAGCGCGACCTTGGCGGGCACCGCCCACGGGAAGGCGGGCGGCGGCTGGTCGGTGCGGCGTTTGAGCCACACCTGGCGGAAGCCGGGAGCGCGCCAGTCGGTGAACAGGCTGACGCTGTACGCGGCGGCGGCCACCGCCTCGAAGTCCAGCCCTTCCAGGGGAAGTTCGGTGAACAGATGCTGCTCGACCCCGAAGGCGGGCTCCAGGTCCAGGGTGAGCGCGGTGACCACGCCCAGCGCGCCCAGGGAGGTGACGGCCCCGCCGAACCGCGGGTCGCCCCGCCCGACGACGACCGTGGAGCCGTCCGCGGTGACGATCTCCACCTGCCGTACGGCGGAGGCGAGCGGACCGTTGGACACACCGGAGCCATGGGTGCCGGTCGCCACCGACCCGGCCACCGAGATGTGCGGCAGGGAGGCCATGTTGGGCAGGGCCAGGCCGTGCGCGTGCACCCGGCGGGCCAGCTCCGCGTACCGGACCCCGCCGCCCACCCGGACCGTACGGGCGGCCGTGTCCACGTCCACCTCGGCCGGCAGCGCCTCCAGCGACACCAGGGTGCCCCCGGCGCCCGGGTCAGCGATCCGGTTGAAGGAGTGACCGCTGCCCAGCGCCCGCACCCGCGTGCTCTTGGCCACCAGCGCGCACAGCGCCTCCAGTGATCCCGGCCGGTGCACCTCCCCGGCGGTGTAGGTGACGTTGCCCGCCCAGTTGGTCACGGTCCCGGTCGTCCTCCTGGCCATCCCGGTCCCTCTCTGTGCCGCTCCCTGTGCTCTCCGGGTGAACCTACCCGTCCGGCCGAGGGGGACCCGGCACCAGGTGCGCGCCGGCGGGGGCATACCGTGAGGAGTCGTACGTACGAAGTCGTGAGGAGAGACGGGATGGGCAGCCGTACCGCGCTGGTCGAGGATCTGATGGAGCGCTTCCCGCACGTGCCGCGGGAAGCCGTCTTCAAGGAGGATCTGCTCCGGGGTGGTGTGGCCTTCGACTCCTCCGCGCTCAGCGACAACGAGGACGGCGAGGTCAAACCGAAGTCGTACTTCATCTTCTCCTTCGACCACGGCACCCTGCCCGAGCTGGGCGAGGCCGCGCTCAGACGCCCGCCGGAGGAGATCATCCTCACCGGTGGGCCGTACGACCTGCGGCGCACCGTCGTGTCGGTGCGGGTGAACCCGTCCTCGCCCTACCGTGTGGCCGCTGACGACGAGGGCCTGCTCGGGCTCTACCTCGACGGCCGGCGCATCGCCGACGTCGGTGTGCCGCCCATGCCCGAGTACTACCGGCACACCCTGTCCAACGGAAAGTCCGTCATGGAGGTGGCCCCGACCATCCAGTGGGGCTACCTGATCTATCTGACCGTCTTCCGGGTCTGCCAGTACTTCGGCGCCAAGGAGGAGTGCCAGTACTGCGACATCAACCACAACTGGCGCCAGCACAAGGCGGCCGGCCGGCCCTACACGGGCGTCAAGGACGTCGAGGAGGTCCTGGAGGCGCTCGAGATCATCGACCGGTACGACACCCAGAAGGCGTCCACCGCCTACACGCTCACCGGCGGCGCCATCACCAAGACGGTCGCCGGCCGGGACGAGGCCGACTTCTACGGCCACTACGCCAAGGCCATCGAGGAGCGCTTCCCGGGCCGCTGGATCGGCAAGGTCGTCGCGCAGGCGCTGCCCAAGGCGGACGTGCAGCGGTTCAAGGACTACGGCGTGCAGATCTACCACCCCAACTACGAGGTGTGGGACCGCCGTCTGTTCGAGCTGTACTGCCCGGGCAAGGAGCGCTACGTCGGCCGCGACGAGTGGCACCGCCGCATCCTCGACTCGGCGGACGTCTTCGGGCCCCGCAATGTGATCCCCAACTTCGTGGCCGGTGTGGAGATGGCCAGGCCCCACGGCTTCACCACCGTCGACGAGGCCATCGCGTCCACCACCGAGGGCCTGCGCTTCTTCATGTCACACGGCATCACACCGCGTTTCACCACCTGGTGTCCGGAGCCCACCACCCCGCTGGGCAAGGCCAACCCGCAGGGGGCGCCGCTGGAGTACCACATCCGGCTGCTCGAGGCCTACCGCGCCACCATGGACGACTTCGGGCTCTCCTCGCCCCCCGGCTACGGCCCGCCCGGCCCCGGCCGCGCGGTCTTCTCGGTCAGTTCCTTCATGGACAGCCTTCCCGCCGAGGAGGACGACACGAGGGAGACGGACGCGGTGCGGACGTCCCAAGACCGTGAGCCGGGAGGAAGCTCCGTGCGGGCCCGCGCGTGAGCGCTGAGGGGCTCCGGCGCCCGTGACGGACGGCGGATCGCCGGCCCGCCGTCCGTCACGGGATTCCGAATACGCGGCTTGTCAGTTGTGTCACGGCCGTGAAAAGCTCGTGCCCTGCTGCGAGGTTCCCTCCAACTCCTTCTTGAACACGGTGAGTTGCCTCGCCCGTGGATGCAGGAGACCCATGCCCGACCTGCCGAGCCCCAAGGACGCGACCGAGTCCGCGCTGCACGCCGAGTGCTGGGACGCGGTGCTTTCCTACGCCGACCTGTGCACGGCCGGCTCCTTTGCGGCCCGGGAGCTGGCCGAGGAGGCGTTCGCACTGGGCGTGCGCGAGATACGGGCCGCCGAGGCCGCTGCGTCCCGGGGCCGCCGTACGCCCCGGCTGCCGGCGATACCGCTGATGCTGACCGCCGTGCGCACCACCGCCGCGTCCTGGGAGGCCGACGGCCTCGGCCACCGGCTGGACCCGGACCTGCGCCTGTGGCTCAACTCCGACAAGGCCGCCCGCTACACGGGCCCGCCCCTGCGCCGCCCGATCGCCCTGCGCGGCCTGCGGGACCTGCAGGAGCCGGACGCCGCGCTGCTGTGGCTGACGGAGGTGGAGGCGCTGCCGTCGACCGTCGTGGCCCGCAGGCTCGGGCTCGACCCGGCGCTGGTGTCCGAGGAGCTCGACCAGGTCCGGACCCTGTTCCGGGACCGCTGCCACCGCAACCACCTCGACACCCCGCTGGACGAGGAGTGCCGCAAGTACGCCCGGCTGCTGGACGCGGTCACCCGTTCCACACCGGTCTCCGAGACCCCCGAGGACCTCACCCGGCACCTGGCCACCTGCGTGGACTGCGCGGAGGCCGCCGGCTGCCTGAGGCTGAACGGCGGCGAACTGCCGGCCGCCCTCGCCGGCGGCGTGATCGGCTGGGGCGGCCTGGCCTATCTGGAGCGCCGCCGCCGGGCCGCCGAGGCGCGCCTGGGCACCCGCCGCTCCGAGCCGGCGAGCACCGGCTACGGGGAGCCCGCCGGGAACGCCACCCGGGCACGGATCGTGCGCGGCAGCCTGCTCGCCGCGGCGGTCGCCCTGTCCGGGCTGGCGCTGGTGGTGTCGATGATGCCGTTCGGCGGCTCCGCGGACGACACCGCGCGCGGTGACGTCGGCGCCCTGCCGATCGCCGACTCCGGCCTGTCCCTGCCGGCCACCGGTTGCTCGTCGTCCTCCTCGGCCTCCCCCTCGACGGCCGGCTCCGCCTCCGCCTCGGCCTCCGCGTCCGCCTCGGGCACGCCGTCCACGACCGGAACGGAGACCCGGGCCGACCGCAAGAACCCCGGACCCCAGGGCGCTCCCACCGCCACCGCCGGTGAGGCCGGCGGGACCGGTGAGACCCGTGAGAGCGCCACCCCCGGTCCGGACCGGAGCACCCCGGCGCTCTGCCAGGTCCGCTACCGCCTGACGGACCAGTGGCAGAACGGCTTCCAGGCCGTCGTCACCGTCACCACCGTCCGCGCCCTCGACACCTGGCAGGTGTCCTGGTCCTTCCGCGACGGCCAGCGGATCACCCGGATATGGGACGCGGACGTCGTCCGGAAGGGCCCCCGCGTCACCGTCGCCGCCGCCGACTACAACAGGTCCGTCGCCGCGGGCGGCACCCTGTCCTTCGGCTTCATCGGCACCTGGCAGGACAGGAACACCGCGCCGCACGGCTTCACGCTGAACGGCCACGACTGCGCGATCACCTGACCGCACGCGGGAAGTCCGGCTTCCGGGGGTGACCCGAACGGCCCTGTCGGATACCCGGGGAGGCAAGCAGGGTAGGAGGCGTGCCCCCGGCACGCGGTACTCCGACCGCCGTCCCGCCCCGGAAAGGACTTCCGATGCCCGCCGAGACGCAGCAGGAACCCGCCGGACTCACGGACGAGGAACTCGCGCAGCTGGACGCCCACTGGCGCGCCGCGAACTACCTTTCCGCCGGCCAGATCTACCTGATGGCCAACCCGCTGCTGACCGAGCCGCTGCGCCCGGAGCACATCAAGCCGCGCCTGCTCGGCCACTGGGGCACCTCGCCCGGCCTCAACCTCGTCCACACCCACCTCAACCGGGTCATCAAGGCCCGTGATCTGAACGCCCTGTGCATCTGGGGCCCCGGCCACGGCGGGCCCGCCGTGCTCGCCAACTCCTGGCTGGAGGGCTCGTACACCGAGACGTACCCGGACATCACCCGGGACGCGCACGGCATGGCACGGCTGTTCAAGCAGTTCTCCTTCCCCGGCGGGGTGCCCAGCCACGTCGCCCCCGAGACACCGGGCTCCATCCACGAGGGCGGGGAGCTCGGCTACGCGCTCTCCCACGCCTACGGCGCCGCGCTCGACAACCCGGACCTGCTCGTCGCCTGCGTGATCGGCGACGGCGAGGCGGAGACCGGCCCGCTGGCCGCGTCCTGGCACTCCAACAAGTTCCTCGACCCGGTCGGGGACGGCGCCGTCCTGCCGATCCTGCACCTCAACGGCTACAAGATCGCCAACCCCACGGTGCCGGCCCGGCTGCCCGAGGACGAGCTCGACGCCCTGCTGCGGGGATACGGCCACGACCCGGTCCATGTCGCCGGCGACGACCCGGCCGCCGTCCACCGCGCCCTGGCCGCGGCCATGGACACCGCGCTGGACCGCATCGCCGCACTCCAGCACGCCGCCCGCAGCGAGGGCGTCACCGACCGGCCCCGCTGGCCCATGATCGTGCTGCGCACCCCCAAGGGCTGGACCGGCCCCGCCGAGGTCGACGGCCTGCCCGTGGAGGGCACCTGGCGCTCCCACCAGGTCCCGCTGGCCGCCGTCCGGGACAACCCCGGGCACCTGCGGCAGCTGGAGCAGTGGCTGCGCTCGTACCGCCCCGAGGAGCTGTTCGACGAGCACGGCGCCCCGCGTCCCGACGTCCTGGCCTGCATCCCCGAGGGCGCGCGCCGGCTCGGCGCCACCCCGCACGCCAACGGCGGACTGCTGGTGCGCGAGCTGCCGCTGCCGCCGCTGGAGAAGTACGCCGTCGAGGTCGACAAGCCCGGCGCGACCCTGCACGAGCCGACCCGGGTCCTCGGCGGGATGCTCCAGGACGTCATGGCCGCCACCGCCGACCGGCGCGACTTCCGTCTCCTGGGCCCCGACGAGACCGCCTCCAACCGCCTCGAGGCCGTCTACGCCGCCAGCGGCAAGGCCTGGCAGGCCGCCGTCCTCGACGTGGACGAGCACCTCGACCGGCACGGCCGGGTGATGGAGATCCTGTCCGAGCACACCTGCCAGGGCTGGCTGGAGGGCTACCTCCTCACCGGCCGGCACGGGCTGTTCTCCTGCTACGAGGCGTTCGTGCACATCGTCGACTCGATGGTCAACCAGCACATCAAGTGGCTGCGCACCACCCGCCGGCTGTCCTGGCGCGCCCCCATCGCCTCCCTCAACTACCTGCTCACCTCGCATGTGTGGCGCCAGGACCACAACGGCTTCTCCCACCAGGACCCCGGCTTCGTCGATCATGTCCTGAACAAGAGCCCGGAGGCCGTCCGGGTCTACTTCCCGCCGGACGCCAACACCCTGCTGTCCGTGGCCGACCACGTCCTGCGCAGCCGGGACTACGTCAATGTGATCGTCGCCGGCAAGCAGCCCTGCTTCGACTGGCTTTCCATGGAGGAGGCGAAGGTGCACTGCGCACGCGGCGCCGGCATCTGGGACTGGGCCGGCACCGAGGACGGCAGCCGCGAACCGGACGTGGTGCTGGCCTGCGCCGGGGACGTGCCCACGCAGGAGGTGCTGGCCGCCGCCCAGCTGCTGCGCCGGCACCTGCCCGAACTGGCCGTGCGCGTGGTCAACGTCGTGGACATCGCCCGGCTGATGCCCCGCGAGGAGCACCCCCACGGGATGACCGACTTCGAGTACGACGGCCTGTTCACCCGGGACAAGCCGGTGATCTTCGCCTACCACGGCTACCCCTGGCTGATCCACCGCCTGGCCTACCGGCGCACCGGCCACCCCCATCTGCATGTGCGCGGCTACAAGGAGATCGGCACCACGACCACCCCGTTCGACATGGTGGTCAGCAACGACCTGGACCGCTACCGCCTGGTCATGGACGTCATCGACCGCGTCCCCGGCCTCGCGGTGCGCGCCGCCGCCGTACGCCAGCGCATGGAGGACGCCCGGCTGCGTCACCACGACTGGATCCGGGAACACGGGGTGGACATGCCCGAGGTCACGGACTGGTCCTGGGACGGCTGAGCCTCCCTGGGGCCGACCGGCCCTGGCCCCGCGTGCACCGAGGGTGAAGAATCGCGGTGGACACCGAGAACGGCACAAGGAGCGATTTCGATGGCGGACCGTGAGCAGGCCGGGGCCGGAACCCCGATCCGGGTCTTCCTCCTCGACGACCACGAGGTGGTACGGCGCGGGGTGCACGACCTGCTGAACGACGAACCGGACATCGAGGTGGTCGGCGAGGCCGCGAACGCCGAGCAGGCCCTGGTCCGCGTGCCCGCGCTGCGCCCGGACGTGGCGGTGCTCGACGTCCGGCTGCCCGACGGCGACGGCGTCACCGTCTGCCGTGAGCTGCGCTCCCGCCTGCCGGAGCTGGCCTGTCTGATGCTGACCTCCTTCGACGACGAGGAGGCACTGCTGGACTCGATCATGGCGGGCGCCGCCGGCTATGTCCTGAAGCAGATCCAGGGCGCGGACCTGGTCTCGGCGGTGCGCACCGTGGCCCGCGGCCAGTCGCTGCTCGACCCCAGCGCCACCGCGAAGCTGATGGCCCGGCTGCGCGGCGGCCAGGAGCCGGAGGAGGAGCCGGACGAGCTGCCCGGGCTGACCGACCGGGAGCGGGAGATCCTGGCCCTGATCGGCGAGGGGCTGACCAACCGGCAGATCGGGCAGCGGCTGTACCTGGCCGAGAAGACGGTGAAGAACCACATCTCCCGGCTGCTGGCCAAGCTCGGCGTGGAGCGGCGCGTGCAGGCCGCCGTGATCGCCACCCAGGCCCGGGACCGGCTGCGCGGCGAGGGCCGCTGACCCGGCCGGGCCGCGCGCGGCTCCGGGCCCGGCTGGTGAGGGCCGCGGAGCCGGGTGATGCTGGAGAGCGGACCCCTCCAGGCACGGCAGGGAAGGCAGGGCCATGCGTGCTCAGCTTGGCGACCGGCTGGTCGTCGAAAGTCCGGCCACCGGCGACACCCGGCGTGACGGCGAGATCGTCGGCCTGCATCACGACGACGGCACACCCCCGTACGACGTGCGCTGGTCGGACACCGGCGAGGTCACGCTGGTGTTCCCCGGTCCGGACGCCCGTGTCCAGCACCGGCGGCGCGAGCCGCAGGAGCCGGACCGGCCCCGGGAGCCGCGCCAGGACGGGGCCCCGGCGGGCGGCCCCGGGGACATCGGGCGGCGCCTCGCCGCCGCCCGCAGGCGTGCGGGGCTCAGCCTGGAGGAGGTGGCGGGCCGGGCGCGGATGTCCCCGCAGTACCTGAGCTACCTGGAGGAGTACCCCTCCGACCCCAGCCCGGCCGCCCTGCTGCGGCTGGCCGACGCGCTGGGCACCACGCTCGACAGGCTGCGCGGCGGCGGCTGGGAGCGCCCCCCGGGACAGGGACAGGCGCTGCTCCACCCCCGGCTGGTGGAGCTCGACGAGGACGAGTGCCGGGCGCTGCTGTGCACGCACGGCGTCGGACGCGTCGCCCTGGTCACCGAGGACGGCCCTGTCGTGTACCCGGTGAACTACGACGTGGTGGACGGCGACCTGGTCTTCCGCACCGACCCCGACGCGGCGCCCGCCGAGGCCGTCGGCACCGAGGTCGCCTTCGAGGTGGACCGCGTCGACGAGGTGATGAGCCAGGGGTGGAGCGTGCTCGCGCGCGGCCGCGCCGAGGCGGTGACGGACCCCGGGGAGATCCACCGGCTCCGGGGGCAGGTCCGCTCCTCCCCGTGGGCGAGCAGGGAGCGCACGCTGTGGGTGCGGATCCGGCCCACCCGCCTGACGGGACGCCGTATCACGCCGGCCGATCCGTGAGGGCGGCGCTCAGCAGGGCGCACTCGACGTCGACGACGCCCTCCACGGCGCGTACCAGACGGGCGGCGACGGGGACCAGCGAGGTGTCCCGGATGTGACCGCTGAGGGTGACCACGCCGTCGCGGACCTCGACGTGCACGGGGCCGGACGGAGCGGGGAAGAGACGGGCGACGATCTCCCGGCGGACCTCGTCGGCGATCTCCTCGTCCGGGCGCAGGAAGACCTTCAGCAGGTCGCTCCGGCTGATCAGACCCTCGAGCATGCCCTTGTCGTCGACGACGGGCAGCCGCTTGACCCGGTGCAGGGCCATGAGACGGGCGGCCTCGGCGAGGGTGGCGTCGGGGCGGACGGTGACGGCCGGGGCGGTCATCACGTCCGCGGCGGTGATTCCGCCCGCCTTGGCCAGGTCGGGCAGACGGCGCAGCTGGGTGAACCGGTCCGGGTCGCTGTCGCGGAACTCCTCCTTGGGCAGCAGATCGGCCTCCGAGACGATCCCGACCACCCGGCCCTCGCCCTCCAGCACGGGAAGGGCGCTGACCTTCCACTGCCCCATGATCTGGACGATGGTCTTGAACGGGGTGTCGCGGCCCGCGGACACGACGGTGCGCGTCATCATGTCGCTCACGGTGTACGGGCTGCCCATCACGGTCTCCTCCTCGCGTGTCGGTCGTGCGGGCCCCGCCGGCCCACCGGACCCGCGGGCGACATGAGCCGGCCTTCCGCGCCGGCCGGGAGGGGTCACCTGACGCCGCTGCCGTAGGGGGCGTACAGATCCAGGAGCCGGACACGCGCGGCGTGCAGGCGGTGCGCGACCACCCGGCCGACCCACACCGCGATCGCACGGCCGAACGCGGCGTCCTCGTCGCAGAGCCTCCGCACGGTCTCGGCGTCGAACTCGTACGCCCGCACCGGGCTCGTCGCCTCGCCGCCCAGCTGCCAGGTGTACGGCGGGAAGTGCCAGGACCAGCCGACCAGCTCGTTGTGGCCCAGGGTCTCGATGACGGCGGCGCGCCGGCCGGGGACATGCAGATCGAGGGCGACCGTCCCGGTCCTGATGATCCAGAACCGGTCGGCGTGCCGGTGCTCCTCGAACAGGCGGGTGCCGATGGGGAAGGACACCTCGCGGGCGAGGGACATCAGGCGCGTGCGGTGCTCCGCCGGCAGGGCCGAGGCCAGCGTGGTGGTGGAGGTCATCGTCTCCCGCTCCTTTCGTGCCCGTCGCCGCGGCCGGCCGACGAGCGGCGTCGCCCGGCCCCCTCCGGGACGCCGTCCGGCCCCCTCGGGAATGCGGTGGGTGCTGCTGATCCCAGCCTGTGCCCCGGCGGCGCGCACCACCACGGGCCACCCGGGCCCGGCGGGTGGGCCGTTCGGCCCCAACTGCCGGGAACCTGGTGCTTTGGTGCCGTGCCGCCGGACGGATCAGCGCGCGGCGCGGAGGTCCGTGAGCTCGCGCCCCGTGATCATCGTGGCCTCGATCCGGATGAAGACGTTGTCCTGGATGGGCATCCACGAGTCGGGGCCCGTCCGCAGCAGCCGCTCGTGCTCGGCGGGGTCGGTGACCACATGGGCCCGGCCGGTCACGACCACGCTCCAGCCGGACCGGGTCGCCGCGTCGAACTCGTCGGCCTCGAAGGCGACCACGACACCGTCGACGGCGCGCACCAGATCCGACCGGGCCGAGGTCCGTACCAGCACGGAGGAGTCCGTGTCCAGGGAGAAGTTCACGGGCAGCACCGCCGGGAGGGCATGCCGCGTGTACACGACACGCCCGACCGGCACCTTGCCCAGCAGTCGGAGGCACTCCTGGCGGTCCAGCGCGCGAAAGCCGTCGTTGTGCACCATCAGTCCATCCTCTCCCGCGGCTCCGCCGGCGGTTAGGGCCGATCGGCCCTAACCACGCCCGGGGGGATCCAGGGCCCCGGGCCCGGGCCGGCCCCCGCGGAACGGGCCGCCCGGCGGGAAAAGCTCTGCGGTTGCGTGTGTGGGCACTGCCTAGTGAGGTTATGCGGGTGGAGGTTATGCGGGTGACGGCTTTTCCCGGTGGACATCCACGGGCGGGCCCCGGAAGGGAGCGGCACGGTGGCCACGGAGAACGGTCCGGTGACGGACGAGACGCGCAGGGCCCGGCCGGCGGGCCTGGACAGTGAGCTGGTGGACGCGCTGGTGCGCTCGCGCCGGTTCTTCACCCGGGCGGAGATCTCCGACGACCTGCGCACCCTGCACAAGAAGGGCGGCCGCCGGGCGGACGTCTTCTACCGGGAGCGCTGGTCGTACGACAAGGTGGTCCGCTCCACCCACGGAGTGAACTGCACCGGCTCCTGCTCGTGGAAGGTGTACGTCAAGGACGGCATCATCACCTGGGAGGCCCAGCAGACCGACTACCCCTCGGTCGGCCCCGACCGCCCCGAGTACGAGCCGCGCGGCTGCCCCCGCGGTGCCGCGTTCTCCTGGTACACCTACTCGCCGACCCGGGTCCGCTACCCGTATGTGCGAGGCGTGCTCCTGCAGATGTACCGGGAGGCCAGGGCCCGGCTCGGCGACCCGGTCGCGGCCTGGGCGGAGATCGTCTCCGACCCCGGACGCGCCCGCCGCTACAAGGCGGCGCGCGGCAAGGGCGGCCTGGTGCGGGCGAGCTGGGACGAGGCGGTGGAGATGGTCGCCGCCGCGCATGTGCACACCATCAAGGAGTACGGCCCCGACCGGCTGGCCGGGTTCTCGCCGATCCCGGCGATGTCGATGGTCTCGCACGCCGCCGGGTCCCGTTTCTACGCGCTGCTCGGCGGCGTGATGCTGTCCTTCTACGACTGGTACGCGGACCTGCCGGTCGCCTCCCCGCAGGTCTTCGGCGACCAGACGGACGTCCCCGAGTCGGGGGACTGGTGGGACGCCGGCTATCTGATCATGTGGGGTTCCAATCTGCCGGTGACCCGCACCCCGGACGCCCACTGGATGGCCGAGGCCCGCTACCGCGGCCAGAAGGTGGTGGCGGTCTCCCCAGACTACGCGGACAACGTCAAGTTCGCCGACGAGTGGCTGCCCGCCCGGCCCGGCACCGACGGGGCGCTGGCCATGGCCATGGGCCATGTGGTGCTCAAGGAGTTCTTCGTCGACCGCCGCACCCCGTACTTCGAGGACTACGTCAAGCGGTACACGGACCTGCCGTTCCTGGTCGTGCTCGACGAGCGCGCACCGGGGACGTACACACCCGGAAAGTTCCTCACCGCCGCCGATCTCGGCGGTGAGCGGGCCGCCGCCGAGCACGCGGCGTTCCGCACCGTGCTGCTGGACGCCGACGGCAGCCCGGTCGTCCCGAACGGCACCCTCGGCGACCGGTTCGGCGAGAGCGGAGCGGGGAAGTGGAACCTGGACCTGGACGGCATCGACCCGCTGCTGTCCGCCGAGGGCGGCGACGAGGACCCGGTGACGGTGGAGCTGCCCCGCTTCGACGCCCCGGACGGCAGCGCCGGCGTGCTGCGGCGCTCGGTGCCCGTACGGCGGATCGCGGGACGGCCGGTCACCACGGTGTACGACCTCCTCCTCGCCCAGTACGGCGTGGCCCGCCCCGGTCTGCCCGGCCGCTGGCCCGCCTCCTACGACGACGCCGAGGAGCCGTACACCCCCGCCTGGCAGGCCGCGATCACCGGAGTGGACGCCGCCCGGGCGGCCCGGATCGCCCGGGAGTTCGCCGCCAACGCCGAGGAGTCCCGCGGCCGTTCGATGATCGTCATGGGGGCGGGCACCAACCACTGGTTCCACTCCGACACCATCTACCGCGCCTTTCTCACCCTGACCACGCTGACCGGCTGCCAGGGCGTCAACGGCGGCGGCTGGGCGCACTACGTCGGCCAGGAGAAGGTCCGCCCCCTCACCGGCTACACCGTGCTCGCGACCGCCTCCGACTGGCACCGCCCGCCCCGGCAGATGATCCAGACGGCGTACTGGTACCTGCACAGCGACCAGTTCCGCTACGACCCCTTCACCGCCGACACCCTCGCGGCGCCCGGCGCGGACGGCCCCTTCGCCGGGATGACCACCGCGGACGTGATCGCCGCCTCCGCGCGCAGGGGCTGGATGCCCTCCTACCCGACCTTCGACCGCAACCCGCTCGACCTGGCCGACGAGGCCGAGGCGGCCGGACGCCCGGCCGCCGAGCACGTGGTGGAGGAACTGAGGGCCGGACGGCTGCGCTTCGCGGGCGAGGACCCGGACGCACCGGAGAACTTCCCGCGCGTTTTGACCGTCTGGCGGGCCAACCTGTTCGGCTCCTCCGCGAAGGGCAACGAGTACTTCCTCAAGCACCTGCTGGGCACCGACTCCTCGGTGAACGCCGCCGAGGCACCGCCCGGGGCCCGGCCGAGGGACGTGGTGTGGCGGGAGGAGGCCCCCGTCGGCAAGCTGGACCTGCTGCTGACCCTGGACTTCCGCATGACCAGCACCACCGTCTTCTCGGACGTGGTGCTGCCCGCCGCCACCTGGTACGAGAAGCACGACCTGTCCAGCACCGACATGCACCCCTATGTGCATGCCTTCAACCCGGCGATCGCCCCGCCCTGGCAGACCCGCACCGACTGGGACGCCTTCGTCACCCTGGCCCGGGAGGTCAGCCGGCTCGGCGCCGCCCACCTCGGGGTGCGCACGGACGTGGTCGCCGCCCCGCTGATGCACGACACCCCGGACGAACTGGCCACCCCGCACGGCCGGGTACGGGACTGGAGGGCCGGCGAGTGCGCACCCGAGCCCGGCCGGACCATGCCCAGGATCGTCACCGTCGAACGCGACTACGGGGCGATCGCCGAGAAGATGACCGCCCTCGGCCCGCTGCTCGACTCCCTCGGCGCGACCACCAAGGGCGTCACCTTCACACTGGACCGCGCCCTGGACTACCTGCGGCACAAGAACGGCACGGTGCGCGGGGGAGCGGCGGCCGGACGGCCCGCGCTCACCCGGGACGTGCACGCCTGCGAGACCGTCCTCGCCCTGTCCGGCACCACCAACGGACACCTGGCCACCCAGGGCTTTCGCACCCTGGAGTCCCGCACCGGAACCCGGCTCGCCGACCTGGCCGCCGAGCACGAGGGCCGGCAGATCACCTTCGCCGACACCCAGAAAGCCCCCGTGCCGGTCATCACCAGCCCCGAGTGGTCCGGCTCCGAGAGCGGCGGCCGGCGCTATGCGCCGTTCACCGTCAACGTCGAGCGCCACAAGCCCTGGCACACCCTCACCGGCCGCCAGCACTTCTACCTCGACCACGACTGGATCGCCGCCCTGGGCGAGCAGCTCCCCGTCTACCGGCCGCCGCTGGACATGCACGTCCTGTTCGGCGAGCCCCGCCTGGGCGAGCAGGGCGAACTCGGCATCACCGTCCGCTATCTGACCCCGCACAACAAGTGGTCCATCCACTCCGAGTACCAGGACAACCTGTTCATGCTGTCGCTGTCCCGGGGCGGCCCCACCCTCTGGATGAGCACCCGGGACGCGGAGAAGATCGGCGTACGCGACAACGACTGGATCGAGGCGGTCAACCGCAACGGCGTCGTCGCCGCCCGCGCGGTCGTCTCGCACCGGATGCCCGAGGGCACCGTCTACATGCACCACGCCCAGGACCGGCTGATCGACGTGCCCCGCACCGAGACCACCGGCCGCCGGGGCGGCATCCACAACTCCCTCACCCGGCTGCTGATCAAACCCACCCATCTGATCGGCGGCTACGCCCAGCTGTCGTACGCCTTCAACTACCTCGGCCCGACCGGCAACCAGCGCGACGAGGTGACGGTGATCCGCCGCCGCGCCGACCAGGAGGTGACCTACTGACATGCGCCTCATGGCTCAGATGGCGATGGTGATGAACCTCGACAAGTGCATCGGCTGCCACACCTGCTCGGTCACCTGCAAACAGGCGTGGACCAACCGCACCGGCGTCGAGTACGTGTGGTTCAACAACGTCGAGACCCGCCCCGGCCAGGGCTACCCCCGCCGCTACGAGGACCAGGAGAAGTGGCGCGGCGGCTGGGAGCTGAACAAACGCGGCCGGCTCACCCTGAAGGCGGGCGGCCGGTTCAAGAAGCTGATCACCATCTTCTCCAACCCCGTGCTGCCCTCGCTCGACGACTACTACGAACCCTGGACCTACGACTACGAGACCCTGACCAACGCCCCGCTCCAGGAGCACATCCCGGTCGCCCGCCCCAAGTCCCTCATCACCGGCGAGGACCTGAAGATCTCCTGGTCGGCCAACTGGGACGACGACCTCGGCGGCTCCGACCGGCACGGGGAGAAGGACGTCGTGCTCGGCGAGATCTCCGAGAAGATCAAGCTGGAGTTCGAGCAGACGTTCATGTTCTATCTGCCGCGCATCTGCGAGCACTGCCTCAACCCGTCCTGCGCCGCCTCCTGCCCCTCCGGGGCGATCTACAAGCGCACCGAGGACGGCATCGTCCTCGTCGACCAGGACCGCTGCCGGGGCTGGCGGATGTGCGTGACCGGATGCCCGTACAAGAAGGTCTACTTCAACCACCGCACCGGCAAGGCCGAGAAGTGCACCTTCTGCTTCCCGCGCGTCGAGGTCGGCCTGCCCACCGTCTGCTCCGAGACCTGCGTGGGCCGGCTGCGCTACATCGGCCTGGTCCTCTACGACGCCGACCGGGTCCTCGAGGCCGCCTCCACCCCGGACGAGACCGGCCTGTACGAGGCGCAGCGCCGTGTCTTCCTCGACCCCCACGACCCGCGCGTCGTCGCCGAGGCCGAGAGGACCGGCATCCCCCGCGACTGGATCGAGGCCGCCCAGCGCTCCCCGGTGTACGCCCTGATCAACACCTACGAGGTGGCACTGCCGCTGCACCCGGAGTACCGCACCCTGCCCATGGTCTGGTACATCCCGCCGCTCTCCCCGGTCGTCGACGCCGTCCGCGACACCGGCCACGACGCCGAGGACCACCGCAATCTCTTCGCCGCCGTCGACGCCCTGCGCATCCCCGTCGGCTACCTCGCCCAGCTGTTCACCGCGGGCGACCCCGCCCCCGTGGACGCCGTCCTGCGCCGCCTGGCGGCCATGCGCGCCTACATGCGCGACATCAACCTCGGCCGGGAACCGGACCCCTCCATCCCCGAGCAGGTCGGCATGGACGAGGAGCGGATGTACGACATGTACCGGCTGCTGGCGCTGGCCAAGTACGACGAGCGGTACGTCATCCCGCCCGCCCACGCCGAACAGGCCCACAATCTGGAGGAGCTGGCCACCGAGTGCAGCCTGGACTACGAGGGCGGACCCGGCATGGGAGGCTCCGGGCCCTTCGGGGAGACCTCGGGCGGCGCGGCCCCCATCGCCGTGGAGAACTACCGCGCCCTGCTCCACCGGCAGACCTCCGACACCCCGGCCGCCCCCGTCGACAAGGAGACCCGCGTCAACCTCCTCAACTGGGACGGCAAGGGCACGCCCCCGGGCCTGTTCCCGCCCCGGCCCGCACCACGGCCGCCCGACGACGGCGGTGACGGGGAGGTCGAGCCGAAGCCATGAGGAGGAAACCCCAGCCGGCCGCGGCCCGCACCGAGCCCTGGCACCCGTACGCCTGGCAGACGCAGTCCCTGCTGCTGGCCTACCCGGACGAGCAGTTCCCGCAGAGCCTGTCCCTCGCCCGCCGTGTGACCCCCGCCCTGCCGGCCCGCGTCCGCGACCCCCTGCTCTGCTTCACCGACCACGCCGGGCACACCCCCGCCGGCGAACTGGCCGCCGCCTACGTCGCCACCTTCGACCACCGCAAGCGCTGCTGCCCCTACCTGACCTATTACGCGCACGGCGACACCCGCAGGCGCGGCATCGCCCTGCTCCGTCTCAAGCAGACCTACGCCGCCGCCGGACTGCGGCTGGGCGACGACGAACTGCCCGACCATCTCGCCGTCGTCCTGGAGTTCGCGGGCACGGACCCGGCCGCCGGGCACCGTCTGCTCACCGAGCACCGCGCCGGGCTGGAGCTGCTCCGCCTGGCCCTGCGCGCGGAGGACTCGCCCTGGACGGCCGTCCTGGAGTCCGTCTCGGCCACCCTTCCGCCGCTCAAGGGCGACGAGCGGCAGGCCGTGGCCCGGCTCGCCGCGAAGGGGCCGCCCGAGGAACAGGTCGGGCTCGCCCCCTACACACCCCCGCAGTACATGCCCGACCCGGCAGGAGGCCCGCGATGACCGCACCCGCGCAGCCCCTCACCACGGCCGCCGGGGCCGGCCCCGGCGCCGTCCTGCTGTGGGTGATCCTGCCGTACGTCTCCCTGGCCTTCTTCGTCCTGGGCCACATCTGGCGCTACCGCTACGACAAGTTCGGCTGGACCACCCGCTCCTCCCAGCTCTACGAGAACCGGCTGCTGCGCATCGGCAGCCCGCTGTTCCACTTCGGCATCCTCGTCGTCCTGCTCGGCCACATCGGGGGCCTGATCATTCCCAAGAGCTGGACGGAGGCGATCGGCATGAGCGAGCACACCTACCACCTGCTGGCCGTGATCCTCGGCACGATCGCCGGGGTGTGCACCGTGGGCGGCCTGGCCATCCTGGTCTACCGGCGCCGCACCGTCGGCCCGGTGTTCTCCGCGACCACCCGCAACGACAAGGCGATGTACCTCTCGCTCACCGTCACGATCCTGCTGGGCCTGGCCGCGACGGTCGCCGCGAACCTGGTGGGAGGCGGCTACGACTACCGCGAGACCGTCTCCCCCTGGTTCCGTTCGATCTTCTACCTCCAGCCGCACGCGGACCTGATGAGCGGCGCCCCCCTCCTCTTCCAGCTCCACGCCCTCAGCGCGCTGCTGCTCTTCGCGGCCTGGCCCTTCACCCGCCTGGTCCACATGCTCACCGCCCCCCTGGGCTACCTCACGCGCCCCTACATCGTCTACCGCAGCCGCGACCCTGGGCAGCTGGGCACCAGGCCGCCGCGCCGCGGCTGGGAACGCATCGGCTGACGGCGTCCGGGACGGCACCGGGCCGGGGGCCGGGGCAGTACGGCCGGTCCCGGCCGGGAGCCGGCCGGGACGCCGGGGCCGCACGCCGGCGATCCCCGGGTCAGGGCATGCCGCCCTGCGACCACGTGCTCATCTGCGGGAGGGTCGCGAACGGCGCCGCGGGGGGCTGCGGCCGGGCCGGAGCGGGCGGGGGGCCGGGAGCCGGGGGCCGGGGAGCGGGACGCATGCCGAAGAGCGAGCCGGTGGCGGCGGCCAGCTCGGCGGCGTAGTGGACCGACTCCTGGGCCGGCACGCCCAGCCGGCGCAGGGCCCCGGCGAGCGCGTCCTCCACCAGCTCCAGCCTCCGGAGCAGCTCCTCCGCACCGACCGCCTCACCGCGCGACCGGACGGACAGCGCGGTGAGGATCTCCTCCGACCTGTGCCGCACCAGATTGAGGGCCTCCCAGCCGGACGGCCGCGGCCGGGCGGGGGGCACGATGCCCTCGGAGCCCGGCGGCGGCAGGCCGAGGGCATCACGGATCCGGGCGCCGGCGGTGGAGTGCCAGTCGGTCAGGGCGCCGTGCAGCTCGGCGTACAGACCGTCGAGGAACGTCAGCAGTCCCGCCGCACCGTCGGCCGGGCCGCCGTGACCGGGGGAGGCGCCCAGATGCTCCCGGAGCGGCTGCAGACTGTGCGCCACGAGCTCGGCGGCGGTCTGGCAGGCGTGATCCGTGGGCATGGGGTCTCACGGCTCCTTCGGGCCGTGAGCACGCGAGGCGGGATCCGGCCGGCCGGGCTCCGGCTCCGTCGCCAGGGCGAGGAACTCGGCCAGATGGATGGCCTTGGCACGGGAGCGGGCACGGCGCAGCCCCTGCTCGAGCTGCCGCAGACAGCCCGGATTGACCGCCACGACGTAGTCCACGTCCGCCGCCTCCACCTCGCTCAGCTTCGGGTCCAGCACCTTTTTGCTGTCGGCCGGCCGGAGCAGCGAGTAGGTGCCGGCCGCGCCGCAGCACTTTCCCGCACTGGGCAGCTCGACGTAGTCGGCGACCTCGGCGATCAGCTCACGGGGCGGGCGGGTCACGCCCAGCCCGTTGCGCAGATGGCAGGAGTCCTGCAGCGCGGCCCGCGCCCGGCGGCCGTCGACCATGACCCGGCCGGCCGGCCGGTGGCCCTTCTCGGCGAGGTACTCGCTCAGCTCCCGCACCCGGTCGCGGCCGAGGTGGTGCGCGAGGTGCGCGGCGCAGCCGCCCGCCGTGGTGAGGATGGTGCCCGGCAGCTGTTCGCCGAGCCTGCGGGCGAGCTTCTCACCGGTCGCCGAGTCACCGTTGTGCGCGTGCAGCGCGCCGCAGCAGCCCTGCGCGGTCGGCACGTCGGCCTCCGGGCACAGGTGCCGGGCGGCACGGGAGACCCGGGGGTACAGGCCCCGTTCCACACAGCCCAGCATCAGGGACACGGGCTGCTGCGACGGCTCCGGCGGCTTCCCGGACGACGGGGCGGATGCGGAAGCGGATGCCGAAGCAGTTGCGGAAGCGGACGACGGGGCGGACGGCGCGGGTGCGGCCTTCTCGCCCGGGCCGCGGGCATGGCGCCGTACCAGTCCCTGCAGGCGCAGCAGTCCCGGCCGGGAGACCAGCATCATCAGGGCCCGGGCGATCCACGGCCTCCTCCGGCCGCTCCACTGGTGGTCGCGCCACTGCTCCAGCAGCCGGCCGTACTGCACGCCCGCCGGGCACACGGTCTCGCAGGCACGGCAGCCCAGGCAGAACGAGGACTCCTCGGCCAGCGTGGGGTCGTCGGGGGCGAGGTCGCCGGCCTCCAGCGCCCGCATCAGCGTGATGCGCCCGCGCGGGGAGGAGGTCTCCTGGCCGGTGAGGGCGTAGGTGGGGCAGGCGGGCAGACAGAACCCGCAGGAGATGCAGCGGTCCAGCAGTTCCTTGTCGAAGATCCCGCGGCCCTGCCCGGCCGAGGGGCCGGGCAGGACAGGGCCGGTGGGGCCGGCGGGGGCGGGCCCGCAGGCCCCTCCGGCGCACTCGGCGCCGGAGGAGCCGCACGGGCCGGTGTGGTCCACGGTGTCGTGGTCGGTCATGATCCGAGCTTTCCGGGGTTGAGGATGCCTGCGGGGTCGAAGGCCTTCTTGATGCGACGCAACAGCGCGACCTGGTCGTCCCCGAGCCGCTTGGTCAGGTACGGCAGCTTGGCGGCGCCCACGCCGTGTTCGCCGGTGATGGTGCCGTCCATCTCGATCGCGGCGGCGAAGATCTCGGAGAAGGCGAGGTGGGCACGGTCGGCACCCTCGTCGTCGTCGGGATCGAGCACACAGGTGGGGTGGAGGTTGCCGTCCCCGGCATGGCCGAAGGTGGCGATCCGCAGGTCGTACTGGTCGGCGATCCTGTCGATGCGGTCCACCATCGCGGCCATGCGGTGCCGGGGCACGGTGGCGTCCTCGAGGATCGTCAGCGAACCCAGCCGGGACAGCGCAGGGAGGGAGCAGCGGCGGGCGGCGAGCAGGGCCTCGGCGCGGGCCACGTTCTCGGCGAGCGTGACCTCGAGCGCCCCGTTCGCCTGGCAGATGTTCCCGATCCTGGCCAGGTTGTCCTCGACGTTGTCCGCCGAGCCGTCGTCACCGAACAGCAGCAGCGCACCGGCGTCCTTGCGCAGGCCGAGGCCGGCGAACTCCTCGACCGCCTGGATGCACTTGCGGTCGAGGAACTCCAGGGTCGCCGGGACGACGCCGGCGGCGATGACGGCCGTCACCGCGCGCGAGGCGTCGGCGAGGGTGTCGAAGTACGCCACGCCGGTACCGGTCTCGGCCGGGGCCGGGAGCAGGGCCACGGTGACCTCGGTGATCACCGCCAGGGTGCCCTCGGAGCCGGTGAGCAGCCGGGTCAGGTCGTAGCCGGCGACGTCCTTCCACAGCCTTCCCCCGGTGCGGATGATCTCGCCGGTGGGCAGGACGGCCTCGAGCCCGAGGACGTAGTTGCGGGTGACGCCGTACTTCAGCCCGCGCAGCCCCCCGGCGCAGGTCGCCACATTGCCGCCGATCGTGGAGACGGTGTGGCTGCCCGGGTCGGGAGCGTAGAGCAGGCCCTTGGCGGCCGCGGCGCTCGCCAGCGTGGCGGTGGTCACCCCGGTCTGCGCACGGGCCAGCAGCTCCTCGGAGCTGATCTCGAGCAGCCGGTTCAGCCGGGTCAGGACCAGGACGATGCCGCCGCTCAGCGGAACGGTGCCGGCGCACAGGTTGGAGCCGGCGCCCCGCGGCACCACGGGGATGCCGTGGGCGGTGGCGTAGCGGAGCACCTCCGCGACCTCCTCGGTGCTGCCGGGCAGCACCACGGCCTGCGGCCGCGCGTGGAACAGCGGTGTGGCGTCGCGGGCGTACGCGGTGAGGGCGCCGTCGTCGGTCCGGACGTGGTCGTCCCCCACGATGCCGGCCAGATCCCTGGCCAGATCGACGCTGACGGTCATCAGCGCACCACCATCCAGTCCAGGACCGGGGTCGACTGCAGGTAGACCAGGGCACAGACCACGACGAGCATGCCGAGTCCCCAGCCGACGACCTTGCGGAACAGCTCGCCCTCGCGGCCCTCGAGTCCGACGACCGCCGCGGCGATGGCCAGGTTCTGGGGGGAGATCATCTTTCCGAGCACACCACCGGTGGTGTTGGCCGCGCCGAGCAGGTAGGAGGAGATGCCGGTCTTCTCGGCCGCGGCGACCTGGAGCATTCCGAAGAGGGAGTTGGAGGAGGTGTCGGAGCCGGTCACGGCCACACCGAGCCAGCCGACCACGGGGGAGAGCAGGGCGAACGCGCCGCCGGTCTGCGCCAGGAACAGGCCGAGGGTGACGGTCTGGCCGGACAGGTTCATCACATAGGCCAGGGCGAGCACCGCCATCACGGTGACGATCGTCCACCGGAACTGCCGGACCGTGTCGGCGTAGGCGCCCGTGGTCCGCCGGATGCCGATGCCGTACAGCACGGCGGTGAGCAGACCGGCCACCAGCAGGACGGTGCCGCCGGCGTTGAAGATGTTGAAGTTGTACGTCACGGCGGACAGCGGCTCGCCCTTGGCGTTGACGACGTCCAGGCCGGGCCAGGCGAACTTCCAGCCCGAGTGCGCCTCCAGCCAGGTCTTGACCGGTCCGGCGGTGGCCACGGAGAAGAGCGCCACGATGATCAGGTACGGGGCGAACGCCTTCAGCGCGGAGCCCTCACCGGTCTGCCGGCGCCGCAGGATCGCGTCCGACGTGGCGGTGGCGGTGGAGCCGCCGGCGATGACCGGGGCCGGACCCTGCGCGGTCAGGAGCTCCTTGGGCTGCCAGACGCGCAGGATGCCCACGACGGCCAGGGCGCCCGCGAAGGAGGCCACGATGTCGGCGATCTCGTACGAGATGTAGTTGGCGCTGATGAACTGGGCGCCGGCGAAGGCGAGCCCGCCGACGAGGGCGACCGGCCAGGTCTGCCGCACACCGCGCTTGCCGTCCACCATGAAGACCAGGACCAGCGGCACGAACAGGGCGAGCAGCGGGGTCTGGCGTCCGACCATGGCGCCGAGGTCGGCGGCGTCCATGCCGGTGATCTTGCCGAGGGTGGTGATCGGGACCGCGATGGCGCCGAAGGCGACCGGAGCGGTGTTGGCGACGAGGGAGACGGCCGCCGCCTTCATGGGCCTCATCCCGACGGCCATCAGCATCACGGAGGAGACGGCGACCGGGGTGCCGAAGCCGGCGAGCGCCTCGAGCAGCGCGCCGAAGCAGAAAGCGATGATCACCGCCTGGACCCGCTGGTCGCCGGAGAGGGACCCGAACGCCCTGCGCAGCACGGCGTCCCAGCCGGTGATCTCCGTCATTTTGTAGATCCACAGTGCGTTCAGCACGATGAACAGGATCGGAAACAAGCCAAATGCGGCGCCCTCGCTCGCGGCCAGCGCCGCCTGCCCGACGGGCATCGAGTAGGCGAGAACCGCCACGGCCAGAGCGACCGCCAGGGACACCAGCGACGCCTTCCACGCCTTCCAGCGCAGTCCGCCCAGCAGGACGAAAAGCGTGATCAGAGGGAGCGCGGCGAAGAGAGCGCTCCATCCGAGAGATCCCCCGACAGGGTCAAAAACTTGTTGGTAAGCAGCCATGACGCGTCCTTGCCTCATTGTTGGCTCTGCCGTGATCCCCGTCACTCCGGTGCGCGGGGTTGGTTGATTGTCAGACAGGCTCACATGTCTGTCAATGGATCGTGCAAGGCATGGTGCGTGCGAGAATGGTGGAGTTTCCCTCGGAGGTGTTCATGGCTCAGGACGCCGCCATCCGGCTGTCCACCGTCTCGGTCGTCGAAGCCCTTGCCGCATCCCTGCGTGAGCGTGTGCTCGACGGCCAGCTGATCCCCGGCACGACCCTCGCGGAGACCGAGATCGCGACCGAGTACGGCGTCTCGCGGCCCACCGCCCGCAGTGCGGTGACCGCCCTGGTTCACGAGGGACTGCTGCGCCGCGACGCCAACAAGCCGGCCTATGTGCCCCAGCTCACCCGCGTCGACGTCGACGACCTGTTCCTGGTCCGCACGCCGCTCGAGACCCAGGTCGTACGGGTGCTCGTCGAGCGCGGCACGGTACCGGTGGCCGCCGCCGAGCGGGCGATCGCGGATCTCGACCGGATGGGGCCCGACACCCCGCACAGCACCTTCGTCGAGTCGGACCTGGGCTTCCACCAGTCGCTGGTGGACGCGGTCGGCAGCCCGCGGCTCAGCCGGCTCTACTGGGGCATCAAGGGCGAGATGCACCTGTGCATGGTGCAGACCCGGCACACGCTGGGGCGTGAACGCATCGTTGCCGAGCACGGGGGGATCCTGGAGGCGCTGCGCGCCGGGGACGCCGAGGAGGCGATCCGCCGTATGCGGGCCCACCTCGACGGGGCGTGCAGCTCACTGCAGCAGCTCTTCGGGGACACCGAGGGCTGAGGACCGCCCGCCGGGGCGCCGGCCCGGGGTGCCGGCCTGGGACCGGCCATGGGAAAAACGGTGGCGTCCGCATGTGCGGTCCCCCTAAGGTGACCCCTGTCCTTCACGGTGGCCGCTGCCCGGGCGCCGCCGTCAGTCGAGCGGAGAGAGGGAGGTGTGACCGATGGCTGTCCTTGCGACGGGCCCTGCCCGCAACCGGACGTTCATCCACTCCACCTCCGCGGCCCTCGGCTGACCCCTCGCTCGCGCACACCGCCGTACGCGCTGCCGGGGCCGCCCTCGTGAAGGGTTTCCCGTTGACTTCTCCCTCGCATTCCACCCCGCTTTCCACCGCGCCGCACCCCCTCGCCCCGTACGGCTGGGACGAGGGCTGGGAGGCGGCGTTCGCTCCCCACGCCGGGCAGGGACTCGTGCCCGGACGTGTCCTGCGCGTCGACCGCGGCCTGTGCGATGTCGTCACACCGGCCGGCGTCGTGCGCGCCGACACGGAGTTCGTCGTGCCCCGCGACCCGATGAAGGTCGTCTGCACGGGAGACTGGGTCGCCGTCGACCCGGAGGGCGCCAGTCCCCGGTATGTGCGGACGGTGCTGCCGCGCCGCACCGCCTTCGTGCGCTCCACCTCGTCCAAGCGGTCCGAGGGACAGATCCTCGCCGCCAACGTCGACCACGCGATCGTCGCCGTCTCGCTCGCCGTCGACCTGGACCTCGGCCGCGTCGAACGGTTCCTGGCGCTGGCCTGGGAGTCCGGTGCGCAGCCGCTGGTCGTGCTGACCAAGGCCGACCTCGTACCGGACGCGACAGGGCTCGCGTATCTCGTCCAGGACGTGGAGACCACGGCCCCCGGCGTGCAGGTGCTGCCGGTCAGCGCGGTGACCGGGGACGGCCTCGACGTCCTCGCCGCCGTCGTCCGCGACGGGACGTCCGTGCTGCTCGGGCAGTCCGGGGCCGGCAAGTCCACGCTCACCAACGCCCTGCTCGGCGAGGACGTGATGGCCGTCCGGGCCACCCGGGACACCGACGGCAAGGGCCGGCACACCACCACCACCCGCAACCTGTTCACGCTCCCCGGCGGCGGCGTGCTCATCGACACGCCCGGACTGCGCGGGGTCGGGCTGTGGGACGCCGAGAGCGGCGTCGGGCAGGTGTTCTCGGAGATCGAGGAGCTGGCCGAGCGGTGCCGGTTCCACGACTGCGCGCACCACCGCGAACCCGGGTGCGCGGTGCTGGCCGCCGTCGACGCCGGCGAGCTGCCCGAGCGGAGGCTGGAGAGCTACCGCAAGCTCCTGCGCGAGAACCAGTGGATCACCGCCCGGACCGACGCACGGCTGCGGGCGGAGATCAGACGGGAGTGGAAGCGCAAGAACGCCGAGGGCCGGGCGGCGGCGGAGATCAAGCGGGGACGGTGGCGTTAGAGGACCGGACCCTCATGGAGGATCCTCGGGATCCTCGCGGATCTCTCGGGGCCTGTCCGGTGGATCCTGCCGGGCAGGCCCCCCGAGGTCCCGAGGTCTGCGCCGGACGCCATGTCCGATTTCCGCCAGCGGGCACCCCGTCCCGGGGCGGAGACTGGACAGCGTGATGGACGAGGACGCCAGGTACGAGGCCGTGCGCAGCCGGGACGGCAGGTTCGACGGGGAGTTCTTCTTCGCCGTCGAGACCACCGGGATCTACTGCCGTCCCAGCTGCCCCGCCATGACGCCGAAACGGCGGCATGTGCGGTTTTTCCCCACGGCCGCCGCCGCGCAGGGCGCGGGCTTCCGGGCCTGCCGGCGGTGCCGGCCGGACGCGGTGCCCGGCTCCGCCGAGTGGAACGTCCGCGCGGACGTCGTCGGGCGGGCGATGCGGCTGATCGGCGACGGCGTGATCGACCGGGAGGGCGTCGAGGGACTCGCCGCACGGCTCGGCTACAGCGCTCGGCAGGTGCAGCGGCAGCTCACCGCCGAACTGGGCGCCGGGCCCCTGGCACTCGCCCGCGCCCAGCGGGCGCACACCGCGCGCGTCCTGCTGCAGACCACCGGGCTGCCGGTCACCCAGGTCGCGTTCGCGGCCGGGTTCGCCAGTGTGCGGCAGTTCAACGACACGATCCGGGCCGTCTACGCGGCGACCCCGAGCCGGCTGCGGGCAGCCGCGCCGCGCCGCAAGGGCGGCCGGGACGCCACGCCCGCCGCCGGCATCCCGCTGCGGCTCGCCCACCGGGGGCCCTACCGGGCCGGTCCCGTCTTCGACCTGCTCCAGCGCGAGGCCGTGCCCGGTGTGGAGGAGGTGAGCGGGCCGCCCGGCCGGCGCACCTACCGGCGCACCCTGCGCCTGCCCCACGGCACCGGGACCGCCGCCGTCGACGAGCGTCCCGGCGCCCGCTCCGGCACCCGCCGCGGGGCCCGCCTCGGCGGCTGGCTTCAGGCCCGGCTCCACCTCACCGACCCGCGCGACCTGACGACGGCCGTGCAGCGGCTGCGGCGGCTGTTCGACCTGGACGCCGACCCGTACGCCGTCGACGAACGGCTCGGCGCGGACCCACGCCTGGCCCCCCTGGTCGCCGCCCGGCCCGGGCTGCGCTCGCCGGGCTCGGCGGACCCGCAGGAGACGGCGGTCCGGGCCCTGGTGGGACCGGCGGCGGCCGAGGAACTGGTACGGCGCTACGGCAAGGCGCTGGACGCCCCCCAGGGCTCGCTGACCCATCTCTTCCCCGAACCGGCCGTCCTCGCCGAGGCCGAGCCGGACGGCCCCCTGGGCGCCCTGGCCGCCGCCCTCGCCGACGGCACCGTACGGCTGGACCCGGGCGCCGACCGGGACGACGCGCACCGGGCGCTGCTCGCCCTGCCCGGAATGGACCTCGCCACGGCCGCCGTCATCCGCAGCCGCGCCCTCGGCGACCCCGATGTGGCCCCGCCCGGCGTGGACGCCCCCGACAGCTGGCGCCCCTGGCGCTCGTACGCCGTGCAACACCTCTATGTCTCAGGAGAGTTGAAGCCGTGTTGACTTCCTCCCTCGCCTAGAGGCGGGGGAGTCCAGCGGTCGCCCGCTGGGGTTCCTGCTTCACCGACGACCGCCTTGTCCGGGAGGACTCCCGTTGAGGTCTTACACCGTCTCCACAGGCTGCTGCCGCCAGCCCGGCGGCCAGGATGTTGCGTGCCGCGTTGATGTCGCGGTCATGGGTGGTGCCGCAGTCGTCGCACGTCCAGGTGCGGACGTTCAGCGGCAGCTTCTCGCGGACCGTGCCGCAGGCCCCGCACAGCCTCGAGCTGGGAAAGAAGCGGTCGATCACGACGAGGTCGCGCCCGTACCAGGCGCACTTGTACTCCAGCATCGACCGCAGCTGCGTCCAGGCCGCGTCCGAGACGGCGCGCGCGAGGCGGCCGTTCTTCAGCAGGCTGCGGACGGTGAGGTCCTCGATCACGACCGTTTGGTTCTCACGGACGAGCCGAGTGGTCAGTTTGTGCAGGAAGTCGCGGCGCCGGTCGGCGATCCGCGCGTGGATGCGAGCCACCTTGCGGCGGACCTTCTCGCGGTTGGCCGAGCCCTTCGCCTTCCGCGACAGGGCGCGCTGCGCGCGGGCGAGGCGGGCGCGGTCACGCCGCTCGTGCCGGGGGTTGGTGATCTTCTCCCCAGTGGACAGCGTCACCAGGGAGGTGATCCCGGCGTCGATGCCGACAGCGTTGGTGGTGGCCGGTGCGGGCGCGGGGGTGTCCTGGCACAGCAGGGACACGAACCAGCGGCCCGCGCTGTCGCGGGACACCGTCACCGTGGTCGGCTCCGCCCCGTCGGGCAGGGGACGCGACCAGCGGATGTCCAGCGGCTCCGTCATCTTCGCCGGCGTCAGCTTCCCGTCACGCCAGGTGAACGCGCTGCGGGTGTACTCGGCCGACGCCCGGGACTTCTTCCTCGACTTGAACCGCGGGTACTTCGCCCGCTTGGCGAAGAAGTTGGTGAACGCAGCCTGCAAGTGGCGCAGCGCCTGCTGAAGCGGAACAGAGGACACCTCGTTCAGGAAGGCCAGCTCCTCGGTCTTCTTCCACTCGGTCAGCATCGCCGACGACTGCGCGTAGGAGATCCGGCGCTGCTCGCCGTACCACGAGCGAGTGCGCTCCTGAAGCGCCTTGTTGTACACGAGGCGGACGCAGCCGAACGTGCGCGACAGCTCCGCTGCCTGCTCGTCCGTGGGGTAGAAGCGGTACTTGAACGCCCGCTTGACCTGCCGCGTCACGGCTCACGCCGTATCAGATTCCGTGTGAGCGACGGGTGTCGGCCAGTGGCCGCAGACACCGCATCGCCCTGGCGGCGATCCGCCTTTCCCCGCCCCGCTCCGCGGGAGCTTTGTTTCTCCCCTGCAAGCGGGAGGTACCCCCACCCCGGCCTGAAGGCCGGGGCATCCACGAAGGAGTCTCAATGACCGACCCCACGACTGCGCCCGCGACCGGGGCGGCCGTCCGGACGACGTACTGGACCCGCCTCGACAGCCCCCTCGGCCCCCTGCTGCTGACCGCCGACTCCTCCGGTGCGCTGACCTCCCTCTCCCTGCCCGGCCAGAAGGGCGGCCGGGAGGTCCGGGCGGACTGGCGGCACGACGCCGGGCCCTTCCGCGCGGCGGAGGAACAGCTCGAGGCCTACTTCGCCGGTGAACTCAAGGAGTTCCGGCTGCCGTTGCGCACGGACGGCACCGCGTTCCGGGAGCGGGTGTGGTCCGCTCTCGACGACGTGCCGTACGGAACGACCACCACGTACGGCGAGATCGCCGCCCGTGTCGGTGCGCCCCGGGCCGCCCTACGGGCTGTCGGCGGCGCCATCGGCGCCAACCCGCTGCTGATCCTGCGCCCCTGTCACCGCGTCATCGGCACGAACGGCTCCCTGACCGGCTACGCGGCCGGACTGGAGAAGAAGGTGCGCCTGCTCACGCTGGAGGGTGCACTGTAAGTTGCGGCCTGCCCGCACGGCGCGGGTCAGCCGTGCCGGTCCCGGACCACCCAGCCCCGCTCGTGGGCGTGCCAGCCCAGCTGCAACCGGGTGGTCACGCCGGCCAGTTCCATCAGCCGTTTCACCCGGCGCTGCACGGTCCGCAGACCCAGATCGAGCTGTTTGGCGACGCTCGCGTCGGTCAGACCGGCCAGCAGCAGGGACAGCACTTCCAGATCGGTGGCGTCGGGGCCGTCCGGGGTCGCCTCGGTGACACCGGACGGCCCGAGGCACAGCGGCAGCGCCTCCCGCCACACCGACTCGAACAGCCCGTACAGCAGCTCCAGCAGACCGCTGGCGTGCACGACGAGCGCGGTGGGCTCCGCGGTGTTCACGGTGAGCGGCACCATGGCGAGCGTCCGGTCGACCAGCACGAGCTTGGTCGGCACGGTGTCGAGGACCCGTACCTCCTCGTCGCGGTCGAGCGCGGCGGTCAGCTCCGCGAGGCCGCCCGGCAGATCGAGCACCGCGCGTTCGAGCACCACCCGGTAGCGGACCCCGCGGGCGACCGCCTGCTCCTCGGCGTGGTTCTCCAGACTGGAGACGGCGATCGGGCTGCCGGTGACCAGCGCGCACACCTCCTCGCAGGCGCCCAGCTGGAGTTGCAGGAAGCGCTGGGCGATCGCGGAGGTGCCGGTGACGACCTCGACCAGGTCGTGCACGGCGGGCTCGGCGGCAGCCGCCCGGTACTCCTCGGCGAGCAGCGCGACCGCCAGTTCCGCCTTCTCCAGCTCATGCCGCTGCTGGGTGAGCAGGGCACCCAGCGCCACCCCGGGAGGCGCGGCCACCCAGCGGCCGGGCCGGGCCGAGGACTGGGCCGCGAGTCCCTGCCGCTCCAGCCGGCGCAGGGCGCGCTCGGTGGCCTCCTCACTGAGCATCAACTTCCGTGCGAGGTCGGGCACTTCGGCAGCACCCACGGATACCAGGGCCCGGTACGCCGACTCGTGCGTCTCGTCCAGGCCTATCGCTGCCAGCATCAGCCGCTGTCCTCCCTCGAGGATCCCCGGATGGCCGTTCCGCGGTGTGTCCGCCGTGGCGGGAAACAGCCACGGCACAAACCCGCCCCGGCACATCATCGCTGTATCCCCCGTCACTCTGACAAGGTCTGACAAGGTGGCGCGGGGAAGCACCGAATACCCGGCCGAGAGGTGTGGCCTGCGCGAACACGGGACCCGCGCCGATGGCCGAGGATCGGGCGGGCCGGCCCCGCCGTCGCGCGCGGGGCGTGTCCGACGGCAATGTTCCGGCCGTTCGGATCGGGACCCGGAGATCCGGGTCGCTTCGGTGCCGCCGGGCGGCCTTCCGTGGGGGGTGGGACCGCCCGGCGGCGATTTTCCGGATGCCTCGTTCTCATCCGCTTCCCACAGTGGACAATTGGGGGCATGAGTCAGCAGGGGGGAAGGCCCACCGGCCACGAGGACGACTGGTGGGGGCAGTTGTACGACGGCTCCACCGAGGACACCGGCCCCACGGCCACGCCCGATTCCCTGGACGACCGCTTCGCCTCGGCGACCGAGACCCTGGAGGACCCCCCGGACCCACAGCAGCGCCCGTCCCCGTCCGCTCGACCTTCTCGACCTTTTCCTCTCTCTTCCCCCGACCCACGATCGATGGTCTCCTCGCCCCGCACCGCACCCCCCTCGGACACCGCACCGGACACCGCGTCGGACAACCAGCCGTCAGCGTCCAAGGACCCCGCCCCGGCCCCCGGGACCGGAACCCTTCCGGAAACCCCGCTCCCCGCCCCGGCCTGGTGGCGGCGCACCCCCGGGAACACCCCGGCCTCCAGGACCTCGGCGTCGGACACCGCCGAGCCGGCGGACGCCGGGACCTCGGACTCCAAGGCTCCGGACGCCGGGACGTCGGACTCCGCCGAAGGACCCCGGACACAAGCCCCCGAGGATCCGCGGGCTCCCCGGGACACCCCGGCTCCTTCTTCCGCCACCCCCTCTTCCGCCGTCGAGCACGCCGGCGCCCGCCCGCCCGTCCACGACGCCACGCCCATCGCCCTGCCGCTCGCCGATCCGGAGGAACTCGGTGACCTGGTGCCGGACACGGTGCTGGAGGCAGCCGGTTACGGGACCTGCACCCTGCGGGCGGTCTCGGTCCGGGGGGATTCCGCGCGGCACCGGGGGGAGCCGCGGCGGGACGCCCTGCTCGTCGCGCGCTTCGGGACGGGCGAGCAGGCGCTCGTGCTCGTCGCGATGGCCACCGGGGCCCGGACCACGCCGGGCGCGCACCGTGCGGCGGCCGGGGCGTGCCAGGGGATCGCCCAGGCCGTGGGCCGCAGCCACGCGCGGCTCGTCGAGGACATACGGGCGGCGCGGCGCGGCGACCTGAAGTCGGGGCTGCACCGGCTCACCGACCGCAGCCTCGGCCGGCTCCGCGTCGACGCCGTCGAACGGGGCGTCGACCCGGATGCGTACACGGCCACCCTGCGCTGTCTGCTTCTGCCCGCCGACCCCGAGTGCCGGACCCGGATCTTCTTCGGTGTCGGCGCGGGCGGACTGTTCCGGCTGCGCGGCGGCGAGTGGCAGGACATCGAACCCCGGGTGGCCCGGACGGAGACGTCCGGCGCACCCGTCACCGGCTTCGGCTCGCCGTCCTCCGGGGCCTCCGAGAGCGACCGGCTCACCCTGAACCTCGGCATCACCACTCCGCCGAACCCCCACGACCTGCCCCCGGAGCCGCCCCGCGAACCCTTCCGCTTCCGGGCCTCGCTGGCTCAGCCGGGCGACACGCTCCTGATGTGCACCGCCGGTCTGGCCGACTCGTTGCGCAGCGAGCCCGAGCTGTGCGCCCGTCTCGCACGACGCTGGTCCGATCCGGTTCCGCCGGACCCGGCCGCCTTCCTGGTGGACGCCCAGGCCCGGGGTGCGGGCGACGCGGACGACCGTACGCTCGCGGCCGTCTGGGAGGCGTGAGGCACGGTCCGCGCAATGTGCCCCGGCCGCAGGCGCCTTCGACCGGGACGGGAAGGGACAGGAAAAGAAGTGGAGGAAAGGCGGGAAAAGGGCGGAAAAGACGGAAGAAAAAGGGGGAGAAGGAGGGAAGGAAGGTGAGCGCCGGCCTTCGGAAGCGTCGCACTTCGGCCAAGTTCGCCGATTGATGTCCGAACACGCGGCCGTTGAACGTGCGGCATGACTGGCGCGTGCCCCTTCGGGCAAGGATCTCCGTGAAACGTGTTCGAGCTGGAGGGAAACCGACGTCGACACGCGGACGGGGGGCCATGAAGAGGCACACAGGAGGGGGCGGCCCCATCGTGGTCGGGGCCTTCTCGGCTCCGGCGGCGGGGGGACGGGAGAACGACTTCAGGGAACGGCGTTCGCCGCTCCAGCTCAGGCGCAGACTGGGGCGGGCCGATCTGAAGGCGGTGCCCGAGACACGCCGGGCCCTGCGCGAGCTGCTGCGCCACTGGGGCAGGCCCGGGACGTCGGAGGTCGCGGAGCTGCTCACGAGCGAGCTGCTCACCAACGCACTGGTGCACACCGACGACGACGCCGTCCTGACGGCCACGGTGTCATCGCGTGGACTGCGCGTGGAGGTACGGGACTTCGTCGACCGCAGGCCCAGGGTCCGGGCGCCCGGCGGCGATGACGACACCGGCGGCCGGGGGCTGTTCCTGGTGCAGTCCCTCGCGGACGCCTGGGGCGTGCACACGCATGAGGTCGGCAAGTCGGTGTGGTTCGAACTGGGCGCGGACGCCGCGTGAGACGGGTGTGGGGGCGCGGCCGTGCGGCCGCGCCCCCACACCCGTTCACCGATCCGGGACCGGGGCCTGATCCGCTCGACAGGGCCTACCCGAACTGCTGCTCAAGGTCCTTGAGTTTGCGCTCCAGGGAGTCCAGACGCGGCAGGGCCAGGGTGTCGTCCTCCGCGGTGAGATCAACGGTGACGGTGTCGGACCCCTTGCGGACGGGCAGGGAGGGGCGCTTACGGACGGGCAGGGGCTCCGCCGCCCCTATGGCGGGCTCCGCGGTGGCCGGGGCCGAGGCGGGCTCCAGGGCCTGTGTCTCCATCTGCCGGCCGCCGCGGCCGACGAAGCCCCGGTGGCCCCGGCTGATCGCCTTCAACTGGGCTCGTTCCATGCGCTGCTGCTCACGCCGCAGCCGCCGGGCCTCGTCCTTCCGCCGCTTGTCCTCGCGTACCTCGTCGACCGCCTCGTCCAGGCTGCGCACGCCTTCCAGGAGCATCAGCGACCATGCCTTGTACGTCTCCCGGGGGGCCCGCAGCCAGCGGACCACCCGGATCTGCGGCAACGGGCGCGGCACGAGGCCCTGTTCCCGCAGGGCGGCCCGGCGGGTCTGCTTCAGCGCGCGGTCGAACAGGACGGCCGCGGACAGCGACATGCCGGCGAAGAACTGCGGTGCGCCCGCGTGGCCGGTTCCCCTGGGCGCGTGCACCCAGTTGAACCAGGCCGCGGCGCCCGCGAACGTCCACACCAGGATCCGTGAGCCGAGTGCCGCGTCGCCGTGGCTGGCCTCGCGCACGGCGAGCACGGAGCAGAACATCGCCGCGCCGTCCAGGCCGAACGGGACGAGGTACTCCCAGCCGCCGGAGAGGCCGAGGTTCTGCCGTCCGAAGCCGACCAGGCCATGGAAGGAGAGTGCGGCGGCGACCGCCGCACAGCAGAACAGGAGGAGGTAGGAGGCCGTTCCGTAGATGACCTCCTTGCGCCTGCGGCGCTGTTCGCTGCGCTCCCACGAGTCGTCCGCGCTCGCGTTCTCCCCGGAGCGCTTGCCGCGCGCGAGTACCGCCACCGCCGCCAGCATGCCCAGGAGCAGTACGGCGCCCGGAAGCAGCCAGTTCAGCGATATGTCGGTCAGTCTCATCTGGGGTCCCTTGCCTTGGGATAGGGCGTAACGCCCGTCATAGTGGCGCAATTCCACTGGCCCTCAGGGGGATTCGGAGCAAGAGGTGGCCAAGGAGGTGCAAGGGAGTGTCCGAGGCGGCGTTATTCTCGAACTACCGCTTGAATGTTGGAAATTGAGTTCGAATAAGACTGCCTGTAAGGGTGGTTCCATGGAAAGTTCCCGCCGGGGGCGGGGAAAGTGTGCAACGGCCGTGGCCCGTGGGGGCCACGACCGCGGGAAGCCGTGCGGAGCGGGCTCAGCCCGCCGCGGCAGCCGCCAGTTTGGTGATCCGGTCGGCGTCGCAGGTGCGCGGACAGGTGACGCAGGTCTCCTCGGGGCGCACGGTGTAGAACATGCAGCAGCTGACCCGGCTGCGGGTGGGCAGCGACTCGCCGTTCGGCCCGGTCAGCTCGCGGAAGGCGGCCGAGCCGACGTACGGCCGGGTCGCGCCCGGCAGCAGCAGTTCCAGCTCCCGCCGGGCCCGCTGCTGCTCGCCGAGCAGCTGGGCGATGTACCACAGGCTCTCGACGGTCTCGTCGGTCGCCATGCCCCACAGGGCGCGGCCGCGCCGCCGCATGCGCGGGCCGAAGGCGGCCAGGACCGGCTCCAGGTGCTCGGCGATCGCCGCCCGCACCTCGGCGCGCAGCGCCTCCTCGTCGCGCACCACGCGTGCGCCGGGCAGCGCGGCCGCCGGGTCGCCGGGCAGACAGGCGAAGCCGGCGAGACGTACGGCGATACGGCCGGCGCGGCGGTTGCTGGAGACGTGGGTCACCGGCAGACGGGGCACCCTGCGGTGCAGGAACCACGGCAGGGTGAACAGCAGGCAGACGGGCCAGGCGTACCGGTGCAGGGCGAAGCTCGCCACGACGTCCGGACGGGCCCGGGTGCCGTACGCCTCCAGCACCTGGGCGTCGTCCATGGCCAGGAAGGCGTCCAGCTCCGGACCGCCCGCCGTGAGAGAGGCGGACGGGATCCACTCGCCGCCGTCCGGAAGCGGTTCGCCGTCCGTGAGCTCCGTCACGGTGAGGCCGGGAAAGACCTCGCTGAGACGGGCGTACGCGTCCGCTGCGGCCGAAGGGAGCACAGGCATGCCGAACCACCGTTTCGCGCTCGACTAGAGGTAAGCCTTACCTTACTTCACTTCGACGAACTGTGAACCCATGGCCCGCAACACTTAAGGTTCTTGACGGACGAGTGACAAGCCGCCGTAATGTCCCCAAGCGCCCCAAGTGCCGCAAGCCCGGAGGAGGACCGTGAAGCAGGACGCGCAGGACTCCACCGGCACCCGGATTCCCGGAAGAATTCCCGAGGCCCGGCCGGGCGCGGCGTCGCGCATGCCGCGGCAGTCACCCCCCGCGGACCCGTACCGGGAGCGGGGCGTCCCGTCCGCGGACGCCGGCCGGCACGGCGTCCGCGGTGAGCACACGCACAGCGAGAGCCCCCTGCCGCGGCCCGCCGTGCGGCGTTCCTCCGTGCGCGGGCAGGTCCTGCAGGCCCTGCGCACCGCGCTGGTCGCGGGCGAGCTGCGGCCCGGGGAGGTCTACTCGGCGCCCGCGCTCGGCGAGCGGTTCGGGGTGTCCGCCACCCCGGTGCGCGAGGCGATGCAGCAGCTCGCGCTGGAGGGCGCCGTCGAGGTCGTGCCCAACCGCGGCTTCCGGGTGGTCGAACGCTGCGCCCGCGAGCTGGCCGAGCTGGCCGAGGTGCGGGCCCTGATCGAAGTGCCGGTGATGCTGCGGCTGGCCCGTACCGTGCCCGTCGAGCGCTGGGCCGACCTGCGCCCGCTCGCCGAGGCCGGTGTGCGGGCCGCGTCCTCCGGCTGCCGGGCGACCTACGCCGAGGCCGACCGGGCCTTCCACCGCGCGGTGCTCTCCCTGGCCGGGAACGACCAGCTCGTCCGGATCGCCGAGGACCTGCACCGCCGCGCCCAGTGGCCGCTCGTCGGCGGCCCGGTGCGGGCCGGCCGCGCCGAGCTGGTCGCCGACGCGGCGCAGCACACCGCGCTGCTGGACGCGCTGATCGCCCGGGACCTGGACGTGGTGCGCTCCCTGGTGGCCGAGCACTTCAAAGGCGCGGCGTGAGCCCATCCCCCGGACGGCCGCGCCTTCCCGGTGCCGGACCGCCCGGAGGGCCGGGGGGAGGCGCCGTACCGGCACAGTCGTATCGGCACCCGGCACAGCCGTATCGGCACCCGGCGCAGTCGTGTCGGCAGTCGTATCGGCACAGGGGTGCGCGTCGCCGTATCGGCGCAGGGGCGTGCGTCTCGTCCCGCGGTGGCGGCCGGCGTCCGTCCCGGTGGCCCGGCGTCAGGCCGTCGCCGTTTCCGTCGCCGGCGGTAAAGGGGTCAAATGCCGGGCCAGCCACGTCGGTACGCCGCCCAGCAGCCGGAACAGCCGCCGGGCCTCCTCGCGCAGCCGGGACGCCTCCGGTTCGGACTCCGTGTCGGCGAGGGACACCAGCGCCGGGGCGGTGCCGACGAGGTAGCCCAGCTCCTCACGGATCCGCAGCGACTCGGCGAAGCCGTGCCGAGCCTCGGCCAGCTCGCCGTCCCGCAGGGCCAGCCCGGCCAGATGACGCCAGGTGAAGGAGAGCAGAAGCCGGTCCGGCTGCGCGAGGGCGCCGGCGTGGGCGCGGCGGTAGGCGGCACGCGCGGCCTGCGGGGAGCGGGCGAGGTTCTCGGCGATCAGTCCGCGCCGGAAGTCCAGCAGGGCCCGCCTCGGACTCCCGGGCGGAATCAGGGCGGCCGCCCGGCCGAGCGCGGCCCGTGCCTCGTCCGCCCGGTCCCGTACGCCGTGCAGCGTGGCCGAGTAGGCGAGGTACCCGCGCTCACAGGCGGCCGCCCCCCGCTCCTCGTCGGTGTGGGCCAGCGCCTCGGCGGTGCGCAGCGCGTCCTCCGCCTCCTCCCAGCCCGTCTCGGTGTACAGACACCGCTCGACCAGCAGCTCCGTCCGCTGCAGCGCCGCGGCGGCGGTGGCCGGTTCGATCAGTGCTGCCGCGTCGGCCCAGCATGCGCGTGAGCGCAGCCGCCATACCGCGGTCTGGAGTGGATCGTCAGCTGCGGTTCCTTTACCAGACATGGCGGTATGCGCCACATTGCCCTCCCGTGCACGCCATCGAGCCTTGAGTGGTGGCGGCATCTCAGCACGAAATCCGCGGCCCGGCCAAGAGGGCGGGTGAAAGAATTCACAAAGTCGGCGGACAATGCCCCGCGCACGGCGCACACCGCTCGCCGTGCGCCGGTGCTCAGCTCATGCGCAGCGCGAGGAAGAAGTCCAGCTTGT
Source organism: Streptomyces thermoalcalitolerans (assembly GCF_039525155.1). Classification (NCBI taxonomy): domain Bacteria; kingdom Bacillati; phylum Actinomycetota; class Actinomycetes; order Kitasatosporales; family Streptomycetaceae; genus Streptomyces; species Streptomyces thermoalcalitolerans. The sequence continues at coordinate 70,085 of NZ_BAAAHG010000018.1, read as the reverse complement.
CCTCCAGCCGCGACAGGTCACGCCCCGTCAACTGCTCGATCCGCCCGATCCGGTAGCGCAGTGTGTTGACGTGCAGATGGAGCCGGGAGGCGCAGCGCGTCCAGGAGCCGTCGCAGTCGAGGAACGCCTCCAGCGTGGGGATCAGCTCGGCGCGGTGCCGGCGGTCGTACTCCCGCAGCGGATCCAGCAGCCGCGCGGTGAAGGCACGGCGCACGTCGTCCGGGACGAAGGGCAGCAGCAGGACGTGGGAGGCCAGCTCCTGGTGGCCGGCCGCGCAGACACGCCCCGGGCGCGCCGCCGCCACCCGCCGGGCGTGCCGTGCCTCCTCCAGCGCCCCGCGCAGCCCCTCCGCCGAGTGCACGGCCGCGCTGACCCCGAGCGTGAGCCGCCCGTCGCCGTCCAGACCGGCCGACAGCGGCTCCCGTACGGTCTCCAGGAGCGCTTCGGCGAGAAGGCCCGTCTCGGCGCCGTCGTCCCCCGTCGGGACGGCCGGGAGCGGGACCAGCGCGACCGCCTCATCGCCCGTGTGGGCGACCGCTATCCGGTCGGAGGGTTCGGGGCCCGTGCTGTCCGGGGCGACCAGGATCTCCTCCAGCAGGGACTGGACGGCCTGCCCGCCCTCGGCCTGTCCGCCGTCCCACTCGACCCGGGCCACCACCACCTGCCAGTGCGGAGCCGTCCCGAGCCCGGGCAGCAGCACCGGCGCCGCGACCCGCAGCCGTGCGGCGATCTCGGCGGGCGGCGCGCTCGACTGCACCAGCTCCACCACCTCCTGGGCGAGCCGCCGGCGCACCGTACGGGCCGCGTCCCGGCGGTCCCGCTCCACCGCGATCAGCTGGGTCACGCCCTGGAGCAGGTCCAGCCGTTCCTCCGACCAGTCGCCCGCGTCCGCCTCCACGGCCAGCACCCAGTCCGACAGCGTCGTCTCCCGCGCGTCCTGTGCCGCGTCCTGTGCCGCGTCCTGGGCGTCGTGCGGGGGGCGGCCGGTGCTGCGGATGGGGAACAGGGAGTACGTCGTCGAGTCCAGCGTCACCCGGTGGGGGCCGGGGTGACCGGTGCGGCCGGCCGCCAGGTGCTCGCCGGCGAGCCGGACGCAGGTGGGGGCGGACGGCGCCGGGCCCGCCTCCTTGGGGCCGGCGATCAGCCGGCCGACGGGGGAGAGCAGCCAGGCCCGCAGGTCCAGGTCGGAGTACAGCAGGTCGAGCACCGCGTCCGGGCCGCCGCCCGCCGGGCCGGAGGTCATCATCCTGCGGTGCCGCTCCACCACGGCCGCGAGATCGCCGGCGCGCTCGCTCGAGACCTGCCGTACGACGTGCTCGGTGACCGTCGCGAACGCCACCGACTCGTGCACCGCGAACAGCGGCAGCCGGTGCCGGGCGCAGGCCACCACCAGGTCGTCCGGCACCTCGCCCAGCTCGGCCGTGCCGGCCGCCAGGGCGGCCACACCGGCCTGCACCAGGATCCGCACGAACGGCTCGGAGTCGGCGGGGCTCCGGCGCCAGGCGAGCCCGGAGAGCACCAGCTCGCCACCGGAGAGATAACGGCTGGGATCGCGCAGGTCGGTGGTCATGACCCCCCGCACGGTGCGGTCCAGCTCCTCCTCCCCGCCGAGCAGCTTCAGGCCCAGCGCGTCGGTCTCCAGCAGTGCGCGCAGCCGCATTCTCGTCGCCGCCGTTCTGTGTCTCGAAAGCTTCCTGGGGCCGTGCCCGCCGTCGCGGAGGAAACCCGAGGGGGTCGCTGACGGCCTTCTTCCCTATGTTTCATATGAATCTACAAGATGACTGCTCTGGCCAGCCAAATCCTTCATGCCTTCTGCGGCCGACGCTGCGGGAACAGCAGCCGCGCACCGGCTCCGCCGCAGGACGAACGGGGGACGCATGCGGGAGGAACGGACGGCGAGGGGGAAGAGAGTCGGCCACGGATGCCCTTGACCTCGCCTCTTGGCCTCACCGGCGGAAGGATGCGCACGACGCCGGGGGCGAGCACGCCCTTGCCGTACCGGCCGTCCCGTCGACGTGTTCAGATGCGCCGACGGTGTTCAGGTGCTTCAGGTGCTTCAGGTGCTTCAGGTGCGCCGACGGCCGCCCTCACGAGCGGTCGCGTCGGCGGGCGGCACGGGTGCGGCGGCCCGACACCCCGTCAGGGCTGCCTGAGCAAGTGGTTCAGCGCCCGCCCGAACACCGTGAGCGCCCCCTGCCGCAGCACCCCGTCGAACAGGTCGGGCAGAAAGCGGACGCGCAGTTCCTCCCGCCACTCCACCCGTGTACGCCCTCCGGGCCCGGGCCGGACCTCGAGCTCGGCCCACCCCCGCACCACGCGCCCCCGCTTCTCCAGCCGGCACAGCCCCGGCTCCCCGTCGGCCGGCGGGCGCCAGACGGTGACCTCCATCAGGTCGTCGAAGCCCAGGGGGCCGATTCCCGAACGGGCCACGAACACCGTGCCCACCCGGGTCGGCGTGGGCGCGACCTTGGTGATGCGGGTCAGCGGGATCCTCTCGGCATGCCGCGACCACCGCGTGACCCGACGCCACGCCTCGTCGATGGGCAGCGGCGCAGTGCGTTCGAGGGAGAAGACGACCACAGGACGATCGTAGGCACCCGGCCCCACCCAGCCGCGCGTTCACCCCCGAGTCACCCCTATGGCCGTATCCCCGCGCCCCTGCCGACGCCGGAGCCGCCCCGTCGCGGGCGCCCCGGCGCGCACTTCACCGGGTGTGCCGCCCGGCACCGGGTCCTGCCCGCCGAACAGGGCGCCGGCGTCCGCCGGTTCCGGCACCGGTCGGCGGCCGGACGTGCTCCGCGGCCGGCTTGCGCGTGCGCGTACCTCTTACGAGGTGCGCGTCAGGGTTCCGTCCACCGGCACAGCAGCCGGAGGACGGCGAACAACGCCACCGGCCACATCACGGCGAAGGCCCAGATCACGACCGGCACCGAGGTGACGATCCCGGCCGTCAGCAGGACCATGGAGAGCGCCAGCAGCACCCCCACGGTCCACACCCGGGGCGAGTACGACACGATCCGGGAGAGGAACGCCCGCCACCGGCTCCTTTGCTGCCGCCGCAGCCGCCGCACCAGACGGCGGTCGCGGCTCAGGGCGCGCTCTATCTCGTTCAGGATCCGCTTCTCATGATCAGAAAGTCGGCGTGTCGACACAGTTGCTCCTACGGGGTGCTCCTACGGAGGCTGCTCCTGATGGGGGACCGACCTGCCTGCCTGACGTTCCTCATCCGGGTGCCCCCGACGCATCGGGCACTAACCGGCGCGGCTTTGCCGCAGCACCGCCACCAGTTCCTCGGCGCCGTCCCGTCCGTCGCCGCCCGCGAACGCGTCCCGGATCCGCCGTGCGGCCACCCTGCCCGAGGTCAGACACCACTGCCACCAGCGGTCCAGCTCGGCCGCGTCCAGCCGTTCGGCGGGCACCAGCGCGGGCCAGTCGCAGGCACGCGCCTGCGCGGTCACCTTCGCGCCGCCCTCGACCGGGTCCACGGTCAGCGCGGGCGTACCGGCGCGCAGCGCGAGCACCAGCCCGTGCAGCCGGTCGGTGACCAGCAGGTCCAGACGGACCAGCACGGACTGAAGCTGCGCGGGTGTGGCGCACAGCCGCCAGTCGTGGGCGTCGAGCCGTGTCTCCAGCTCCAGCCGTGCGCAGTCCTTGCCGTGCAGCCAGCCGGTCACCTCCTTGGCCACCACATCGTGCCGGCGCGCCTGCCCGTACTCGTGCTGCCCGTGGGTGAGCACCACGCCGACGACCGGCCGTGCCGGCGGCGCGGGGGCATGGGCGGCCAGGTCGAGGGCGGCCCCGGCCCCCGGAGCGTCGCGGGCGATGACGTGGTCGAAGCCGGTGACGGCCGCACTGTCGGGATCGATCACCGAGGCGCCCACCGCGATCCGCACACAGTGCGCGAACCGGCGGTGCAGCTCCTCGATCTGCGGTCCGTGCAGCGGACCGCACACGAACACCAGCCACCCGTACGGCACATGCGCGGCGGCGTCCAGATGCAGGGCGTCGGGCCGGAAACCGGGGCTCCACGCGACGTCGTACTCGAGCCCCGCCCGCCGCAGCACCTCCTCGACGCGGTGCAGCGCCAGGACGTCCCCGGCGGTCGCCTCACCGTCCGGGAAGCTGAACCATCCTGTGAGCAGAATCCGTGACTGCCGCTGTTCCTGGTGCACAGTACGCCCCGAGTGCCCGGACGACGGCGGGCCAATCACCCACCCCTGGCACTCGCCTGGCACTCGCCTGTCACTCGTCCAGCCGCTCGCCGCTCTCCAGGAACAGGTCGACGTCGACGACCCCGTCGTGATGGAACAGCTCGGACGCCAGATGCCCGGTCTCGGCGGTGCCCTCCAGCCGCAGCAGCACCTGAGCGACCTGGTCCGTGCGGCGGGGCGGCTGCTCCACCCTGACCTGCAGAATGCGGAAGCCGAGCCGGGTGCACACCTCCAGCAGCCGCGGCAGCAGGGCCCGGCCCGTCAGATACGTCAGCCGCACCTCGACCGTGGCGGACGCGGAGCCGGGGGAGAGCCGGCCCGGCAGCCGGGGGTAGCCGCGGACGACCACGAAGTGCAGCAAGGTGGTCGCCAGCGCCAGGACCGGCAGGCCGCCCCCGCAGGCCATGCCCACCGCGCAGGTCAGCCAGACGGTGGCGGCGGTGGTCAGCCCACGCACCGCGTCCCGCCGTACGAAGATCAGACCGCCGCCGATGAAACCGATGCCGGAGACGATCTGCGAGGCCACCCGGGAAGGGTCGAACGAGGTGTTCTCCAGGCCGAGCGCGCCGGTGAACCCGTACTGGGACACCTCCATCATCAGCGCGCTCGCGACCCCGACCAGGGTGTGGGTGCGCAGGCCCGCACTCTTCTGCTTCGCCTCCCGCTCCCAGCCGATCAGACTCGACAGCAGCAGTGCGAGACCCAGTTCGGCGAGCTGACGCAGGCCCTGTCCACTGCTCAGGTTCCACAGCGGAACCGCAAGCCACGGCATGCGTCTCCCTCCGTCACGGCCCCCTGCCCTCATTGTGTGGTCGGCAGGGTCCCGGGCGGGGTACCCGACGCGGGGAAAGTCGAAGGAAGCCGCGGGAAGCCGCGGGGGACGCCTCGAAGGGGAAGAGGAAGAAGAGAGGAAGAAAGAGAGGAAGAAGTCGAACGGAGGAAACGAGCGGAGAAGAAGAGGGGCGGACGGGCGGAGAGACGGGAGGAGAAAGGCGCATGAGGTTCCGGAACCGCGCGCAGGCCGGGCGGAAACTGGCCGAGCGGCTGCGTGCCCGGTACGAGGCCGGCGCACTGCCCGACCCCGTCGTGCTGGCCCTGCCCCGCGGTGGTGTGGCGGTGGCCCAGGAGGTCGCACGGGCGCTCGACGCCCCTCTGGACGTGGTGGTCGTCCGCAAGATCGGCGCACCCTTCCAGGAGGAGTACGGCCTCGGCGCGATCGCCGGGGACGACCCCCCGCTCCTCGACAAGGCGGCCCTGCACCATCTCGGCCTGACCGAGGACGACCTCGCCGCCGTGGTGGAGCGCGAACGGGCCGAACTGCACCGCCGCGCCCGGCGCTACCGCCGCGACCGCCCCGCCCCGGACCTGCACGGCCGTACCGCGATCGTCGTCGACGACGGCCTGGCCACCGGCTCCACCGCCCGTGCCGCCCTGCGCCATGTACGGAGCCGGGGCCCCGCCCGCACCGTCCTCGCCGTCCCCGTCGGCGCGCCCGACGCGGTCGAGGCACTGGGCGAGGAGGCCGACGAGGTGGTCTGCCTCCACCAGCCGTCGTCCTTCACCGCCGTGGGCGTCTGGTACGACGACTTCGAGCAGCTGACGGACGACGAGGTCGTGCGGGCGCTGACGCCCCACTGAGACCCACCGCTGGGACACGCCGCTGGGACACGCCACTGAGACCCACGGCTGGGACACACCACTGAGACACGCCACTGCGGCGCATCACCGGCCCGTGCCGCTGCGGCGTACCACCGGCCACGTGGCCACCGTGACCACGGAGAGGAGAGGCCCGTGCCCCGCATGGACCCCGACGAGGCGCGCCGGCGGTTCTGGGCCGCCCGGGTGGCGAGGCTGGCCACGGTGGACAGGGCGGGCCGTCCGCACCAGGTGCCGGTGGTGTTCGCGGCCCTCGGCGACAACGGCATCGTGACGGCCGTCGACCGCAAACCCAAGACCACGACCCGTCTCGCACGTCTGCGCGACATCGGGGCCAACCCGTCCGTGTCCCTGCTGGCGGACGACTACACCGAGGACTGGGACCGCCTGTGGTGGGTCCGTGCCGACGGCCGCGCCCGGATCGTGCCGCCCGACGCGGCGGACGAGTCCACGGCGGTGGAGTACGGCACCGCGCTCGCCCGGCTGCTGCGCAAGTACCCGCAGTACCGCGACGCCCCGCCGCACGGCCCGGTGATCTCGGTCGCCGTCCACCACTGGACGGGCTGGCAGGCGACCCCGTTTGGGACCGCCGGTTCTGGCTACGCGGCGGACAGCCGGAGTGTCCGCAGCCCGCGGAGTCCCGCGGAGCCGGTCCGGGAGGTGCTCATGACCCGGCGAGTACGCGATGTGATGTCGCCCGGCGCGGTGGCCGTCGAGCCGATGACCACGCTGGAACGCGCGGCCCGTGTGATGCGCGAGCAGAACGTCGGCGACGTCCTGGTGGTCTACGACTGCGATCTGTTCGGTCTGCTCACCGACCGGGACATCGTGATCCGGGCCGTGGCCGAGGGCCGCGACCCGCACACCACGACCGCCGGCTCGGTCTGCACCCGGCCCCCGGTGGTCACCCTGGGCCCCGACGACACCACCGACCGCGCGGTCGAACTGATGCGCCAGCACGCCGTGCGCCGGCTGCCCGTCGTCGAACGCGGCGGCTGTCCCGTCGGCATGGTGAGCCTCGGCGACCTCGCCACCGCCGAGGACCCGCACTCCGCCCTGTCGGACATCAGCAGGGCGGACCCGAACCACTGAGGACCTGACCTCCGAGGGCCCGGTTCCGCTGCATCGAGACGACTGCATCGAGACGACCGCACTGAGACGACCGCACTGAGACGAGGAGACCCGTGTACGACGAACGCCGCCGCACCGGAACCGAGCCCCGCACCGCCCGCAGCCCCCTCCATCTGCGTCTTGTGCTGAGCGCGGTCTTCTTCCCGCTCTTCCTCGCCGCAACGGTCCTGTTCGCCACCTGGTCCGCCGACTCCGGCCCCCAGGACAGCCCCGGCCCCACGGCCCTCGCCACCCTCGCCGGCATCTGCGCGGCCCTGGCCCTGACAGCCGTCGTGGACCTCCTGGTCGTCACCCGCCGCCTGCGCGCCCGCCGCAACTGACCCGGACCGGCCGGCCCGCGGGCACCCTCCGCCGTCCTCGGCAGTCCGGCGGGCGCGGGGAACGAGCCAGGGAACGAGCGTCACAAGGAGTGAACACAGGGGAAGGGAACAGCACATCGGGGAACAGCGCATTGGAAAGGGGGCGCTGCGGGCCGCTCGTGGAGGCTCGCAGCGCCCCCCGGTCTTCGTGGGGCGCGGCTCAGGGGTCGAGCTGCGCGGTCACATGGTCGGAGAAGGCGGTCATCCGGGTGTAGACACCGGGGTAGCCCGCCTCGGCGCAGCCGATGCCCCAGGAAGTGATCCCTGCCAGGACGCCCCCGACGAGCAGGGGACCGCCGCTGTCGCCCTGGCAGGTGTCGACGCCGCCGGAGGGGTGTCCGGCGCACACCATGTCGCTCGCGATGAAGTCGGAGCCGTAGGCGCTGTGGCACTCCGCGTCGGACACGATGGGCACCGTCGCGGTCCGCAGCTGGTTGGAGGAGGGGCCGTTCACGGCGGTGGTGCCCCAGCCGAGGACGCGGGCGGGGGTGCCAGGCGTGTACATGTCGGTGTCGGCGGGGGAGGCGTACTTCGCCACCGCGTACGGCATCGGGGTGCTCAGGGTGAGGACGGCCACGTCGCCTCCTCCGGTGGCGCTCATGTACCCCGGGTCGACCCAGATGCGGCTGACCTCGCTGACCGTGCCGTCGGTCCCGTCGAGGAAGGTGCGCCCGCCCACCACGCGCACACCGCCCGGGACCGCACGGGCCACGCAGTGCGCCGCGGTGACCACCTTCGTGGACGTCACCAGGGTGCCGCCGCAGAACTGCCTGCCGGACACGTCCGTGAGCTGCATGACGAACGGGTACGCGTCCGTCGTGGTCGGTGTGCCGCCGATGACGGGCCGGGGAACGGTGGCCGAGGGGACGGCGGCCGAGGAGGGGGCGGTCAGCAGCGCCGTCGCGGCGACGGCGGCGCCGGCCGTGAGCACGGCGGCGGGTCTGGCGCAGGTGAGGCCGAGCATGCGTCTCCTCGGGGCAGGCCGGTGGGGGCGCGCGGGCGGGAGCAGGAGCACGGCGGTGCCGAGGGGGACCGTGCACCGGCTCCGTACGCCCGGGCGGGCGGCACGCCCCTTACGCTAGGGCCGGGCGCACCCGCCTCCAATGAGGGGACCCCCTAAGGGAGTTGGACAGGGAAAACCCTCGGTCGCACCCTGCGGCGGTCCTCACTGGATCACGTCACTGGATCACGTGGCCAGTCAACCCGCGCCGCGCTCACTTCGCGCGCCGGGCCGCCGCCAAACGGACGATGTCGACGCGCGAACGGATGCCCAGCTTGCGGTAGATCCGGGTCAGGGTCGCCTCGACCGTCTTGACGCTGACGTACAGCCGGGCCGCGATCTCCCGGTTGGTCGCGCCCTCCATGACCAGCGCGGCCACCTGACGCTCCATCGCCGCGAGCCCGTCCAGCGCCGCCGGCAGGCCGTCGGACCGGACCGGACGGGTGGCCGCCTCCTCCACCCGGCGCAGCCAGGGCAGCGCCCGGCAGCGCCGGAACAGCCGGGCCGCCTCGTCGTACGACGCCGGCCCCGGCACGGAGGTCCCTCCTGCCCGGGCGGCCCCGGAAGTCCGGGGGAGGTGGCGCAGCCGGGCCAGCGCGAACGCGGCCCGCGCCTCCTCCAGGCCGTTGCCCAGCTTCGCCAGCCGGTCCTGCGCGGACGTCAGCTGGGCGATGGCGCCCTCCCGGTCGCCGCGGGCGGCCCGCACCAGCGCCTCGGACCGGTCGAGGACGGCCAGCACGCTCTCCCGGCCGAGCCGCATCGCGTGCTCACGGGCCCCGTCGATGACACGCTGGGCCTCGGCCGGCTCCCCGATGCGCACCAGCGCCTCCGCGAGATCGCCGTGCCAGCGTCCGCGCGCCGGGTCGGTGATGTGGAGCCCCTGCTCCAGTTCGCTCACCCGGCGCAGCGCCTCGACGGCGGCCCGGTCGTCCCCGGCCACGAACCGGGCGTACCCCAGGGCGGCCAGGGCGCGGGAGAGGTACATCAGGTCGCCGTCCTCCTCGGCGTGCCCGACCGCCTCCTGGGCCAGCTCCAGCGCCCGTCCGGTGTCGCCGCCGGACGCCTCGGCGTAGGAGGCCAGCATCGCGGAGGCGCTCTCGCCGATGCCGGTGTCCCGGGCCATCCGCAAACTCTCCCGGGCCAGGTCCAGGGCCCGGCCGCAGTGCCCCGCGCGCAGCTCGGTCTCGGCGAGCAGCCGCAGATAGTGCACCTCGCTCTCGACCATCCCGCGCCGCCGCACCTCGCGCAGCAGCCCGGTGATGGTGGAGCGGGCCTCGGCCAGCTGGTCGTTCATCAGCAGCCAGCGGAAACGGGCCGAGCCGACACCGTTGTGGTGGCAGGCCACATACGGGTCCTGAGGCTCCTTCAGCGCCCGCTTGATGGTGACGGGGGCGTCCGGATGGCCCATCAGGGTCTCGGTGGAGGCCTGGAAGGCGAGCGCCATGAGCTCGGTGCGCCGGTCCCCGCCGCGCGCGGCCAGCTCCGCCGCGTGCGCGGCCTCCTGGCGGGCCTCGGCGAAGTCGCCCTGGACGACCAGGCCGCGCCAGGCCAGCTGATAGTGGACCTGGGCGAGCAGCCGCGGGTCGTCGCCGGCGTCGGCCAGCGCCTGCGGGAAGACGGCGTCCACGTCGCCGAGGGCCTGACCGGCGGCCTCGATCACCACCATCCAGGCCCGCACCCGCTGCGCGGGCACGGTGGCCCGGGTCAGCACCTCGCGGGCGATGTCCCGGGCGAGATCCACCTCACCGGCGGTGATGGCGTCCTCGGCGGCCTGCAGCCGTCTGACGTCCGGGCTCGGGTCGCTGGCGGCCGGGGTGTGCCGGGCGGCGAGCAGCCCCAGCGAGGCGGCCACCGAGGGGGCGCCGCGGTCCCGGGCCAGCGCGGCGGCCTCGGCGAGCCGGGCGGCCACCTCCGCGTCCGTGCCGGTGGTGGCCAGGGCCAGGTGCCGGGCCCGCTCGATCGGGTCGGAGGCCGCGGTGGACAGGGCGGCGTGGGCGGCGCGCCGCTCCTGGGCGGGGGCCTCCGCGTACAGCGCGGCGGAGATCAGCGGGTGCGCGAACCGTACGGCCGGGTCCTCCGGTTCGGTGGCCAGCAGTCCGAGCTCGGCGGCCTGCGCGCACTCCGCCTCGGCGTTCGTCCGGCCGGCCGCGTGCAGCAGGGCGGGGGTGGGGCGGGCGCCGGCGCTGGCCACGAGCAGGGTGCGGCGGGCCTCGTCCGACAGCATCTCCAGCCGGCTGAGCACCAGGGCGCGCAGCGAGGTCGGCACCGGCAGCGGCTCGCCCGGCCGGGGCGGGGTGGAATTCCCGGCCAGGGCACGGCCCAGCTCCAGCGCGAACAGGGGATTGCCGCCGCTGGTGCGGTGGATCTCGCGGACCGTGGAGCGGGGCAGGCCGGTGTAGCCGCGGTGGTCGAGCAGGGCCGAGACCTGGGCCCGGGTGAGCGGACCCAGCCGGACGGAGAGGGTGTCGGGCGGGCAGGCGCGCAGATGACGGTCGTACTCCCCGTCCTCGGTACGGTCCTCGGTGCGCACCGCGCACAGCATCTGCACGGGGGTCTCGCCCAGACGCCGGGCGGCGAAGCCGAGCAGTTCGGCGCTGGCCGAGTCCAGCCACTGCAGATCGTCGGCGACCATCAGGACCGGGCCCTTCGCGGCGAGCACGCGCAGCGCGGACAGCACGGCCAGACGCAGGGCGAGGCCGTCGCGCTGCAGGGTGGACTCGCCGCGCCCGGTGAGCGCCGACTCCAGCGCGGTGCGCTGGGCGGCGGGCAGCGCCCCGGACACCTCGTCCAGGACCAGGCCGAAGAGGTCGGCCAGGGCCAGGAAGGGCAGGTGGGATTCGGACTCGGTGGCGGAGCAGCGCAACACGGTGCGGGCCTTCGGGGCGTATTCCGCGGCCAATGCCCGCAGCACGGTCGACTTTCCTATTCCGGCCGGCCCGTGGAACAGCACACTCCCGCCGCGCGCGAGCTGCTCGCGGGCCGCTGCGGACGGCTCCTCCTGGCCTATGACCAGGTCGGAGCGGTAGCCAGCAGGGCCCTTGAAGTCCCGTCGCACGGTCACCGCTCCCCTCGTGTGTCGTGTGCGGGCCAAATTCTAGGCAACGGGGCCCTGAATTTCGGACGGACGAGGTGGTGAGGGAAATAACAGCGGCTGACACGTGACCGAATTCAAAGCACCGCTGAATGAATACAAGCCCTCGTGCGTACAGTCCTTCGACGGTACCGCTCCCCTGCCGCCGGCGGTACTCCCGCGGGCGTCCCGCCCGCCCTCCGGCACCGGCCGGAGGGCCGCGGCGCCGGCCGGAGGCATCGCGGCACCGGCCGGAGGCCCCGCGCCGTGCGCCATGGCCCCTGTGCCACGCCGTGGCCCGCACCATGCGCCGCGGCCCCGCGCCCTCCCTTTACGGTCCCTTTACAGCAGTCCTCTACGGCAGCGCCCCCGCGCGACGGGCCGCCGCCACCGCCTCTCCCCGGGTGTGGGCGCCCAGCTTGCGCATGGCCGAGCGCAGATAGCCCTTCACCGTCTCCGGACGCAGCCCCAGCCGGGCCGCCGCGGCGGCATTGGTCGCACCGCCGGCCACACAGGCCAGCACATCGATCTCCCGCGGGGTCAGGCCGACCTCCTGCACCGCGGCGGGGGACGCGGTCAACAGGCCGCAGGCGCTGAGCAGTTCGGCGCGCAGCCCGGGGTCCGTGATCCGCGGGGCCAGGGCGCGCAGGGCCGCGTGGGCCTCACGGACCTGCTCCCAGGCGGGGCCGGAGGCGGGCTCGTCCCGGGCCGCCGTCAGCAGGTCCTGTGCCTCCTCCCGCGCCACCAGCGCCTGCTCCACGTCCCGCGCCGCCTCCACCGCCGCGCTCAGTGTGCGGTCGCCCAGCGGCTGGGCCGTGCGCAGCGCGCCGTACAGCACCCCGCGCACCCGGCGCCGTACCACCACCGGCACCGCCAGCACCGAACGCAGCCCCTCGGCGGCGACCGGGGCGTCGTACTCGTGGCTGATGCGGCGCGAGAGCGAGTAGTCCGTCACCGCGCACGGGCGGCCCAGCGCCACCGCCTTGCCGCCCAGTCCGTTCCCCGAGGTCACCGCGAGCGCGTTCAGCGCCTGCGTCCTCGTACCGGTCAGCTCGCTGATCCGCACCCAGGACCGGCCCGGCTCGACCAGCCCGCCGAAGGCGACGGGCAGCCCCGTCGTGCGCCGCAGCCGCACCAGCGCGGCCCGGATCTCCGCCGATCCGGATGCGTCCGCCGTCACCTGCTCGCCCCTTCGTCGCGGCCCTCCCGCACCACCCCCCGTTCGGGGGTGGTGAGACTCACGTCACTGATTACACGATGTGACAGAGCCACCCGGCAATGGTTCGGCGGCACCGGCCGGAGCGTGCGGAGGCGAACGACCGAGCGAGCAGGAGGACGGATGACGACGGCGACGGAGCTCTTTCGCAGTGCGCGGGACTTCCTGCTGGAGCATCGCGAGGACTACGCCACGGCATACGCCGGCTTCGAGTGGCCCCGACCCGAGTACTTCAACTGGGCGCTGGACTGGTTCGACGTCATCGCCGAGGGGAACGACCGCACCGCCCTGCACATCGTCGAGGAGGACGGCACCGAGACCCGCCTCACCTTCGCCGAGATGGCCGAGCGCTCCAACCGCGTCGCCAACTGGCTGCGCGACCGCGGCGTCGCCGCCGAGGACCGCGTCCTCGTCATGCTCGGCAACCAGGTCGAACTGTGGGAGACCGCGCTCGCCGCGATGAAGCTGCGCGCCGTCGTCATCCCCGCCACCCCGCTGCTCGGCCCCGCCGACCTGCGCGACCGCGTCGAACGGGGCCGTGTCAGGCATGTGATCGTGCGCGCCGAGGACACCGCGAAGTTCGCCGACGTCCCCGGCTCCTACACCCGGATCTCGGTCGGCGGCCCGTCGCAGGAGGGCCGGGATCCGGAGGGCCGGGATCCGGAGGGCTGGGAGCCGTACGAGGCCGCCCGCACCGCCCCCGCCGCGTTCGTGCCCGACGGCCCCACCCGCGCCGACGACCCGCTGATGCTCTACTTCACCTCGGGCACCACCGCCCGCCCCAAACTGGTCGAGCACACCCACAGCACCTACCCGATCGGGCACCTGGCCACCATGTACTGGATCGGCCTCAAGCCGGGTGACGTGCACCTGAACATCTCCTCGCCCGGCTGGGCCAAGCACGCCTGGTCGAACCTGTTCGCCCCGTGGAACGCCGAGGCGACCGTCTTCGTCCACAACTACAGCCGCTTCGACGCGGCCCGGCTGATGGCCGAGATGGACCGCGCGGGCGTCACCACCTTCTGCGCCCCGCCGACCGTGTGGCGCATGCTCATCCAGGCCGACCTGACCCAGCTGCGCACCCCGCCGCGCGAGGCCGTGGCCGCCGGCGAGCCGCTGAACCCCGAGGTCATCGAGCAGGTCCGGCGGGCCTGGGGCGTGACCATCCGGGACGGCTTCGGGCAGACCGAGACCGCCGTGCAGATCGCCAACACCCCCGGCCAGCCGCTGAAGACCGGCTCCATGGGACGGCCCAGCCCCGGCTACCGCGTCGAACTCCTCGACCCCGTCTCCGGCGCGCCCGGCGCGGACGAGGGCGAGGTCGCGCTCGACCTGTCCGCGCGCCCGGTCGGCCTGATGGCCGGCTACCACGGCGACCCGGACCGCACGGCGGAGGTGATGGCCGGCGGCTACTACCGCACCGGGGACGTCGCCTCGCGGGACGCGGACGGATACCTGACGTACATCGGCCGGTCCGACGACGTCTTCAAGGCCTCCGACTACAAGATCAGCCCCTTCGAGCTGGAGAGCGCCCTGCTGGAGCACGAGGCGGTCGCCGAGGCGGCCGTCGTGCCCGCGCCGGACCCGCTGCGGCTGGCGGTGCCGAAGGCGTACGTCGTCCTCGCCGAGGGCTGGGAGCCGGGCCCCGACACCGCGAAGGTCCTCTTCGAGCACTCCCGGGAGACCCTCGCCCCCTACAAGCGCATCCGCCGGCTGGAGTTCGGCGATCTGCCCAAGACCGTCTCCGGCAAGATCCGCCGGATCGAGCTGCGCGAGGCCACCGCCCGAGGCTCGCAGAACGAGTACCGCGAGGAGGACTTCCGATGAGCGACCTGTCCTACACCCACGGGACCGGCGACGTCCCGCTGCTGGGCGACACCATCGGCGCCAACCTCGACCGGGCCGTCGCGGTGTTCGGCGACCGTGAGGCGCTGGTCGACGTACCGTCCGGACGCCGCTGGACCTACGCCGAGTTCGGTGCCGCGGTCGACGAGGTGGCGCGCGGACTGCTCGCCAAGGGCGTGGCCAAGGGCGACCGGGTGGGGATCTGGGCGGTCAACTGTCCCGAGTGGGTGCTCGTCCAGTACGCCACCGCACGCATCGGCGCGATCATGGTGAACATCAACCCCGCCTACCGCGCCCACGAGCTGGAGTACGTGCTGAGACAGGCCGGCATCTCGGTGCTGATCGCCTCGCAGACCCACAAGAGCAGCGACTACCGGGTGCTGGTCGAACAGGTGCGGGGCGCCTGCCCGGACCTGCGGGAGACGATCTACATCGGCGACGCGTCCTGGGAGGCGCTGACGACGGCGGGGAAGGAGATAACGGACGATCAACTCGCCGCCGCTCAGGCGGATTTGACCTGCGACGACCCCATCAACATCCAGTACACCTCGGGCACGACGGGCTTCCCCAAGGGCGCCACGCTCTCCCACCACAACATCCTCAACAACGGCTACTGGGTGGGCCGTACGATCGGCTACACCGAGCAGGACCGCATCTGCATCCCCGTGCCGTTCTATCACTGCTTCGGCATGGTGATGGGGAACCTCGCCGCCACCTCGCACGGCGCGTGCATGGTCATCCCGGCGCCGTCCTTCGAACCCAGGGCGACGCTGGAGGCGGTGCAGCAGGAGCGCTGCACCTCGCTGTACGGGGTGCCGACGATGTTCATCGCCGAGCTGAACCTCCCCGACTTCGCGTCGTACGACCTCTCCTCCCTGCGCACCGGCATCATGGCGGGCTCGCCCTGCCCGGTGGAGGTGATGAAACGGGTCATCACCGAGATGCACATGGAGGAGGTCTCCATCTGCTACGGCATGACCGAGACGTCCCCGGTCTCCCTGCAGACCCGCATGGACGACGACCTCGAGCACCGCACCGCCACCGTCGGCCGGGTGCTGCCGCACATCGAGGTGAAGATCGTCGACCCGGCCACCGGAGTGACCCAACCCCGCGGCACGGCAGGCGAGTTGTGCACCCGCGGCTACAGCGTGATGCTCGGCTACTGGAACGAGCCCGACAAGACCGCCGAGGCCATCGACCGGGGCCGCTGGATGCACACGGGCGACCTGGCGGTGATGCGCGAGGACGGCTACGTCGAGATCGTCGGCCGCATCAAGGACATGATCATCCGCGGCGGCGAGAACATCTACCCGCGTGAGATCGAGGAGTTCCTCTACGGCCACCCGAAGATCCGCGACGTCCAGGTCGTCGGCGTACCGCACGAGACGTACGGTGAGGAGGTCCTGGCCTGCGTCATCCCGCGGGACCCGGCAGACCCGCCGAGCCTGGAGGAGCTGCGGGCCTTCTGCACGGACCGGCTGGCCCACTACAAGATCCCGAGCCGGCTGGAGATCCTGGACTCCTTCCCGATGACGGTCTCCGGCAAGGTCCGCAAGGTCGAACTCCGCGAGCGGTACAGCGCATGAGCGCCTGCCCTTGAACCCTCCGGACGCTTCCGGGCGCCCCCGGAGGCCGAGGAGCGCACCCGCGCCCCCGACCCCGCCCTCCCGTCGTCCGTACCCGACGGGAGGGCACACCCACGACCACCGAAGACGGCGCCTTGGCCCCACCTGCCCGGGACCGTCGGCCGAATCGACGCAGGAAGCCGCCACCGGGACACCGGAACGCTTGACTGAACGGGGGGCAGAAAGGGGCGGTAGGAGAAGGGTGCACGGGAGTGGGAACGCCGTGGGCGGTCTACAACGACTGGTGGCTGCGCCAGCACCAGCGGCGGGTCGACAAGCGCAAGGCCCGGGAGTTCGAGGAACGAACAGGCCACCGGGACTGGGGCGACGACTCCTTCGGCACGGCACCGGTCCAGCTCGACCTCGATGTCGGCCCGTACACGGACGCCCGCCGCCTTTCCACCGCAGGACGTGCCGGTTCAGGCCTGCCGGGGGAGGAGACGTCGGCCTGGTGCGGAGTCAATTCAGAACAAACAGCGGACGGTGGAGTGGGGGCAACTCTAGGATCAAGCCTTCGGCCAGGCCTTCATGACAGAGAAGTGAGGGGTGTTATGTTCTTTTTGCCGGACTCGGTGAAACTGGTGAAAGTCATGGGGTCTGTGCCGTAAACCCGCAGGTCATGCAGTCTGCTCCCCGCGCATGCGGGGATGGCCCCCACCCGCAGATCAACACCGATGCCGAGGTGATCTGCTCCCCGCGCATGCGGGGATGGCCCCCATTGCGCGCGCAATGGGTTAGCGGATACTGCTGCTCCCCGCGCATGCGGGGATGGCCCCAGAAATATAGGTTGAAGACGTAGTGATGGAGGCTGCTCCCCGCGCATGCGGGGATGGCCCCCGGGCGTTGCGGTACACCTGGCTGTCGCCGTGCTGCTCCCCGCGCATGCGGGGATGGCCCCGGTCGTCCGCCGCGTCGAGGTGTTCGACGCCTCTGCTCCCCGCGCATGCGGGGATGGCCCCTCGGTGACGGTCTTGTCCCGGCGCTTCATCACCTGCTCCCCGCGCATGCGGGGATGGCCCCTCGACACGGCCCACCGAATCGGCGGGAACCTTCTGCTCCTCGCACCCGCGGGGATGTCCCCTGATCGAACGCGATGCCTGCGATCGTCACGACCTGCTTCCCATACCCGCGGGGATGAACCCTGGTATGTCTGCAGGGTCAATTAGGAGTTCGAGGAAGCCAGCTGTTGGGCCAAGGGGGTAACCATCATCCTTCGCTCGGTCTACGTACGCCCGTCGTAGGCCGCGAAGAAGACCCAGTTTGACAAGGTGTCATGCACAGCTACCTCAGAGGGTTTGCGCCGTCAGCAATTGTGCAAGTAGCAGAAGTTGTAGGCCTGCGCCCACGGTCAGTTCTTCCGCCGGTACGGGCCTGCACGGCAGGATCACCCCCATGAGGATTCTGGTCATGGGCGGAACGTGGTTCCTGGGCAAGCACATTGCGGAGAACGCGCTGGCGAGAGGGTGGGAGGTCACCACCTTCAACCGCGGGCACTCCGGCCGCGACGTGGACGGCGTGAAGCCGGTTCACGGCGACCGCACGAACCATGACGACCTCAATCGCTTGGCAACGCATGGGCCGTGGGATGTCGTGATCGACACATCGAGCTCCGACTTCGCGCCGCGCGATGTCCTGGCGGCCGCGACCAGGCTACGCCCGGTTGCCCGCCGCTGGGTGCACATCTCCACCGTGTCCGTTTATCAGGGATGGCCGCATCAGCCACTCACCGATGCTTCCCCGCTGCTCGACTGCCCGGCGGACGCTGACGAGTCGTTCGGGTACACAGGAGTCGACGGCTCCCCCACCACGTACGGCTTCCAGAAGGCCGGCGGGGAACGTGCAGTGGCGCAGGCATTCGGAGACGCTGCGGTGTTTCTGCGGCCTGGGGTGGTCCTTGGCCCGGGTGAGTACGTGGGTCGGCTGCCCTGGTGGCTGGAGCGAGCCAAGCGGGGCGGCCGTATCCTCGCCCCAGCGCCCGCCGAGCAGCGGATCCAGCCCGTTGACGTGCGCGACGTGGCCCACTTCGCCCTTGACCAGGCTGTCAGCTCTGAACACGGCGGCTTCAACATCACCCATCCCGACGGCATCACGTTCCGCGGCTTTCTGGAAGCCTGCCTGAGTGAGACGGGCGGTGCCGGTGCCCCAGTCTGGGTCGATCCCTCGATCCTGGTTGAGCAGGGTGTGAAGCAGTGGACAGAGTTGCCCCTGTGGCGCACTCACGCAGGGGTGTGGGCCGTCGATTCCAGCCGCGCCGTGGCGGCGGGGCTGCGGTGCCGACCGATCACCGACACGATCCGGGACACGTGGCGGTGGTGGGTAGAGGGCGGGCGTCCCGTGAATCACCCGCGGTGGGCGGAACACGGGATCGCACCGGAGAAGGAAGCGAAGATCCTCGCCTCGCTGTGATGCTGTGATCAGCCCTCGATGGCAAGGAGGCCCACGTGCGGGCCGATGCGGTGCGGCGGAGAGACCCGGTTGAATTCCTCAATCTGGTCCCGCAGCGACGCGGCCACCGCCGCTCCGTGGTAGACGGGGCGTGCCAAGTACCGGGCGATGCGGGCCGTCCTGACGATGATCCCCGTCTGCCGGTGTTCTGCCGGCACTTCCCACACCGGGGTCAGGGCATCAGTTGCGCCGTCCACATCGTCGGCCAGAAGCCGGGCGTAGGCGAGATCTGCGGCCGCGCCCGCCCGCACGTGAGCCGACTGGGCTTTCTGCGGCCGCTGCGCAAGGAGATCCAGGGCGCGCTGGGCGTTTGCTTCGGCCCGCTCTGCATCTCCGATGAGCAGTGCGGTCGTGCTGGTGGACAGCGCCAGCCGCTCCGAGGGGAAGGCGAATTCTCCACCCACCCCATCGTGAAGGTCGTCGTACCGGTCCTGACCTTGCTCTGCGGAAATCTGGATTGCACGCCGGGCCGATACAGCGTCGCCGAGATGGGCGTGCGCGCGGGCCATGATGGCTTGCAGGCGCCGTTTGGCCATATCTCCAAGACCGCCGTAGGACAGGGCGCGGGTGGCCTTTGCCACGGCCTCGCTTGCGTTTCCGGTGTGGTAGGCGATGTAGGCCAAGGTGCCATCGGCGTATGCCTGGAGCGGCGTGAACCGCGCAGCCTCGCCGAACACCGCAGCGGCGCGGGCGAGGCTGCGTGCGGGCTGGAAATAGCCCAGGTTGAACGCGGCGACGGACAGCAGAGCTGCGGCTTGTCCGTTCAAGATCATCAGCTCTTGCTGTTGGACGGGAATTTGTGTGCGGTCTCGCTGACGCTCGATCGCCACACGGAGCCGGTCGGTGGCTTCATAGGCCTGCGCCGGTGACATGAGGTGGTATCCCTGGGCCACAGCCTGCACCTGGTCGCGCAGTTCGTCGATGGTGTTGTCGGAGATGGACGCCGAAGCGGTCACGTCAGCGCCCGAGAGGGCCTCTTCTGCGGTCATGCAAACACGCTCTTTCAGGTTGTACACGGGTGCCTGAGGATCGCCCTTCGGCGGCGGCCCGAACAACTGCTCGGCTGTGTACTGAGGCCAGATCGCCTCAAGAATCTGGCAGGCCTCGGGGCTGGGCAGCGTTTGTAACTTGCCGCCTGTCCACCGCCGGAACTGCGTTTCACCGCATGTCGGGTTTTTGGGGCTGTTCCCGAAGAGCCGCACACCGTGCGTGGTGAACTTCTGATTGAACCGGCGGTATGAGATGCCTTCCCGAGCGCACAGCCACGCAAGCAATGTCCTCGGTTCATTTCTCATTCCCGCCCCCAGTCTGCGGTATCACAATCGTCCGGCTTGTGAGCCGATCCCTTCCTCGGAAAGGGATACCTCCACCG
Source organism: Streptomyces thermoalcalitolerans (assembly GCF_039525155.1). Classification (NCBI taxonomy): domain Bacteria; kingdom Bacillati; phylum Actinomycetota; class Actinomycetes; order Kitasatosporales; family Streptomycetaceae; genus Streptomyces; species Streptomyces thermoalcalitolerans. Next base: position 50,155 of record NZ_BAAAHG010000018.1, on the reverse strand, counting down.
CTTCGCCCGACAACATCGCGTGAACAGAAGCCACTTCAAAGCTACCCCGAGGCCATGCGATCGCCCGGAAGTGTCGAAGAGGCCATGTCGCAGGCTATGGCGGGGCCATGTGGGACGGGTGAACCCTGATCGTCGCCCCTTGCTGGGCGTGCACGTAAGCACAAACCAGGGAGTTGCGCCCATGCCCCGTCACACCGGATCCAGTCTGTTGGAGGCTCTGCAGTCGGCCGCTGACACCGCCCTGCCGAGCTTCGGCATGGTGATCCGTTCGGAGCCGTCGAGTGTGGAAACCGTGCGGCGCGTCACCCGGGCATGGGTCCGTTGCCACTGCCGGCTCCGCGGCGATCAGGTGGACGCCTTTTTGATCGTGGTGTCGGAACTGTGCACGAACGCAGTACTGCACGGGCAGTGCGACGAATTCGACGTGCGCGGCTGGATGTCGACGGCAGGCGAACTGCGCTTCGAGGTGCATGACAGGACACCCTCAGCGATCCCGAAGCCGCAGCACCCGGACGCCGAGGCAGAGAACGGGCGGGGTCTGCTCTTGGTGGACTGCCTCGTTGCGGAGCTGGGTGGCCGCTGGGGATTCACCGAGGACGGCACGTGCGCGTGGTGCACCCTCGTTCTGCCTGTGGAGGGTCGGTGACCACTGGTGAGCTGCCGGGCACCTGCGCCGCATGGCCCAGTTCCTTCGACGAGCCATGCGAATCACTGAGCGCCGTCAAGTTCCTCGAGGAGGAGACGTGGTAGCCCTTCCGTCCTCCTGCAGCCAGCCACCCAGACCGAAAGTGAAGCCCTTTTCTGTGCCCCCTGCAAGCGAACCGCGCCTGATCCCCTACATCACTCAGCGCAAAGGAGAAGAGGCCGCGCCGGACAACCTCATGATCTGTTTACACGCCTCTGGACCCCGTTTGTACTACCGCGACGAGGACCCACGGGACCGACCCATGCAGAACGTGCTCTGGGCGCGTTGTGGGTTCAATCCCGTGGACCGGCACGGCATGCCGACAGGCGAACCGCAGTGGAAGCTCATGCATCCCTACCGGCAGATGATGACGATGCGGACCCTGCGATGCCAGGTCTGCTCCGGGCCTGCGCGGACCCCCCTCGGGTTCATCTTTCTGGCCGGACCGAAGGACGAGGACCCGGCACGGCCAACGATCTGCACCAACCAGCCGCCCGTGTGTCCCAAGCATGTGCGGGCTTCCGCAGTGCTCTGTCCGCATCTGGAGAAGAACCCCATGGTTTTTCTCGCCCGGAGCGCTCCTCTGTTCGGAGTCCACGGCGTCATCTACGGCCTCGACGCAGACAACCAGGTGCGCGTCGTCGCGCGGCCGGACCACGCACTGCCCTTTGACCATCCCAACATTCCCACCGTGCTCGCTTCACAGCTCATCCGACGGCTCAGCTCCTTCCAGGTCATGGATCCGGACGAGGTACAGCGTGAGCTGTCCGCCGCCGCATAGCCCCCGGCACAGGCCGAACACCCAACTCGTGCTTCCTCACAGCCAGGCGCCGCCCCGCGCCGGTCTCAAGGAAGTCACCTGACGAAGGAGAGACAGCATGACAATCGCTCCCGAGGCTCCGACCCGTCCGGCGGTGCCGAAGTTCCTCGAGCTGGAGATCACCGGCAAGTGTCAATTCACCTGCCCGTCGCTGTGCTACGCCAAGGCCGGCCCTACCGGGGGACACGGCAGCATGACCACCGACGACTGGAAGCGGCTCATCACCGAGGCCGCCGCGATCGGGGTGAGGAAAGTGCAGTTCATCGGTGGTGAGCCGACCATGCACCCGGACTTCAGCCACCTGGTGCACCACGCTCTGGCCAGCGGGCTCGACGTGCAGGTCTACAGCAACCTGTATCGCGTGAAGCCGGAGCACTGGGAGCTGTTCGAGCACCCGAAGGTGTCCCTGGCAACCTCGTACTACAGCGATGTGGCCGAGGAACACGAGCGGGTGACCGGCCGGAAGGGCTCGCACGCCGCGACCCGAGCGAACATCGTCCAGGCCCTGCGGCGCGGCATCCCTCTGCAGGTGGGCATCGTCGAGGTGTTCGAGGGACAGCGCACGGCACAGGCTCGCGAGGAGCTGCTCGACCTTGGTGTCCGCACGGTGAACGTCGACCGGGTTCGCAGCGTCGGTCGCGGTCAGGTGCATGTCCCCAGCACCAAGGACCTGTGCGGTCGCTGCGCGGACGGTCGGGCCGCGATCATGACCGACGGCACGGTCACGCCGTGCGTACTGGGCCGTTTCCTCGAGACAGGGAACGCGAAGACGGACGGGCTCGCCGCGGTATTCAACGGGAAGCGCTGGGCGGACACCGCGGCGAGTATCCTACGGCCGCTCGCGCCGACGGCCGGCTGCACCCCGGCGGATTCCAATGACTGCGACCCGGCAAACACGGAAGCCTGTGACCCTGCTTACTAGGACGAGAGGAGCAGAGGCACGATGAAGTGGCTACCGCATGCTCGGCGTCTGGCGCACCAAGTCGTCCGTCCGGAGTCCCGCTGGCACGACGCCGTGGCCCGTGTGCCCCGGCACCAGTTCGTACCCCGTTGGTGGGAACAGGAGGGCCACGGCTGGGTGCTGCGCACCGGTCCGGACGATCCCGACGCCTGGCTGGAGGCGGCCTACAGCGACCAGTCACTGGTCACCCAGGTCGACACCCACCACGCCGACAGAGCCGACACCGGTGACGTCCTGGCCGACGGCACGCCGACATCGTCGTCGACGCTTCCCAGCCTTGTCGTGCGGATGTACCGGCATGCGATGATCGGCGACGGTCACCAGCTCCTCGTCACCACGGGCACGGGCTACGGCACCGCCCTGGCATGCGCACGGCTCGGCGAGGAGCACGTCACGAGCATCGACATCGACGAGCACTTGGTGAAGCTCGCTGCAGACCGGCTCGCGCTGCTCGGTGAACACCCGCGCATGGAGGTCTGCGACATCACTGGGCCACTGCCCGGAGAGTACGACCGCATCGTCGCCACCGTGTCGGTTCGGCCCATACCGGTTTCCTGGCTCAAGACACTCCGCACAGGTGGCCGGTTCGTGACCACGATCTCCGGCACCGGTCTGATTCTCACCGCGGACAAGACCGCGGACGGCGGCGCCGTGGGCCGGATCGAGTGGGACCGGGCGGGGTTCATGCCCACCCGGCATGGCGACAGCTACGACAGCCCCGCGGACGACATTTGGAAGGGAGCCGCCCAGGACGAGGGAGAGGAGATCTTCACCAGCCGGTACCCGCTGCTGTACCCGCCCGACGCGTGGGATGTCATGTCGATGCTCGAGCTGCAGCTTCCCGGCATTCAGTACCGCAAGACACAGGACGGCGACACCCGCACGGTCTGGCTGCTCTACCCCGACGGCTCATGGGCCCGCGCCACTGCAACGGGGTTTCTCGAGTCGCCGGTCGTACATCAGAGCGGTCCCCGGCGGCTGTGGTCGGACCTGGAACGCATTCGCAACCGGCTCAACCGGGAGGGTGCCCTACCCGTCTACGGCGCCCGGGTCACCATCACCCCGGACGGCACGACCACCCTCACCCGCGGAGCCTGGAAGGCCACGTTGTAGTCACCTGGTCCGTTTCCTGCTGCGCCCCGAGTTTGCCCAGCTCGGGGGCAGCATGTTGATACTGCAACAGGTCGCGAAATCACAGTCGTTGACGTTCCACCAGTGAAGAGCAGCGAAGAGGGGTGCGCCTTGCGTCAACCCCGCGGCGCTCCGGATGGAACGGTGACTGTCGTATGAGACGGCGCTGCACAGCTACTTGGCCGCATTCGGTCTGGTCTTCGGCTGCTTCGACTTCGCCCTGACCGGCGACGGCGATGCGGCGGAGGACTGGGTGTTCATCGAGTGCAATCCCAACGGCCAGTGGGGCTGGATGCCTGACGCCCAGCGGATGGCCGAGGCGTTCGCCGACATCCTGAGCACGAGCACGAAAGGAGGCGGAGCGCGATGATGCCCGCCGACCCGGACACCGACGCCGAGCGGCTGCGTGAGGCGATGGCGAAGGACCTCGCCGAGGACGGCTTCCTTACCGATCCCGGTTGGCGGGCAGCTGTGGAGACGGTGCCCCGGCACAGGTTCGTACCGGGCTTCTACCTGCCCGCCGGCGAACGCAACGGGCAGGGCCTGACGGTGTGGGAGCCGGTCACCGCCGAGACCGACTACGGCCGGTGGCTGGCCGCCGCGTACTCCGACACAACGCTCATCACGCAGTTCGACGGTGACGAGCCGGACTGGAAGAACCCCCGAGTACGGCACGGCGGGGCACCCACCTCGTCGTCCACGTTGCCGTCGCTCGTCGTCCGGATGTGGGCCGACGCCGACGTGCAGGAAGGGCACACGGTGCTGGAGATCGGCACCGGCACCGGTTACTCCACCGCACTGGCCTGCGAGCGTCTTGGGTCGGCCGACGTCACCTCGATCGAGGTCGACCCGCACCGGCTGGAGCAGGCGGCCAACGCCCTGTACTCCTGCGGGTACACCCCCACCCTGGCGGTGGCGGACGGCCTGTACGGCTACTGGCCGGAGTCGCCCTTCGACCGGATCGTGGCCGCCTGCTCCTTCCGTGCCGTCCCGCCCGCCCTGCTTGGCCAGACCCGGCCGGGCGGAAAGATCCTGCTCACCCTCTCAGGGTGGCTCTACGGGTACGCCCGCGTCCTGCTCACCGTCGGCGAGGACGGCACCGCGGAAGGCCAACTGCTGGGCGGTACGGTGTCTTTCATGTCCGCCCGCACCCACGCGGCACCGGCATTTGGCAACCCCGCCCACTGGGCCGCAGGACTCTCAAAGACGGGCCGGGCAGCTCGGCACTCCCCGGAGCGGATCACAGCCGCGAGCGAGGAAGCATTCCATTTGCGGTTCCTTGCCCAGTGCGCCGTGCCGGACGTGCAGATGACCACGGTGGGCGAGGTAGTGCACCTGATCGACGTCGTCTCCGGCTCCGCCGCCACCCTCACCCTTGTCGAAGGCCGGTGGGAAGTACGCGAGGGCGGGCCTGTGCGGGTGTGGGAGCGGATCGAGCGTGTGCTGTCCGCATACGACGAGGCGGGCCGACCGGGGCCGGAGACGTTCACGCTGCATGTCTACGACGGCGGACAGCATCTGCGGCACCCGCACCTGCCAGACCTGCCGCTACCGAGACCCTGACAGGCACACGACTCCAGGTGTCCGGCCAGCTCGGCAGCGACCAGGCACCGTGCGGTGGACAGCAGGGCCTGGTTCATCCACCGCAGGACGTCCCGGTCCTGTGACTTGCCGGGAGGAGACGTCGGCCCGGTGCGGAGTCATTCGGAACAAACAGCAGACGTCGGAACAGGGACGACTCTAGGATCAAGCCTTCGGTCAGGCCTTTATGACAGAGAGGCGAGGGGCGTGGTGTCCTTTTTGCCGGACTCGATGAAAGTGGTGAAAACCATGGGACCTGCGCCGTAAACCCGCAGGTCACGCAGTCTGCTCCCCGCACCCGCGGGGATGGCCCAGACCCGCACCCCCGCCCCGCCCGAGCCCGACACTGCTCCCCGCACCCGCGGGGATGGCCCCGCGTCGGCGCGGTGCAGGTCCAGTGCGCGGCTCTGCTCCCCGCACCCGCGGGGATGGCCCCCCCTCCCGGCCCACGACACCGGTGAGGAAGTACTGCTCCCCGCACCCGCGGGGATGGCCCCCCCGCCCACATGGAGTAGGACGCCCACACGATCTGCTCCCCGCACCCGCGGGGATGGCCCCTGGTTCCGGCCGCTCGCAGCTTGGCCGGGACCCTGCTCCCCGCACCCGCGGGGATGGCCCCGGCTCGGTCGCCAGCGCCCTTTCCTCCCAGCCCTGCTCCCCGCACCCGCGGGGATGGCCCCGACATCACCATCAGATCCCTGCCCAGACATCGCTGCTCCCCGCACCCGCGGGGATGGCCCCTTTTAGGGCGCAAGTCAAGGTGTTTGCGCAGGCTGCTCCCCGCACCCGCGGGGATGGCCCCGTGGTCGGTGTTGAACTGGCGGACGGCCGCGACTGCTCCCCGCACCCGCGGGGATGGCCCCCGCTCGCCATCATCGCCCTCGGCACGGATGGCCTGCTCCCCGCACCCGCGGGGATGGCCCCTCGATGGTCCGGATCTGGGTGGCTGTGTACTCCTGCTCCCCGCACCCGCGGGGATGGCCCCCCGGCACGTCGAAGTCGGCGAACTTCAGCTCCCTGCTCCCCGCACCCGCGGGGATGGCCCCCGGCCGGCCCCGCACCCCTCACGCGGGGCCGGCCTGCTCCCCGCACCCGCGGGGATGGCCCCGTCGTGCAGGTCGAATTGGACGGCACCTGCGACTGCTCCCCGCACCCGCGGGGATGGCCCCGGCGGCCTCGTCGCCACGCTGCAGTCGCGTCTCTGCTCCCCGCACCCGCGGGGATGGCCCCTGGCACCCCTCAGAGATGATCGCGATCCACGGCTGCTCCCCGCACCCGCGGGGATGGCCCCGTCCTCATCCATGAGATTCGCGACGTCCGCGACTGCTCCCCGCACCCGCGGGGATGGCCCCTCGGTCCAGGACATCCCGGATGAGCCGTATGGCTGCTCCCCGCACCCGCGGGGATGGCCCCCCGCTCGAGGACCGCATCGTCACCGCGGCGATCTGCTCCCCGCACCCGCGGGGATGGCCCCGGGCACGGGGCGGAGATCGCCGCGCAGACCGACTGCTCCCCGCACCCGCGGGGATGGCCCCATCGGGTCCCCCCTACGCAGCGGCGTCGAGCCCTGCTCCCCGCACCCGCGGGGATGGTCCCGTGCCCGTATCCGCCCTTCTGGCCAAGCCGAACTGCTCCCCGCACCCGCGGGGATGGTCCCAAGAAGATGGAGACGATCCCCCTTGACACGATCTGCTCCCCGCACCTGCGGGGATGACCCCGACGCGCGGTTTCACGCGCCCCGTCGACCCGGGGCGCATCCCTTGCGGAGCTTGCGCTCATGCGCCGTGGGTGTGCAGGGTGTCGGCTGCTTCGTTCACGGGCTGGGGGATGCCCGCGCGGTCCAGTACGAACAGGGGGATCCCCAGTTCGTCGGCGCGGGCGCGGGCGTCCTCGCCGTACCCCGCGAGGGAGAAATAGACGCACCTCGCCGACTCGGTCATCGCGGTCAGCCACAGACACTCCACGTCCCGCAGGGAGGCCGGCCGTGCCGCGGGGTCCACCTGGGCCACCAGTCCCCGCGCCGCCAGCCCGACCCCGGACGGCGGTCGCTGATCGGCTCGCCGGATCCCTTCGTAGCCGAGCCATCGCAGATACGCCACGGCAGCGGTGACGGCATCCCGCGCGGTACGGACGGGCACCCCCTGAAACGCGCGCCGCTTCGGCTCGTCCGCCTCGGGAGCGTGTCCGTCCTCGGCCCGGTCCCTCGGCGGTCCGGTCGGCGGAAGGCGGTCGTGCGGGGGGTCGGTGGCCGGGATGGTGGCTGGGGTTGCGGCCGGTGCAGCGGCGGTGGTCGACGGGGCGGGCGGCCGTAACACCTCTCCGCAGGAGCAGAAGCGGTCCGGCGCGGTGTAGACGTACGTGCGGTGGCAGGCCGGGCAGCGCAGGGGGATGCCCTCGGGCATGAACCCACTCCAGGTCGTCGCAGGGGATGACGGTCGGGGGAATGGTTCCATGGTGCTCCGGTTTGCCCCGTCTGTCCGGAGGTTCGGCCACCGACCGGCCTGTTCTTGCCGCTTCTTGACGCCTTCCGTCCCTCTGCTTGCCCTTCCTGTCCCTCTCGTTCTCCTTGCTCGTTCTCCTTGCTTCTCTCGTTCTTCTCTCGTTCTTCTCGCCCTTGCGCAGGCGCGCGGGCGCCGCTCCTCGGATCCGGCGGGCGGACGTCCGCTCAGAGGTCCTCCTCCGACAGGCCCGGCCAGTCCTCGGGGCCGCCGCCCTGCCACTCGATCAGGTCGTTCTCCTCCACCTCGGCGCGGTCCAGGTCGGCCAGCCGGAGAATCTCGACGACGTCGTCCAGGTGGGACGCGAGCCCGAGGAGCACGTCGCCCTCGGTCACCCGCCGGGAACCGTCCAGGGTCGGCGCGTGCACCACGATGTGCGGATGCTTCGTGGGGTTGTCCATGCCCTCAGCCTCCTGCGCACCGCCCCGGTCCGCACCCCGAGCGCACTGTCCTGATCCGCACCCCGGAGCGGCCCGTGCAAGCGGCTTGTGTCCCGGGGCTGCCCGCGGACCTGCCCTTTTCCGCCGCTCGCCGAATGGAACCCGTTCTTCGGCACCGCCTATTGACACCTCTTCGACGCCCTCACCATGATGATACTACGTAGTATGACGGGAGTGAGATGAACTTCGAAGGTCAGGTCGCGGTCGTGACCGGAGCGGGCGGAGGACTGGGGCGGGCCCACGCCCTGGCCCTGGCCGAGCGGGGCGTCAAGGTGGTCGTGAACGACATGGGGACGCCGTACGGCGTCTCGACCGACCGGAGCCCGGCGGCGCAGGTCGCGGCCGAGATACATGCCGCCGGCGGCGAGGCGTTCGCCTACCTCTGCGACGTCACCGACAGGGACGCCGTCGAGAAGATGATCGACGAGACCATCGCGCGGTGGGGCCGCGTCGACATCCTCATCAACAACGCCGGGATCCTGCGCGACAAGTCCTTCGCGAAGATCCGGCTGGACGACTTCCGCCACGTCATGGACGTGCACCTGATGGGCTCGGTCCACTGCACGAAGGCGGTGTGGCCGCACATGGTGGCACAGGGCTACGGCAGAGTGCTGATGACCACCTCCGCGTCGGGCATCTACGGGAACTTCGGCCAGTCCAACTACGGTGCCGCGAAGGCCGGTCTGGTCGGGCTGATGAACGTGCTGGCGATCGAGGGCGAGCGCAAGGGCATCCGCGTCAACGCCCTCGCGCCGACCGCCGCCACCCGGATGACCGAGGGGCTGATCGACGAGCGGATCGTCGGGATGCTCACCCCCGAGTCGATCACTGCGGGAGCCCTGTTCCTCGTCAGCGAGCAGGCACCCACCAAGACGATCCTCGCCGCCGGTGCAGGTGTCTTCGCCGTCGCCCGGATGCAGGAGTCCGCCGGGGTGTATCTGCCCGAGGACCAGCGTTCGCCCGAGGCCGTCGCCGCACGCTGGTCGGAGATCAGCGACATGAGCGATCCCGTGGTCACGGCGTCCGCGTTCGACCAGACGAAGCGGTACGCGGCGCTGGCCGGTGCCGAGCCGGGAGCGGTGTCATGAGAGAGGCAGTCGTCGTCTCCACCGCCCGCACACCGATCGGCAAGGCCTTCCGCGGCTCGTTCAACGACACATCGGGCCAGGAGCTGGCCGCCCACGCGATCACCGCCGCGCTGGAACGGGCCGGACTCGACGGACCGGAGGTCGAGGACGTCGTGTTCGGCTGCGCGATGCAGGAGGGGACGACGGGCACGAACGTCGCCCGGCAGGGAGCGCTGCGCGCCGGCCTGCCCGTGTCGGTTCCCGGGATGACGATGGACCGGCAGTGCGCGTCGGGCCTGATGGCGATCGCGACCGCGGCGAAGCAGATCGTCGTCGACGGGATGGACATCGTGGTCGGCGGCGGAGTCGAGTCGATCTCCCTGGTCCAGAACGAGCACAGGAACACGTACCGGGCCGTCGACCCATGGCTCGAGCGGAAGAAGCCGTCGCTCTACATGTCCATGTTGGAGACGGCGGAGGTCGTGGCGGAACGGTACGGCATCAGCCGTGACGTCCAGGACGAGTTCGCCCTGCTGTCCCAGCAGCGGGCCGCCGCCGCCCAGCAGGCAGGGCTCTTCAAGGAGGAGATCGCCGCGTTCTCCGGTCGGCGCCTGGTCCGCGACGGGGCGGACGGCCCCGTGGTCTCCCGTGAATTCACTCTGGAGCAGGACGAGGGAAACCGTCCCTCGACCACACTCGAGGCGCTGTCCCGCCTCAAACCCGTACTCCCCGACGGCACGGCGTCCAGGATCTCCACCGTGACCGCCGGCAATGCGTCCCAGCTCTCCGACGGCGCCTCGGCCGCAGTGCTGATGGAGGCACGCGAGGCAGCCAGGCGCGGGCTCACCCCCCTCGGTGCCTATCGGGGGATCGCCGTCGCCGGCTGTGAGCCGGACGAAATGGGGATCGGCCCCGTCCACGCGGTACCGAAGCTGCTCGCCGCCCATGGACTGTCCGTCGACGACATCGACCTGTGGGAGCTCAACGAGGCGTTCGCGTCGCAGGCCGTCCACTGCCGCGACCGCCTGGGCATCGATCCCGCCAGGCTCAACGTCAACGGGGGCGCCATCGCACTCGGGCACCCCTACGGCATGACGGGAGCACGCCTCGTCGGCCACGCCCTGCTCGAGGGCCGCCGGCGCGGTGCCCGATACGCCGTCGTCACCATGTGCGTCGGCGGAGGCATGGGCGCCGCCGGCCTCTTCGAGATCTTCTGACAAGAGCTCCTGACAAGAGCTCCTGACAGGAACTTCTGACAAGAGCTTCTGACAGGCACTTCCGACAGGACGAGCGCCCCCGGTCTGTCCGAGCAGCGCGGGCGCAGTCTCCGTACCCGGGCGACGTCCCGCCGCCACGTCGGGTCCGAGCCACGTACTTCTTAACCCCTCGTAACCCCTGAACCCCTCGTATCCCCTGAGCACCTCGTATCCCCAGGGAAGGACTCCCGATGGCTGTTGATTCGGTTTCTTCGGCGGCGGACACGCTGCACGCGCGCGCCACGCGGAAAGCCATGATCCGGCTGCTCCCGGTCATTCTCGCCGCCTACTTCATGTCCTACATCGACCGCACCAACGTCGCGCTCGCCAAGACCCAGCTGGAGGCCGACGTCGGCATCAGCGTCACGGCCTACGGGCTGGGCGCGGGAATCTTCTTCGTCAGCTACGCCTTCCTGGAAGTGCCCAGCAGTCTGCTGATGCACAGAGTCGGGCCAAGACGGTGGATCGCGAGAATCGCCCTCACCTGGGGCGCGCTCTCCGCGGCCATGATGTTCGTCCAGGGCGAGTGGTCGTTCTATGTGCTGCGCTTCTTCCTCGGGGCGGCCGAGGCCGGCCTCTACCCGACCCTGATGTACATGGTCACGCTGTGGTTCTCCCAGAAGCACCGCGCCACCATCGTCGGACTCATCTACCTGGCCCCGACCGTCGCCCTGATCATCGGCAATCCGATGGGCGGTGCGCTGATGGAGCTCGACGGCGCTCTGGGGCTGCACGGGTGGCAGTGGATGTTCCTGATCGAGGGCGTCGTGACCATGCTCGTCGGTGTCCTCGTCTGGTTCATCCTTCCGGGAACCCCCGAAGAGGCCGCATGGCTGACCGCGGAGGAAGCCGGAATCCTCTCCGAACGGGCGGTCGGTGACGGGCCGGCGGTCGAGCACCGCATTCGGGGCAACCTGAAGAAGGCCTTCGCCCGCCCCTTCATCGTCATCGTCGCGCTGATCTACCTGCTCAACCAGATCACGAACGTCGGCATCGTCTTCAACATGCCCTCGATCGTCGAGGCTCTGGACATCAACGGGGCCTTCCTCATCGGCCTGGTGTCGGGAAGCTCGGGCATCGGCGCCACCATCGGAGTGCTTCTCGTCCCGGTCGTGCACCGCCGTTTCTCCCACGAGACAGCCCTCATCGGGATCCTGGCGGCCGCGACGGCGGTCACGGCGGTCGTCTTCGTGCTCTCCTCGTCCCCGGCGGTCCAGATCCTGCTGATCGCCGTGTCCATGGTCTTCGTCTTCGGCACCCTGCCGCTGTTCTGGTCCGTGGCCATGGCCAGGATGTCGGGCGTGGTCGCCGCCGCCGGGCTCGCGTTCATCAACACGATCGGACTCCTGGGCGGGTTCCTCGGCCCGTACGCCTTCGGGCTGGCCGAGGACGCGACCGGAGACCCCGGCGCGGGGCTCTACGTCGTCATCGCCGCCTCCGTCCTCGGTGTCCTCCTCACTCCTCTGCTGGCGGGCGCGGTCCGGAAGGAGGACGCGGCCGAGGCCGGAACCTCCGTCTCGCCTCAGCCGCGCGCCCCCGAACGACTGAACGACTGAACGGCTGAAGGAAACGCACATGCACGGCCTCATGCAAGACCGTCCTCTGTCGCTGCCGATGCTCATGGACGGCCTGGAGAACAGGTTCAGCCGCAAGCACGTCACCACGACCCAGCTGAACGGCACCGTGTCCGCGTCGTACGGCGACGTGGCCGAGCGCATCCGGCGCCTCGCCGGTGTGCTGGACCGGCTGGACGTTCCCGCCGGCGCCCGGGTGGGGACCTTCGGATGGAACTCGCAGCGCCACCTCGAGCTGTACATGGCCGTTCCCTGCACGGGCCGCGTCCTGCACACGCTCAATCACCGGCTCTTCACGGAGGACCTCGCCTACATCGTCGACGACGCCGCCGACGACGTGCTGTTCGTCGACCGTTCGCTCCTGGACGTGGTGCGCCCCCTGCTCGACACCTGTCCGAGCGTGCGCCATGTGATCGTGATGGACGACGGCTCACCGGCACAGCCGCCGTCCGACCCCCGGGTGCACGACTACGAGTTCCTCCTGGCCGCCGCCCGGCCGGTCGAGAGGTTCAGGATCGACGACGAACGCACCGCCGCCGCCCTGTGCTACACCTCGGGGACGACGGGCCGCCCCAAGGGAGTCCTCTACGACCACCGTTCGATCGTCCTGCACGCGATGACCCTGCTGATGGCGGACACCTTCGCCATCGGCGAGAACGACACCGTGATGCCGATCGTTCCCATGTTCCACGTCAACGCCTGGGGCCTTCCCTACGCCGCGCTGATGTCGGGAGCGAACCTGGTCATGCCCGGCCCGGTGACGGCACCGGAGCGTCTGGTCCGGAGCATGGAGACGCACAAGGTCACCTTCGCCGCCGCGGTGGCCACGGTCTGGCGCGGGATGCTGCCCCATGTCGAGGGCGCCGACCTGAGCGCGCTCCGACGCGCCGTCAGCGGCGGGGGCGGGCTGCCCGTGTCCCTGTCCCGGGCCTTCCACGACAAGACCGGGCTGCCGCTGACGAGCTCGTGGGGCATGACCGAGACCAGCCCCCTGGTCTGCAGCGCGAGGATCCCCAGCGAACAGGCTCCCTCCCTGACCGAGGACGACCGCATCACGGCACTGGCGGATCCCGGGCCTCCCACGGTGCTGTGCTCGCTGCGCCTGGTCGCCGAGGACGGTTCCCTCGCTCCCCACGACGGCAGGCACAGGGGCGAGTTGCAGGTCGCCGGGCCGACGGTCGCAGCCGCCTATTTCGGCAGCCGTGCCGACGCTTCGGCGTTCACCGAGGACGGCTGGCTGCGGACCGGGGACGTGGCCACCATCGACCCACGGGGAGTCGTGCGCATCGTCGACCGGATCAAGGACCTCATCAAGTCCGGCGGGGAGTGGATCTCGTCGGTCGAACTCGAGAACGAGATCATGGCGATGCCCGACGTCCTGGAGGCCGCGGTCATCGCGGTGCCGGACGAGAAGTGGGGAGAGCGGCCGCTCGCCTGTGTCGTGCCGGTACCGGAGTCCGGGCTCACCGCCGAGAGCGTCCGCCGGCATCTGTCCGGGCGTGTGGCCAAGTGGTGGATCCCCGAGAGGGTGGTCCTGCTGGACCGGCTCCCCAAGACGGCGTCCGGCAAATTCGCGAAAGCCGCACTGCGCAGATCGATGACCGGTGCGAAGAGCTGATCGTGAAAAGCCGACCGGCGGCCGTGTCCCTTGGACGGGGAGCGCGTGTCCCTCGGACGGGGAGCGTCAGCGCGCCGGATCGGCGATCAGCCCTCCGACCACGATGTCCACGATCTCGCGGGCGAGCTGCTGCAGCTCCTCCTGCGACTGTCCCTCGATCCGGTGGAACCACATGTCGACGGCATTGAGGCTGCACAGAAGGGTCCGGGCGGCCAGTTTCGCGTTCACCGGGCGGAGGCTGCCGTCCTCGATGCCGTCCTGCACGACCCGGAGGAAAAGGTCCTCGTATGCGGCCCGCAGACCGTTGAGCTCGTCCAGTGCCTTCCGCTGACGCGGTTTCAGTGCGGTCGACGACTGTTCACGGACCCCGAGGTGGACCACATGGTGGTACGCGAGATTCGTCATGAGGTTCACCACGTGCTGGGTCGACATCGCGATCAGTCTCTCGCGGCCGGTCCCAGGGGTGTGGGCCAGGGGCTCCACCTGCTCACGGACGGTCCGCATGCCGTGCTCGTACGCGGCCAGGAAAATGTCGAACTTCGAACGGAAGTGATAGTAGATCAGCCCTTTGGTGGCGCCGACGCTTTCGGCGATGTCGTCGATGGCGACACGGAAGCCGTGTTCCATGAAGGCCTCGGCGGCCGCATCCAGAATGCGACGCTTGGCGTCGTCGGCCTCGATGCCTTCTGTGACTGCCATCCGGATCCTTCTCTCGTGCGGTGCCGTCTCCGCCACCATGCCGTCCAGTACGCCCTGGGAAAGCGCGCCCTGCGAAAGCAAGGCGCTCCCCCCTGATGATACTCCCCAGTATTTCAGGCGGGGGTCGCGGAGCGAGCGGTGACCTGCCCGTCGGCCCGATGACGTGGCGGAGTCCTTCACGGCTGTGCCGTCTCCGCTGTCTGCGCTGTCCGTGCTGTCCGCCGGGAAACTCCGTCCGCATCCCCAGGAAGCGTTTTCAGGGAGCGTCTTCCGGTGTGCCGGGCAGGCGGGCCGTCGGGGCCGGACGGATGAAGCCTCGGGGCGCACTGTGGGGCGTGACGTCGGGGACGGAGCGCGGTGTGCCCTTCCCCTTCCGTGAGCACCGGCGGGTCCGGGTCGCCCCTGACGGGTGAGGCGGCTGGTGCGGTCCTCGGATGGGATGCACCCATGAAGCACTGGCGGGCCCTGATCGTCCTCGGCACGGCCCAGTTCCTGATGGTGCTGGACACCTCCGTCATGAACGTGTCCATCAGCCGCCTGGTCGACGACTTCGACACGGACGTCACCGCCATTCAGGCCGTCATCACCCTGTACGCCCTGGTCATGGCGGCATTCATGATCATCGGTGGCAAGTGCGGCGACATCCTCGGCCGGCGCCGCCTGTTCGTGGCCGGCCTGGTCGTCTACGGCACCGGATCCGCCCTGACCGCTGCCGCACCCGCCCTGTGGGTCCTGACGCTGGGCTGGTCGATCATCGAGGGAATCGGCGCGGCCATGGTCCTGCCGGCCATGGCGGCGCTCGTCGCCGAGTCCTACCGGGGGCCGGACCGGGCCGTCGCCTACGGGGTGATCGGCGGACTCGCCGGCGCGGGAATCGCGGTGGGGCCGCTGCTCGGTGGCTGGGTGACGACCTACCTCACCTGGCGGCTCGTCTTCGCCGGTGAGGTCGTGCTGGTCGTGGCGCTGCTCGTCTGTCACCGGGTGGTCGCCGAGTCCCCCCGGAGCGGGCCGCGGCCCGGCCTGGACGGTGTGGGCGCCGCCCTCTCCGCGACCGGCCTGGGCCTGTGCGTGCTCGGCGTGCTGCAGAGCACCACCTGGGGGTGGGTGCGGCCCCAGAGCCCGCCCTTCACCGTCCTCGGCTTCGCACCGACGCTGTTCGTCGTCGCCGCCGGGATCGCCGTGCTGAACGGGTTCTGCGCCTGGGAGCACCGGCGTGCCGGGCGCGGCGACGACCCGCTGGTCCATCTGTCCCTGCTGGGCAGGCCCGCGCTGCGCTCGGGACTGTCGGTGCTGCTGAGCCAGAACCTGATCCTGCTGGGACTGTTCTTCACCATCCCGCTCTACCTGCAGGTGGTGCAGGGCTTCGACGCCTTCCAGACGGGGCTGCGTCTGGTGCCCGTCTCCGTCACCATGCTGCTGGCGTCCACGGTCGCCTCCCGGCTCGGGCGGGTGGCAGGCCCGCGTCGTGTGGTCCGGGCCGCTCTGCTGTGCCTGACGGCGGCCGTCGTATGGCTCCTGGCCGCCGTCAAGCCGGTCATCGACGACGCCCAGTTCGCCGGAGCCATGGCTCTCCTGGGCGTGGGCATGGGCCTGCTCGCCTCGCAACTGGGCAACGTCGTGCAGTCCAGCGCCGGTGAGGAGGAACGCAGCGAGGTCGGAGGGCTGCAGTTCACGGCGCAGAACCTGGGCTCCGCGCTGGGGACCGCGCTCATCGGTTCGATCCTCATCGGCGCCCTGGCCCATGCCTTCACCACTCATGTGGAGCAGGACCCCCGACTGTCGGACGAGGCGCGCAGGCAGACGAGCATCGCTCTCGAGTCCGGGGTCAGCTTCGTCTCCACGCAGCAGGTGCACTCGGCGGCCGAGCGGGCCGGCCTGCCCCCGTCCGAGGTCGAGGCCGTCACGAACTCCTACGCGTCGGCGCAGCTCGACGGTCTCAAGGCGGCCATTCTGGCGACCGGAGGGATCACCCTGGCCAGTTTCGCGGTCACCGGGCACCTGCCGGGCGGGTCGCACAGCCGCCGGGGCTCGCAGCGGACCGTGGCCGCGGCCGACGCGGCCGACCGGGCGCAGTGAGCGGTGAGGTTCCGTCATGTCCGGCACCGGCAGTCCCCCGGACGCGGGCGGTATCGCCGAACGGCGGGCTCATACCGACCACACCGACGGGGTGTACGGATCGATGCTCGCCGCCTCCGTGGTGGCCGGCGTCGGCACACCGGGCTCCTTCCCGCGCATCGAGTGGCCCATCGTCAAGGCGGCCGTACCACCGGCCGGCTCGGACGGACGATCGCGGATGAGGCGATCGCGGACAGGGGGACACGCCTGTCCTCTGTCCTCTGTCCTCGAGCAGTCAGTGCGGGAGAGCAGTCGATGCGCTACGAGATCCGCATCGAAGGACATCTATCGAAGGACATCTGTCGGAGACGCTGGCCAAGGCATTCCCCGAGCTGGACCATGTGGTGATGTCCGGCCAGACGATCCTGTTCGGTCTCGTCGTGGACGATGCGCACCTGTACGGGCTTGTGGTCCGCTGCCAGTCGCTGGGCCTGCGCCTCCTCGAGATGCGCCGCCTGCCGGAGTGAGGCGGGTCAATAGGGCGGTGTCCGTCCTCCCTCCGTGGGCGGGGGCTGCTCCCGCCCGGGCGGCCTGTCCCGGTGCTGGTGCCGCAGACCTGCCTGGATGGCCTCCGCCAGCACCCGCGCGGCGACGCCCACGAACAGCAGCCCGCCCGTCATCTGGAGCATGACCAGCACACGGGCCGTCTGCGACCGGGCGGTGATGTCGCCGTAGCCCACGGTGGTGAACGTGGTGAGGGCGAAATACAGAGCGTCCGTCCGGGTCAGCGACTCGCTGAAGGAGCCGGCCGTGGCGCGGTCCAGAAGGAAGTAGGCGCTGGCGAAGAGCAGCAGAAACAGTGACAGCGTGGTCGCGAACGCCTCCACGGCCCTCAGCCGGGGGTACGGGGAGCGCGTGATCATCACCGCCTCCCACCCGAACAGCACCGCGACACCCACCAGGCCGCCCACCAGCAGAGCCGATGTCCTCACCGCGCCGCGGTCGTCCAGGGGCAGCAGACAGTACGCCACGACGAAAGCGGACGTGACGAGCACGGAACGGGCCAGGACCACGACGGCCTGCCGTCGCGGCGAGCGCGGGGACCGGCTCCCGCGGGGCGCGTGACGTCCCGGTGCGTGGCCTCGACCACGTGGAGCTGCCGAATCGCCCATCAGGTTCTCTTCCGATCCGCCTCCTTGGGAAACGGATGCGCGGTCCGGTCCCGGATCGGCGCGATCCCGCACCCAGCTCACCGTGACAGCGGACCGCACGGATCACCCCTGGCGGGTGATCCGTGCGGTCCCGGCCGTGCGGGATGTTGGTCTTCCAGGTCCTCGTGGGTCTTCCAGGTCCTTGTGCACCGTCCCGTCGGCGGTCCGTGAGCGGCCTGGGAGAACCCGTGAGGACCCCGTGAGGAGCCGTGAGGAGGAGCCATGACCGAGCCGCGTGGTTCGGCTGCGCACGGCGGACCGGAGCCCGCCCCTGACGGTACGACCCCCGGTGCGGCCGGTGATCCCGCGGATGTGCTGGCGGGACTGGGCAGTTCGTGGACCTGGATCCTGATGTCGGCACTGGCGACGCTGATCCCCGGGATCATCGTCCTCGCCTGGCCCGGCGGGACGCTGCACGTCCTGGCGGTCGTCATCGGCCTGTACCTGCTGGTGACCGGCGCGTTCCGGTTCGTCACCGCGTTCTCCCGGGGGGAGCACGGCGAGCGGCTGCCGCGGCTGCTCGGGGCGGTGCTGTTCGTCCTCGCCGGCGTGCTGTGCCTGCGGCACCCCTTGCAGACCGTCGCCGCGCTCTCACTGATCGTCGGCACCGTCTGGCTGCTGTCCGGCATGCTCACCGCCTACACGGCCCTCGCCGCCAAGGACATGACCCATCGCGGCCTCGTCCTCGGCGCGGCGGCGCTCGGCATCGTCGCGGGCATCGTCGTTCTTGCCCTGCCCACCGAGTCGGCCGTCGTTCTCACCCGCCTGCTCGGCCTGTGGCTCGTCCTGCTCGGCCTGATCGAGCTGGGCATTGCCTTCGCCTGGCGCTCGGCACTGCGCAAGGGACGGGCCGGGGATCTGCCGGGGCCGACGGGGCCGACGGCCCCGGTGTGAGCCTGCTGGGTGCAGGCGACCGCCCCGCCCGGAGGACGGGGGCCGGTGCTCGCCGGTCGCCGGGCGCGGGCTGCGGCACTCCACGGTCACCCGTATGGGGCGAGGCGCCCGGGGGCTTGCCGTGCGCACGCTGAGGAACGGCAGGGCACGGCAGCCGGGCGCGGGCCCGGGACGGAGGAGAGAGATGAGTACGCAGATGTACCTCGCCTATGACTATCCGCTGTTGAGCGCCTTCTGGACGATGCTGTGGTTCTTCGTGTGGGTCATGTGGTTCGTCCTGCTCTTCCGGGTCGTCCTCGACATCTTCCGCGACGACGGCCTGAACGGCTGGGCCAAGGCCGGCTGGCTGGTGTTCTGTCTCGTGGTGCCGTTCCTCGGCGTCTTCGTCTACGTCATCGCCCGGGGCAAGAGCATGGGCCGGCGGGAGATCGCCCAGGCGCAGAAGCAGCAGGAGGCCTTCAACGCCTATGTCCGCCAGGCCGCGCGCGGCGGCGGGTCCAATGTCGACGAGCTCGCCCGTCTGTCCGACCTGCGCTCCCGCGGTGACATCACGGACGAGGAGTTCGCCCGGGCCAAGGAGATGGTCCTGGCCGGCGGCGCCCCCGAGGGCCGCGCCACCTCCGTCACCTCCACCCCCGAGACTCCCGGCCCCCGCTGAGCCCGGCGGAACGAGACGGATCGAGGCGGCAGAGATGACCGCGACCCCCACCGCACATCCGGACACGGCGAGGATGGCCTGGGCCACCGGCCTGACGGCCTTCGCCGCCGTCATGCTGACGATCGCCGGCGTGCTCGACATCTTCCGCGGGATCATGGGCATCGCCCAGGACGACGTCTTCGTCGCCACGCGCGACTACGTCTTCCGGCTCGACCTCGCCGGCTGGGGCTGGATCCACCTGATCCTCGGGATACTCGCCGTGATCGTCGGCATCGGGCTGTTCCAGATGGCGACATGGGCACGCGTGGCCGGCGTGGTCATCGCCGGGTTCCTCATCCTCGCCAACTTCCTGTCCCTGCCGTACTACCCGGTCTGGTCGGTCGTGGCGATCGCCATCTCGGGCTTCATCATCTGGGCCCTGTGCGTGGCACGCCCCGAGGAGCCTCTTGAGGAGCCTCCCGCCTCCGCCGGCGCGACGCCGCGCGCCTTGTGAGGCGCAGCACATCGGCAGCCGCCGCGGCCGGGGCGCACCGGGGCAGGCCTGCGGGGCTTCGGACCGGCCTTGCGGAGGGCAGGAGAAAACGCCGGAAAGAGAGACCGCCGGAAACGGAACGGAGAGGCGGTGGACGTGGTACGGACGGGGGACGCGGGCTCCACCGGAGGACGACCGGCGGAGCACCGCGGAACGCACGCCGCATGGGCCCGTCTGGCCCTGCTCGCACTGCTGGCCGCCGTTCTCCTGCCGCTCGCGGCCGCGGGCGCGAAGAGCCTGTTCTGGCTGCTGGTCGGGGTCGCCGGACTGGCTCTGACCGTCGTCGCGCTGTGGTGGACGGTGGCGTATGCCCGCGCCGTCCGGGTGGCGGGGCTGCTGCTGGCCGTGATGTCACCCCTCGCCGTACTGGTCCTGTACGCCGCGAACGGCATGCTGGCACCGGCCTTCCTCTCGCTGGGCCTGCTGGCCCTGGCCGTGACGGCCGCACGGATCGCGGTGACCCCGACGGGCGTGGCTGCCGCGCGCGCCCGTGTGCCGCGTCCCGCCGAGGCACCACGCCACCCCTGGATCCTGATGAACCCGCGCTCCGGCGGCGGCAAGGTCGGCCGGTTCGGTCTGGCGGAGAAGGCCGGAGCGGCCGGGGCCGACGTCGTCCTGCTGGATCCCGGGCAGCACCAGGACGTGACGGAACTGGCCCGGCGTGCGGTGGACGACGGAGCCGACCTGCTGGCCGTGGCGGGCGGGGACGGCACCCAGGCGCTGGTCGCCGAGGTCGCGGCCCGGCACGACCTGCCCTTCCTGGTGATCCCGGCCGGTACGCGCAACCACTTCGCCCTCGACCTCGGCCTCGACCGCGACGATCCGGCCGCCGCTCTGGAAGCGCTCACCGACGGCGTCGAGACCCGTGTCGACCTCGGGTACGCGGCCGACCGGGTGTTCGTCAACAACGCCTCCTTCGGCGCGTACGCGGCCGTGGTCGGCGACCCGGCCTACCGTGACGAGAAACTCCGCACGACCCTGCAGACGCTGCCCGAACTCCTCACAGGCCCCGCGGAGTCCAGGCTGCGGGTGCGGGCCGGACAGTTCCGGGCCGACGGTCTGCAGGCACTGCTCGTCAGCAACAACCCCTACCGGCGTGCCGTCGACTCGCTGCACCCGGGGCGCCGGGAGCGGCTGGACTCCGGGCGGCTGGGCGTGCTGTGCGTACGCGTGGACAACTCCGTCCAGGCGGCGGGCCTGCTGCGCGGCCCCCGCTCGTCGGGCGTCACCCGGCTCACCGCGACGGAGGTGGTCGTCGAAGCGGATGCGGCCATGGTCCCCGCCGGCATCGACGGCGAGTCGGTCCTCCTGCCCGCCCCTGTGGTCTGCCGTGTCGCCCCGGGAGCCCTACGGGTCCGCCTCCCGCGCCGGCACACCCCGGCCCCCACGGGCAGACCACCTGCCGACTGGCCGCGCGTACTCCGCCTGGCGCTGCCCCGGTGCGGGGCGGCCGGGCGAGGACCGGGCCGCCGCTGACGAGCTCATGGGGCAAGACCGGGGCCGGCCCCTGGTCGGCGGCGCAACGATCCCCCGGCCCGATGACCGCGAGATGCCCCAGCGGCACACGCTGTGGGGGTGTTCCCGGGGAGGCCGGTCCTCGGGGCGAAGGGGCCTTGGGACGAAGGACGGACGGAGCCGCTCGCGGCGTACGCCCCGGGCCCTGGAAGGTGACGGAGAAGTTGACAGACCGGAGGTGCCGATGTGACGGAACCTCGGCGAGGCGCCCGCCGGAACATGGGCGAGGGCGCTCGTCCGGACGAGAATCGACGCCATGCTTGCCGCCTACATCGAAGAGCTCGGTTCGCCGGACCTCATCCAGGTCGGTGAACTGCCCCCTCCTCAGCCCGGTCCCGGCGATGTGCTCGTCGATGTCGAGGTGACCGCCGTCAACCACGTGGACACCTTCGTGCGTTCGGGGGCCTGGCGGACGGAGATGTCCTTCCCCTTCGTCATCGGGCGCGACCTCGTGGGCACGGTCGTGTCGGCCGGGCCCGGCGCACCCGGCTTCCGCGCCGGGGACCGGGTGTGGTGCAGCAGCCTCGGGTACGCCGGCCGCCAGGGGGCCGCCGCCGAGCAGGCCGTGGTGCCGGTCGACCGGCTGTACCACCTGCCGGACGGCGTCGACCCGGTGGACGCGGTGGCGCTGTCCCACCCGGCGTCGACGGCGTACCTCGCGCTGTTCACCCACGGGCGGGTGCGGGCCGGGGAGACGGTCCTCGTGCTCGGTGCCGCGGGAAACGTCGGCAGTGCCGCCGTGGTGATGGCCCATCAGGCCGGTGCCCGGGTGGTGGCCGTCGCCTCGGCGCAGGACGCGGACCACTGCCGTGCTCTCGGCGCCCGGCACACGATCGACTACCGGGACCCCGAGATGCCCCGCCGGATCCGCGAGGCCGCACCCGACGGGGTCGACCTGTACATCGACACCTCCGGCCGCAACGACCTCGAGATGGCGATGGACCTTCTCGCGTCGCGCGGACGTGTGGTGATCCTGGCCGGGCTGCGGACCCGGCCCGTGCTGCCCGCCGGGCCGCTGTATCTGCAGGACCGGTCGGTGCACGGCTTCGCCATCTCCCACGCCCGTGTCGACGAGCTGGCCGAGGCCGCCGCCCACGTCGGCCGGCTGATGGCCGACGGCCTGCTGCGCCCGCGCGTCACGGAGGTGCTGCCGCTGAGCGAGGCGGCCAAGGCCCACCGCAGGCTCGAGGAGGGCAGGGTCCGCGGAAAGCTGGTGCTCCGGGTCGCCGATCCGGCCCGGTGAGACCGGCGGACGCCGCACGGCCCCTGCCGGGCGCCGGGACGGACAGGCGCAAGAGATCACCTGAAACAGGTCGACCGGAATGGATCGACTGGGATAGACCGACCGGAACAGACCGGTGAAACCCGTGAAAGAACGGGTGTGCCGCCGACGGTTCTTCTGCTGCCTTTTCAGGAGAACCGTCGGCGGTTTTTCTCATGGCTTCTCCGCTTCGCCGCCGGCCTTTCGGAAACTTGACGGATCAGAGCGGCCTTGGTTGACCCTCGCATGTCGCAATCGGCAGGATCTCAGCCATGGCGAACACAATCATCGAAAAGTCCCCGCTGTTCGAGCTGCGCGCGAGCAAGCGTATTTCCGCGCGCCCCGACGAGATTTACGCGGTCGTCAGCGACCTGCCGCGCAGCGCCGAATGGAGCCCGGAGTGCAAGGGCGGCGAGTGGGTGGAGGGGGAGCCGTCCGCGGTGGGTTCGATCTTCCGCGGGGAGAACCTGCGCGGCGAGGACGTGGTGGGCTGGGCCCCGCTGATCCGCGGCACCTGGTACACCGAGGCCAGGATCGTGGCGGCGGAGCCGGGCCGGACCTTCCGCTGGATGATGCTCACGCACGCCCGTGAGGACCAGGAGAGCATCTGGGGTTTCGACATCGAGCCCGACGGCGACGGCAGCATCCTCACCCACCATTTCCGCATGGGCAAGGCAACCGCCGGAATCCGGAAGATCGTCAAGGATCTGAGCGAGCCGGAGCGGGAGAAGTTCATCACGGAGTGGACGGAGAAGCTCGAGCGGGACCTGGACGAGACGCTCGACCGCATCAAGGACGTCATCGAAAAGCAGTAGCCCATTCCTTCCCCGGTGGCCGGTGATGCGGGAAACCGCATTCATGGACGA
The DNA here is from genome assembly GCF_039525155.1 of Streptomyces thermoalcalitolerans. Lineage (NCBI taxonomy): Bacteria > Bacillati > Actinomycetota > Actinomycetes > Kitasatosporales > Streptomycetaceae > Streptomyces > Streptomyces thermoalcalitolerans. The sequence continues at coordinate 26,833 of NZ_BAAAHG010000018.1, read as the reverse complement.
GAGAGCGGGTAGATGTTTCTCCAGCGCATAGGAAACAAGGGAATTCGCCTGGGCACGCTGTTCGACCGAGCCGCGGCCCGGCACCCGGCGAACTTCGTGGTCCTCGATCACGACCTCGACATCGCGCCCGAACTGGGCCGCCGCGCGACACTGACGGAACTGGCCGGCCTGATCGACGACTTCGCCTCCCGCCTGTGGGCGGTACGGGTCCGTCCGGGAGACCACGTCGTCGTGCACAAGAGCGACGGCTTCGACATCTCCCTCCTGGCCTGCGCGGTCGCGCGGATCGGGGCCATCCCCGTCCTGCTCTCGCCGAAACTGGACGGGGAGACGGTCGCCGTCCTGCTGCGCAGGGTCGGACAGCCCTTCCTGGTGACCGACCAGGCCAAGCTGGAGGGCTCCCTGCCCGCCGAGGTGCTGGAGCTGTCCCGGCAGACGCTGCTCACCTCCGGCGAGTACCCGGGCACCACGCCCCTCGCCGACCTGGCCGGAGTCCCGCGCGTGCCGGCGATCACCATGCCCCCCGACCACCCCACCCTCATCACGCACACCTCGGGCACCACGGGCATCCCCAAACTGGCCGTGCACACCGGCAGGAGCTTCCAGGCCCGCTACCGTCCGCAGGCGACCGTGGTGGCCGCCGCGGTCGGACGCAGCGAACCGATCGCCGTGCATGTGTCGTTCGTGCACTCGCGGATGTACACGGCCATGCCGATCTCGATCCTGCAGGGCCACCCGCTGATCATCCTCAGGGACGACGACCCCGAGCCGGTCGCCGACCTGTTCGTCCAGGTGCCCCCGGGCTTCATCGAGGCCCATCCCAACACCTTCCTGCGGTGGGAGGTCCTGGCGGACGACCCGCGCGGCCCGCTGGCCCAGGTGAAGTACTTCTCCAGCACCTTTGACGCCATCCACCCGCGCACGGTCAACCGCCTGCTCCAGGCCTCCCGCCGCAAGGGCTGCCGGTTCGCACAGGCCTACGGGCAGAGCGAGGTGGGCCCGATCGCCGGACGCACCTACTCCCTCAAGGACGGCGCCGACTTCAACGGGCGCTGCGTCGGCATGCCGTTTCCCGGGATGACCGGGGTGCGCGTCGTCAGCCGCGACGGCCGTCCCCCCACCCGGGAGAACCCCGGCTTCATCGAGGTCAAGAGCGACGGCCGTATCGTCACCTACCTCGGTGAGCACCACCGCTGGGAGAAGCAGGCCGACGGCGCGTGGTGGCGCATGGGCGACCTCGGCTACCGCACCAAGTGGGGCTGCCTGCACCTGCTGGACCGCGAGGTCGACGAGATCCCCGGCATCCAGAGCACCCTCGAGATCGAGGACAAGCTCTTCACCCGGCTGCCGGAACTCGTCGAGGTCATCATCGTCCCCGGCAAGGACGGCACCCCGGTGCCCGTGGTGTGCACCCGGGACAACAAGCCCCTGGACCAGGTCGCCTGGCAGTCGGCCGTGGCCGGCCTGCCGCCGATGGCCGACCCCGTCCAGTGGCGGCTGGAGGACCTGCCGCAGACCGCCACCACGAAGATCAAACGACTCGAGCTGGCCCGCCTGCTCAACGGTCAGGCCCCGGCGCGGTAGCAGCGCCACGGCCCGCATCGGCGCCACGGCCGCTTTGCCGTCCCTTTGTCGCCCCTTTCGTCGTTCCTTTCGCCATCCCTTTCGTCGTCCCCTTTGTCATCCCTTTTGCCGTCCCTTTTGCCGTCCCTTTTGTCGTCCCTTCGGGCTCCGTGTCTCCGGGGCCCGAAGGCATGCCCGGCCCGCTTCACCTCAGCCAACCCCGCCGACACAGGAGGCCCTACAGACATGACGACCCGCCTGCCCGCCTCAGGGCGATGGATCGAGGGCTGGGACCCGGAGAACGAGGACTTCTGGGAAAGCACCGGCAAGAAGATCGCCCGCCGCAATCTGGTGATGTCCATCCTGTCCGAGCACATCGGCTTCTCCGTGTGGAGCCTGTGGTCGGTGCTCGTGCTGTTCATGTCGCCGAAGGTCGGTCTGGGCTTCGCCCCCGAGGAGAAGTTCCTGCTGGTGGTGACCCCGACCCTGGTCGGCGCGGTGCTGCGGCTGCCGTACAGCTACGCCGTGACCCGCTTCGGCGGCCGCAACTGGACGGTGTTCTCCTCCGCCGTCCTGCTCGTGCCCACGTCCCTCGCGCTCGTCTTCGTCCAGCGCCCCGGGACACCCCTGTGGGTGTTCCTTCTGATCGGCGCCGTGACCGGCGTGGGAGGCGCCAACTTCGCCTCCTCCATGACCAACATCACCATCTTCTACCCGCAGCGGCACCAGGGCTGGGCCCTCGGCGTGAACGCGGGCGGCGGCAACCTCGGCGTCGCCGTGATCCAGTTGCTCGGCCTGCTGGTCATCGCCACGGCCGGGGACACCCACCCGTCGTACGTCATCGCCGCCTATCTGCCCCTCATCGTGATCGTGACCCTGCTGGCGGCGCTGAGGATGGACAACGTCGACGCCGTGCGCGCCGAGCCGGGCGCCCTGCGCGAGGCCGCCGCCAGCCGCCACACCTGGTGGATATCCGTCCTGTACATCGGCACCTTCGGCTCGTTCATCGGCTACGGATTCGCCTTCGGTCTCGTTCTGCAGAACGAGTTCGGGTCCACCCCCCTGGAGGCCGCCTCCGTCACCTTCCTCGGCCCGCTGCTCGGATCCCTCGCCCGGCCCGTCGGCGGCAGAATGGCCGACCGGTGGGGCGGACCCCGGGTCACCCTGTGGAACTTCCTCGGCCTCGCCCTGGGCACCGTCGTCCTGCTGATCGCCTCCCGCGCCGCCTCCTTCGGCCTGTTCGTCGTCGGCTTCACCGCCCTGTTCGTCCTCAGCGGCATCGGCAACGGCTCGGCGTACAAGATGATCCCCGCCGTGTTCGCCCAGGAGGCGGAGAACGCCATCACCTCCGGCGCCGACGCCCCGCCCGCCTTCGCCCGGGCACGGCGCGTCTCCGGCGCGGTCATCGGCATCGCCGGCGCGATCGGCGCGCTCGGCGGCGTCGCCATCAACCTCGCGTTCCGCGCCTCGTACCAGGGCGCGGACGGCAGCGGCGAGCCCGCCTTCCTCTGCTTCCTCGCCTTCTACGCCCTGTGCGTGCTGATCCTCCTCAGGGTCTATCTGCGCCGCACCCGCACCGAGCGCACCGATCCCCGTCCGGCCCGGCCCCGCACCTCCCATGTCCGCTGACCGCACGCGGGGTGCCACGGCCGACCGCACGGGGGGCGCCGCGGCCGACCGCACGCGGGGTGCCACGGTCACCGTCAGCACGCACTGCGCCTACTGCGCCCTGCAGTGCGGGACCCGGCTGCACCACGACGGCCGGGCGGTCGGGGTCGAGCCGTCCCCCGACTTCCCGGTGAACCGGGGCAGGCTGTGCCAGAAGGGCTGGACGGCCCCCGCCCTGCTCACCGTGCCCGACCGCCTGCGCACCCCCCTGGTGCGCCGGGCCGACGGCGCACTCGCCCCGGCCGGCTGGGACGAGGCCCTGGATCTCGTCGCCTCACGCCTGACGCGGCTGCGCGAGGAACACGGCCCGGACGCCGTCGCGGTGTTCGGCGGAGGCGGACTGACCAATGAAAAGGCCTACGCCCTGGGGAAGTTCGCCCGGGTCGCCCTCGGCACCAGCCAGATCGACTACAACGGGCGCTTCTGCATGTCGTCGGCCGCGGCGGCCGGGAACGCGGCGTTCGGCGTCGACCGCGGACTGCCGTTCCCCGTCACCGACCTCGCCGACGCCGATGTCGTCCTGCTGGCCGGCGCCAACCCGGCGGAGACCATGCCCCCGCTGATGCGTCACCTGGCCCGCCCCCGGCTCGTCGTCGTCGACCCGCGCCGTACCCGCACCGCCGAACAGGCGGTGCTGCACCTCCAGCCCGCCCCCGGCACCGACCTGGCGCTCGCCCTGGGCCTGCTGCACCTCGCCGTGACCGACGGCCACCTGGACAAGGAGTACCTCGACACACGGACCACCGGATTCGACGCCGCGTGGCGGTACGCCGTCGCCTGGTGGCCCGAACGCGTCGAGCAGGTCACCGGCGTTCCCGTCGCCGACCAGCGTGAGGCCGTGCGCCTGCTCGCCGAGGCCGGCCGGCGCTATGTCCTCACCGGCCGCGGTGTGGAGCAGCACAGCAAGGGCACCGACACCACGGCCGCGTTCATCAACCTGGCGCTGGCCCTGGGCCTGCCCGGCCGGATGGGCAGCGGATACGGCTGCCTCACCGGCCAGGGCAACGGCCAGGGCGGCCGCGAACACGGCCAGAAGGCCGACCAGCTCCCCGGCTACCGCATGATCACCGACCCGGAGGCACGCGCGCATGTCGCCGCCGTGTGGGGCGTCGACCCGGACTCCCTGCCCGGACCGGGCCGCAGCGCGTACCGGCTCCTGGACGCCCTCGGCACCCCCGACGGGCCGCGGGCCCTGCTGCTCATGGGCTCCAACCCGGTCGTGTCCGCCCCTCACGCCGCCCATGTGGCCCGCCGCCTGGCCGCGCTCGACCTGCTCGTGGTGGCCGACCTGGTGCCCTCCGAGACCACCGAACTCGCCGATGTCGTCCTCCCCGTGGCCCAGTGGGCCGAGGAGGAGGGCACGATGACCAACCTCGAAGGGCGTGTCCTGCGCCGCCGGGCCCTGCTCGCCCCGCCCGAGGGCGTACGCACCGACCTGGAGGTGCTGCACGGCCTCGCGGTCCGGATGGGCCAGCCCGCCGAGCGTTTCCCCGTCTCCCCGCGCGCCGTCTTCGACGAGCTGCGCCGCGCCTCCGGCGGAGGCCGTGCCGACTACGCCGGCATCACCTACGAACGGCTGGACGCGGGCGAGGCGCTCCACTGGCCCTGCCCCGACGAGGACCACCCGGGAACGCCCCGGCTGTTCCTCGACCGGTTCGCCCACGCCGACGGCCGGGCGCGCTTCGCCCCGGTGGAGTACCGCGACCCCGCCGAGACACCCGGTGCCGGCCACCCCCTCCACGCCACGACGGGCCGGGTGCTGGCCCAGTACCAGTCCGGGGCCCAGACCCGCCGCGTGCCCGACCTCATGGACGCCGCCCCCGAGGCACACGTCGAGATCCATCCCGACACCGCCGCCCGGTACGGCCTGAGCGAGGGAGACCTGGCCCGGGTCACCTCCGCGCGCGGCAGCACGATCGCCCGGGTGCGTCTGGTGCGGACCCTGCGCACCGACACCGTCTTCCTGCCGTTCCACTTCCCGGGCGCCGGCCGGGCCAACCTGCTGACCGGCCCGGCCCTGGACCCGGTCAGCGGCATGCCCGAGTTCAAGGTGAGCGCCGTACGCGTCGAACCCTGGCAGGAGCGGACGACATGACCGCGGTCACCGTCATCGGCTGCGGCCCCGCCGCCCACCGCCTGGTCCAGCGCCTGCACCACCACGGGCATCGCGGACCCGTCACCGTGCTCGGCGCCGAACCGGAGCCCGCCTACAACCGGGCCCTGCTCGTCTCCGCCCTCGACGGCACCCTGCGCGCGCGGGACCTGACGCTCGCGCCGTTCCCGCCGGGAGTGCGGGTGCGCACCGGCACCCGCGCCGTCGCGGTGGACCGGCGGCGCCGCCTGGTGCGCGGCGACGACGGCTCGGAACACCCCTACGACGTCCTGGTGCTGGCCACCGGCTCCCGGGCCGCGCTGCCCCGGCTGACCGGTGCCGGCGGCCGGTCCGCTCCCGACGTCCGCGTCCCGCGCACCCTCGCCGAGGCCCGCCCGGTCGGCAAGGGGCCCGTCGTCGTGGCCGGCGGCGGACTGCGCGGCGTCGAGACCGCCTACGCCCTCGGCCGCGCCGGGCACCACGTCACCCTCGTCCACCCCGGCGCCCATCCGATGCACCGGCTGCTCGACGAACGCGCCGGAGCCCTGCTGGCCGCCGCGCTCCGGGACGCCGGCGTGGTGCCGGAGACCGGACGCCGTGTCACCGGCGTGGAACCCGGCAAGGCCGTCCTCGACGACGGCCGCCCGCTGGCCGCCGGGACGCTTCTGCTGTGCACCGGCGCCCGGCCCGACACCGCGCTCGCCCGCGACGCCGGACTGGCCGTGCGGCACGGCGTCGTCGTGGACGACCGGCTGCGCACCTCCGACCCGGACGTGTACGCCCTGGGCGACTGCGCCGAGCATCCCGGCTGCCACGCCACCCTGGCGTCCGCCTGGGAGCAGGCGGACGCCCTGGCCCGGACGCTCACCGGCGGCGACGGCCGCCTGCGGCCCGCCCGGCACGTCGTCCGGCCCCGGCTGTCCGGGCTCGACATCGCCGTCGTCGGCCCGCCCGGTGCCCTGCACGCCCCGGACGACGGCGAGCAGGTCGTGCTGTCCGATCCGGCCCGCGGCCGTTACGGGCGGCTGGTGCTGCACGACGGGCGTGTGCACGCGGGCGTCCTGGTGCGCCTGCCCCGGGCCGTCGCCACCGTCGGCCAGCTGTACGCGGAGGACCGCCCGCTGCCCGCGGACCGGCTCGCCCTGCTGCTGGGCACCGGCGGGGAGTACGCGGAGTCGGCGGAACTCCCGGACACGGCAGTGGTGTGCCAGTGCAACAACGTCACCAAGAAGGGCCTCGAGCAGGCATGGCGGAGCGGGGCACGGGACCTTCCCTCGATCGCCGCCGCGACCCGCGCCACCACCGGCTGCGGCAGCTGCGCAGCCCTCGTCCGCCAGGTCTGCGAAGGACTCGCACCGGCGTGAGGGGAAGCGCGAGGAGCCGTGCGAGAAGAAGCCCGAAGAGAGGCCCAGAAGCCCGAAGCGCAGCGCGAAGAGCGGCGTGAAGAGCAGCGCGAAGAGAGACGTGCAGGGAAACGTGCAGGGAAACGTGGGGGAGGACCGCCGTATGGCACGCGTCCTGGTCGTCGTCGGGCACGGAATGGCCGGCCACCGGCTCGTCGAGGAGATCCGGTCCGGTGACCGGTCGGGCCGGTGGCGGATCGTGGTCGCGGCGGAGGAACCGCGGCCCGCCTACAACCGCACTCTGCTGTCCTCGTACGTCGACGGCAGAACCGTCGCCGACCTCACCCTCCCCGCACCCCGCCTGCTCACCGACCCACGGGTGGATCTGCGGCTGAACACCAGGGTGACCTCCGTCGACCGCGCCGCCCGCACCGTGACGTGCGCCGACGGCACGGTGCTCGGGTACGACGCGCTCGTCCTGGCCACCGGATCGCGCCCGTTCGTGCCTCCCGTCCCCGGCCGTGAGCTTCCCGGCTGCTTCACCTACCGCACGATCGAGGACCTCGACGCGCTGCGCGCCGCCGCGGCGCCGGGCGAACCCGGTGTCGTCATCGGCGGCGGCCTGCTGGGCCTGGAGGCCGCACAGGCCCTGCGGCTGCTCGGGATGCGACCGCATGTCGTCGAGATGGCACCGCACTTGATGCCTCTTCAGGTCGACGAGGGCGGCGGCCGGGTCCTCGCCCGGCTCGTGGGCGCGCTGGGGGTGACCGTGCACTGCGGCCGTGGTGTCGCCTCGCTCGACGAGGGGCCCGGCCGGCGGGTGTGCGGGGTGACGCTGTCGGACGGTACGCGTCTGCCGGCGCGCGTGGTGGTGTTCGCCGCCGGGGTGCGTCCCCGCGACGAACTGGCGGCGTCCGCCGGACTCGAACGCGCCGAACGCGGAGGCGTCCTGGTGGACCGGCACTGCCGCACGGCCGATGAGCGGATCTGGGCCGTGGGGGAGTGCGCCGCGGTGCTCGGCCGCTGCTACGGCCTCGCCGCGCCCGCCTACCGCATGGCGGAGGAGGTCGCGCGTCAGCTGCTGGGCCTTCCGTCCGACGGCTTCCCCGGAGCGGACATGTCGGCGAAGCTCAAGCTCCTCGGCGTGGACGTCGCCGGGTTCGGCGACGTCCACGCCAGGACCGAGGGCGCCATGGAGTTCATCCGCGACGACCGCGCCGCCGGTACGTACGGCAAGCTGGTCCTGGCCCCGGACGGCCGGACCCTGCTCGGCGGGGTCCTCGCCGGCGACACCGGCGGTTACACGGTGCTCCGCGCCCTTCTCGGCCGCGAACTCACCGCTCCTCCGGAAACCCTGCTGGCCGGGGTCGTTCGGACCGTGTGACGACGGACCGCGTTCGGTTGGCCCCGTGTCGGCCGACCGGGCGCGGTCCCGCATGCCTGTCGGGGAATTGTGTCCTCGTTTCCGTACCCGACCACCCTCGGCGGGGCCGGCGAGATCAGCGGGACCAGTGAGACTGGCAAGGTCAAAGAGACCGACGAGATCGACGGGACTGATGAGACCGGCGAGACCACAGTGCATGCCGTGACGCCCGACATCGGTTTCCCGTGTCCCCGCGGAAGTCCCGGTTCCCGTCCCCGCGGAGCCCCGGCCGAACCGGGTAAAGGACTGGACCATCGCGGCAGTTCAGTCCACCGCGGGGCATGGCGGTCCTCACCGGTGGATGGCCCATCTACCGGAATATGACAGTGGAGATTGAATGAGCGACATGCCTCCTGCCTGAGTATTTTCCGGTCTTTGACCCCCTCTTGGTCGTCCCGTGCAAGCCTCCGCGTGGCGGGGGTGGCCGGATTCTTGCTCTGAGCCCTTCCGTGCATCGCACCGACAGGCCTCACAAAGGCCGTAATCGGCCAAGGGGGAATCGCATGACACGCACGATCTCGCAGCTCGATCATGCCGACCAGGTGATCCGGGAGGGCGTGGGGCAGGCCGTCCTGGCACACCGACCGCACGGCCGCACACACGACGGACTGCTCTCGAGGCTGGGCCCACAGCTGTTCTCCTCGATGCCCCGCCGCGATCAACGCACCAAGGGCATGGCCTATATACGGGGTTTGCTCGAAGCCAAGGGGCGCAAGTCCATACGCAACATCGCCGCGCTCTTCGGCGGCGACGCCACCGAACAGAGCCTTCATCACTTCATCGTCAACTCGACCTGGGACTGGGCACCGGTGCGCCGGGCCCTGGCGCAGCACGTGGAGCGGGTGGCACAGCCTCAGGCGTACGTCGTCCAGCCCTTGATCATCCGTAAGGCGGGGGAGACGTCCGTGGGCGTGGAACGGCGCTTCGTGCCGGAACTCGGACAGGTCGTCAACGCCCAGCAGGCGGCGGGTGTGTGGGCCGCCACGCCGGACTGGAGCAGCCCGCTGAACTGGCGGCTGCAGCTGTCCCGCAGGTGGCTGGCGGACCGGCATCAGCGCAGTCAGGCCTGCATCCCCGACACCGAGGCGCCGGAAAGCCTGGGTCAGTGCTCGGTCACGGCCTACCAGGAATTGATCAAGAAGTGCCATCTGCCGATCAGGCCGGTGGTCATGGATGTCCGGGAGACGGACGTGGCCGCGGTGGTCGGGCGGCTGCGGGCCGCGGACACCCCGATGCTGCTGCGGATCGACGGTGCCCTGCGGCTGACGGTGGAGGAGCCGGCGTTCCCCCGGCGGGGCGTCAGCATGACGGCCCAGCAGATCATGTCGGCGGTCTGGCACGTACGGCAGTCGGGCGGGAAGTTCCCGGCTCCCGGTCCGGTGGTCACCATCCGGGTCGCGCTGTCCTCCGCCGTGGGCCGCAGGGAACGGTCCGACAGCACACTGCTGCTGATGGGGGTGGCGGAGCACGGTCACTGGCCCGCGGAACTGTGGCTCACCGACCTGACGTCGCTGAGCGTCGGCGAACTGCTCCGGCTGGCCGCTCTCGCCCACCGGGTGGAGCGGGATCTCACGGAGGTCGCCGACCGGGTCGGCATCCGGGACTTCTCGGGGCGGTCGTTCGCCGGATGGCACCGCCACGCCACGCTCGCCTCCGTCGCCCACGCCATCGTGATGATGAGCGACCGGACGGCGTGACGAGCGCCGGGCAGGACCGGCCGGCCGGCGACGTCTGACCTCTCCGGCAGCCGGCACTCCGCTCGCCCGGCACCGTCGGCCGGTGTGTCCGGCCGACCGCGCGACGCCCGACGGACGACAAGGGGTCCGAAGAGGTTTCCATCAGGTCGCAGCCCTGTTCCGCACCGGACCTGACGAACCCGGAAGACGGACCTGACGGACTGATCGGACCAGTTGACGGATAGATCCGTCGGGCGTTGGCCGCGGCACGGGCCGCCGACAGGATCGGGCCATCCCAGCCGATTGCTCGAGTGTTGAGGAGCTGCCGGACATGACCAATGTCGCCGTCATCTACTACTCGTCCCAGGGGAACGTGCACAAGCTCGCCGTCGCGGCCGCCGCGGCGGCCGAGAAAGCGGGCGCCGAGGTGCGGCTGCGCAGGACCGCCGAGCTGACCTCCGAGAGCGTCGTCCCGGGCAACGACAGGTGGAACAAGGCGTGGGCGGAGCACCTGGAGTCCGTCAAGGACATCCCCGAGGCCACTTTGGAGGACCTGGAGTGGGCCGACGCGGTGCTCTGGGGCACCCCCGGACGCTACGGACTGCCCGCCGCGTCGCTCAAGCAGTTCATCGACCTGACCCTTCCGCTGCACTCGCGGCGCGGCCTGGTCAACAAGGTGATGTCGTCCTTCACCTCCACCGCGACGCTGCACGGCGGCCAGGAGAGCACGATCCTGGCGCTCAACAACGCCTTCTACCACTGGGGCGCGATCATCGTCCCGCCCGGTGTGGCCGACCCGGTCCAGCTGGCTCCCACCAACGGCAACCCGTACGGCGTGAGCAGTGTCTCGCGCAACGAGGCCGGCAATGTCGACGAGGACAACCTGGCGGCCATCGAGTACCAGGCCCGCCGCACCGTGGAGATCGCCACGGCGCTCCGCCGGGGGCTGCAGTCCGCCTGATCCGGTGCGCGCGGGGCCGGCGCGGCGGGCGGACGGTCCGGGCCGTGCGTGCGGTGCCGGACCGGCCCCGGCCGCCGCGTTCGTCGTCGTACGGCCCCGCCTCCCGTTCCCTCCGTGCCCGTCCCCTCCTCCCGGGAGCCGACGGGCAGCTCTCAGGCCCCGTTCCAGGCCCCATTCCTTCGCACGGCGCCCCCCTTGAGGCCGGCCGTGCTCATCCTCCCGGAGGAACTCATGGAGAACGCCCTGCTCGACATCCGGCTGAAATCCGCGCCGCATCAGCCGGACTGGCAGGATTCCGCGCAGGTGCAGCTGGCCAGGAAGGAACTGGCCGTCCGCAGCCCGCTGGTGACCGGCGACGACGTCCGCCGGCTCACGTCGCTGCTGGCCCGGGTGGCCGCGGGCGAGGCACATGTGATCCAGGCGGGCGACTGCGCCGAGGACCCGGCCGAGTGCACCGCCGGACACGTCGCCCGCAAGGCCGCCGTCCTGGACCTGCTGGCCGGGGCCCTGCGGCTGATCACCCGCAAGCCGGTGCTGCGGGTGGGCCGGATCGCCGGCCAGTACGCCAAGCCCCGCTCGCAGCCGACCGAGGTGGTCGACGGCGTCGAACTGCCCAGCTACCGCGGCCACATGGTCAACAGCCCGGAACCGGACCCGGACAGCAGGCGCCCGGACCCGCTGCGGCTGCTCACCGGGTACATGGCCGCCCGCGATGTGATGGGCCATCTGGGCTGGCAGCCCGGCGGATCCACCCACTCGGGCATCGATCCGCTGGTGTGGACGAGCCACGAGGCGCTGCTCCTCGACTACGAGGTGCCCATGCTGCGCCGCGACGAGGCCGGCCGGCTGCTGCTGGCGTCCACGCACTGGCCGTGGGTCGGGGAACGCACCCGGATGGCCGACGGCGCGCACGTCGCGCTGCTCGCCGAGGTGACCAACCCGGTCGCCAGCAAGGTGGGACCGGGCATCACGGCCGACGAACTGCTCGCCCTGTGCGAACGGCTCGACCCGCACCGCGAGCCGGGTCGGCTCACCCTGATCGCCCGCATGGGCGCCGACGCCGTCGCCGATGTGCTGCCGCCCCTGGTGACCGCGGTCCGCAAGGCGGGACACCCCGTGATCTGGCTGACCGACCCCATGCACGGCAACACCGTCAAGGTCCACGGCGGTCTCAAGACCCGCTTCGTGGAGACCGTCGAGCGCGAGGTCATGGCCTTCCACCACGCGGTGACCTCCGCGGGAGGGGTCGCCGGGGGACTCCATCTGGAGACCACGCCCGACGACGTCACCGAGTGCGTCTCGGACCCCTCCGCCGTCGAGTGCGTCGGATCGGCCTACACCACCTTCTGCGACCCGCGGCTCAACCCGGGGCAGGCCATCTCCGTCGTCACGGCCTGGGGCCGGCAGCCGTAGTCCCGCAATCCCCCGGTGCCCGCAGCGGCGGAACCGGTCGCACAGCACTGTCCGCACGGTATGGAGGGAGCTCGGGAAGACATGGAGAACACCATCGCCCTGGTCACCGGCGCGGCCGGAGGCATCGGCAGCGCCGTGGTGCAGGCCCTGGCCGAGCGCGGGGTTGTCGTCGCCGCCGTCGACCGTGACGCGGACCTGCTCGACCAGGTGGTCGGCAGGCTCACCGCAAAAGGGCTGGAGGTCACCGCCTGCCCCGCGGACGTCACGGACAGCGACGACGTGGAGCGCACGGTGGAGCAGGTCGAACGGGTCCTGGGCCCCGTGGAGCACCTGGTCAACGCCGCGGGCGTGCTGCGGCTCGGTGAGGCCGTCGGACTCAGCGACGACGACTGGAACGCCACGTTCGCGGTCAACGCCACCGGCGTCTTCCGTGTGTCACGCGCCGTCGTACGGCGCATGAAGCAGCGCGGACACGGCAGCGTCGTCACCATCGCGTCCAACGCGGCCGGAACACCGCGCATGGAGATGGCGGCCTACGCCGCCTCCAAGGCCGCGGCGACGATGTTCACCAAGAGCCTCGGCCTGGAGGTCGCCCGGTACGGCATCCGCTGCAACGTCGTCGCCCCGGGCTCCACGGACACGCCCATGCTCAGCTCCCTGTGGAACGACGCCTCGGGCCCGCGCAGGACGATCGAGGGCCTGCCGGAGAAGTTCAAGGTCGGCATCCCCCTGGGGAGGATCGCCCAGCCCGCCGACATCGCCGACGCCGTCGCCTTCCTGCTCTCCAGCCAGGCGTCCCACATCACGCTGCACAGCCTCACCGTCGACGGCGGCGCATCCCTGGGCACCTGACCGCGGCACCACCCGACCACGCCAGGACCACACCAGAGCAACGAGAGGACGCCATGGCCGGTATCCCGACCATCGAGCCCTACCCGATGCCCACGGCCGGCGAACTGCCCGTCAGCACCGCCCCGTGGGCCGTCGACCCGGCGCGTGCCGTGCTGCTCGTCCACGACATGCAGCGCTACTTCCTCAGCCCCCTGCCCACGATGCTGCGCACCACCCTGGTGGACCACGTCACGCTGCTGCGGGAGCGGTGCGCGCAGCTGGGCGTCCCGGTGGCCTACACGGCCCAGCCCGGCGACATGACGGACACGCAGCGCGGTCTGCTGAAGGACTTCTGGGGGCCGGGCATGCGGGCCGCCCCCGCCGACCGGGCGATCGTCGAGCCGATCGCCCCGCGGCCGGGCGACTGGATGCTCACCAAGTGGCGTTACAGCGCCTTCTTCCGCACCGACCTGCTCTCCCGCATGCGCGCCCACGGGCGGGACCAGCTCGTCGTCTGCGGCGTGTACGCGCACATCGGCGTCCTGGCCTCGGCCATCGAGTCCTTCAGCCACGACATCGAGACCTTCCTGGTCGCCGACGCCGTCGCCGACTTCTCCCGCGACGACCACTGGATGGCTCTGAGGTACGCCGCACGGCGCTGCGCCGTGCTCACCACCGCCAAGGAGACCTTCGCATGACCGACTCCGCAAAGGCGCCGCAGGCCCCCGATCTGCTCGCGAGGATCCTCTCCCCCCGCCCGGGACCCTTCGCCGTGCTGCACCGGCCCGAGGCCGCCGGCCCCGGTGTGCTGGACGTCCTGGTCGGCGAGGTGTCCGAGCCGGCGACCCTCGCCGACGTGCCGCTGCCCGAGGCCGCCGGTGCCCCGCCCGGACCCCCGGGCCGGCACGACACCCTGGTCGTCATGCCCTACCGGCAGATCGCCGAGCGGGGCTTCGCCGTCCCCGACGACGGCTCCCCGCTGATCGCGCTCACGGTGACCGCCCAGGACACCGTGCCGCTCGCCGAGGCGACGGAACGGATCGGCGACCGGCCGATCCGGCTGAGCGGCGGCCGGTTCGACGTGGACGACGAGACGTACGCGGACGTGGTGCGCCGCGTCGTCGCCGACGAGATCGGCCAGGGAGTGGGCGCCAACTTCGTCATCAAGCGGTCGTTCACCGCCGAGATCACCGACTACGGCCCCCGCAGCGCCCTCACCCTCTTCCGGCGGCTGCTGGAGAGGGAGTCGGGCGGCTACTGGACCTTCGTCGTCCACACCGGTGACCGCACCTTCGTCGGCGCCACCCCGGAGCGGCACATCAGCGTCCGCGGGGGCAGGGCCGTGATGAACCCCATCAGCGGCACCTACCGCTATCCCGGTTCGGGCCCGACCCTGCCGGAGGTGCTGGCCTTCCTCGCGGACCGCAAGGAGACCGACGAGCTCTACATGGTCGTCGACGAGGAACTCAAGATGATGGCGCGCATCTGCGACGGCGGCGGGCGGGTCACCGGCCCGCACCTGAAGGAGATGGCGCGCCTGGCGCACACGGAGTACTTCATCGAGGGCCGCACCACGCGCGACCCCCGGGAGATCCTGCGCGAGACCATGTTCGCCCCGACCGTCACCGGAAGCCCGCTGGAGAGCGCGGCACGGGTCATCAGCCGCTACGAGCCCGAGGGACGCGGCTACTACAGCGGCGTCGTCGCGCTCATCGGACGGGACGAGCACGGCGCCCGGGAGCTGGACTCGGCCATCCTCATCCGCACCGCCGACATCGACGCCGGCGGCCGGGTGCGGATCGGCGTCGGCGCCACCCTGGTGCGGCACTCCGACCCGGTGTCGGAGGTCGCCGAGACCCGGGCGAAGGCCTCGGGGCTGATCGACGCCCTGCGCACGGGCGGGACCGCACGGTTCGCGGACCACCCCGACGTACGGTCGGCGCTGGCCCGCCGCAACGACGGGATCGCCGAGTTCTGGCTGTCCGACGAGTCGGAGCGGTTCCGGCCCGACCGCGCGCTGTCCGGGCGGCGGGTGCTGGTCGTGGACGCCGAGGACACCTTCACCGCGATGCTCGGGCACCAACTGCGGTCGATGGGCCTGGAGGTGACGGTGCGCCGCTTCGACGAGGCGTACTCCTTCGACGGGCACGACCTGGTCGTCATGGGGCCGGGGCCGGGCGACCCGCGCGACACCGCACACCCCAAGATCGCCCACCTGCGCGACGCGGTCCGCCGGCTGCTCGACGAGCGGCGGCCGTTCCTCGCCGTCTGCCTCAGCCACCAGGTGCTGTCGCGGGAGCTGGGCTTCCCGCTCGTCCGCCGGACGGTTCCCAACCAGGGCACGCAGCGGCGGATCGACCTGTTCGGCTCCACCGAACGCGTCGGCTTCTACAACACCTTCGCCGCCCGCAGCACCGACGCCAAACAGGAGTGCGCGGGCACCGGAGTGGTCGAGGTGAGCCGCGATGCGGAGACCGGGGAGGTGCACGCACTGCGCGGTCCGCATTTCGCGTCCGTCCAGTTCCACCCGGAATCGGTTCTCACCCTGGACGGGGTGCGCATCATCGGCTCACTGCTGACCGGTTTTCTGAACGACGGCAATCCGGCGGAACCTGACGGAAAAGAAATCTTCGGCGGCGATGTGACGGATATGCGGAAGCGCTCTTCTTTTCCCGTCCAAACGTCCTGAACACTGCTGCCGGGCACATCGACTGCTGTTTCGGGGAAACGACCTGAGAGGCTACACCTATGCTTCCTGTCCAGGCCAGTCGCAAGGGGCTCTACATGGGGCTCGTGGCCGAACGGGCCGCGGCCGAACACGGCGACCAGCTCATCATTCTCGACCATGATCTGGACCTGCTCCCGGAGGCCGGGCGGCGCATGACCTTCGCCCAGCTCGCGGAGCACATCGACGACATGGCGGCCCGTTTGCACGCGGCGGGCATAGGCCGCAGCGAACACGTCGCCATTCACAAGTCCAACGGATTCGACATCAACATTCTCTCCTGTGCCGTTTCCCGGATCGGCGCGGTCCCGGTGCAGCTTTCCCCCGCACTGGACGCGGAAAGCGTCGTCGCACTGCTGCGGAGGCTGGGCCGCCCGTACCTCATCACGGACACGGCCAAGCTGGACGGTCCGTTCGCCGATGCCCCGCTGGACGGGATCACCAGCGAAGTGATCATCGTCGCCGGGTCGCGCCCCGGCACCGTGTCGCTGGCGGACCTCGCCGGCGCCCCCCGTCAGAAGCCGGTCGTCCCGCACCCGGACCTGCCCGCGCTCATGACGCACACCTCCGGCACCACGGGCCTGCCCAAGCTGGTGGTCCACTCGGCCCGGACGCTGCACGGCCGCTACCGCCCGCAGGCCAAGCTCTTCGACATGATCCGTGAGCGGGAGACCGTGGCGCTGCACGTGTCCTACGTGCACTCGCGGATGCCGCTGGCGCTGGCTGTGCTGCTTCCCCGGGGCAACCGGATGGTCGTCATGAACGACGCCACCCCCGAGAAGGCGGCGCGGCTGTGGGCCGAGACCCGGCCGGGCTTCATCGAGTCCCACCCCAACTCCTTCATGGAGTGGGAGGCCCTGGTCGACCACCCGCTCAAGCCGCTGGCCAACGTGAAGTACTTCAGCACCACGTTCGACGCCATCCACCCGAGCACCATGCACAAGCTGCTGCACGCCACCGAGCGCAGCTCGCCGATCTTCTACCAGATCTACGGGCAGAGCGAGACCGGCCCGCTGGTCGGCCGCGCCTTCACCCGCGAGACGGCGCTCGGCGCCGACGGCCGCTGCCAGGGGTACGCCTTCCCGGGCGACACCAAGTTCAAGCTGGTGAGCCGCAACGGCAAGGAGGTGACCCGGGACAACCCCGGATACATCGACGTGCAGGCCGCGGGCCGGGCCCTGGGGTACTTCGGTGAGCGCGAGCGCTACGACGCCCAGGTGCACGGCGGCTGGTGGCGCGGCATGGACCTCGGCTACCGCACCGAGGAGGGCTGCCTGCACCTGCTGGACCGCGAGGTGGACACCATCCCGGGCATTCACTCCACCCTGGAGATCGAGGACACCGTCCTCAGCCGGCTGGACGAGCTGACCGAGCTGGTCGTCGTCCCCGGGCCGGACGAGGAGCCCGTACCGGTGCTGTGCACCCGTGACGACCTGCCGCTGGACCGGGAGCGCTGGAAGGCGGCGACCACCGAGTGGCCGCAGCTGGCGGAGCCCGTCCAGATGAAGCTCACGGAGCTGCCGCGCACCGCCACGATGAAGGTGCAGCGGATCGAGCTCGCGGCACGCCTGCGGCGCCGTGCCGTGGGCCGGGCGTCCTGACCGCGCGACCGGCGACAGGGAGCGACAGGGAGGAGGACACCCGATGAATGCCGGCGATGCCGATGTGCTGATCGTCGGAGCGGGTCCCACGGGACTGCTCGCCGCGTGCGAGCTGCTGCGCCGCGGAGTCCGCGTCCGGATCGTCGACCGCGCGACGGAGCCCGCGGGAGTGCCCAAGGCGCTGTCGCTGTGGCCGCGGGTGCGGGACATCCTCACGGACCTGGGCGTGGGGGACGAGGTGCGGCGCGCGTCGATCCCCATCCACGCCTTCCGCTACTTCTCGGACCGCAGGGCGGTCGCGTCCCTCACCTTCACGGAGGACCTGGCGGCCCGTCAGCTGCCGCAGTACGAGACGGAACGGATCCTGACCGGGCGGCTGCACCTGCTGGGCGGGAAGATCGAACGCGGGGTGCGGCTGCTGTGCCTGGAGGAGGTGGACCACTCCGGCAGGATCGAACCCGGGGGCACGGTCACCGCCGTCCTCGAGCACGAGGACGGGACGGTGGAGCGGGCCGCCGTGCCCTTCGTCATCGGCGCCGACGGCGCCGGCAGCACGGTCCGCGGACAGCTGGGCATCGGCTTCGAGGGCACCACGTACGAGATGGCGTTCGCGCTCGTAGACACGCGCATAGACGGCCATCTGCCCCCGGACGAGATCGCCTACTACCAGACCACCGGCGGAACCCTGGTGGTCGTGCCCCAGCCCCAGGGGGTGTTCCGCTTCCTGTCGGTGATGCCCGAGGGGGGCACCATGTCCCGCGAGGTCATGCAGGAGATCATCGACACGCGCGGCCCGCGCGGCGTGCGGATCACCGAGCCGGTCTGGGAGACCGTCTTCCGGGTGCACGCGCGACGGGCCACCGACTTCCGGCGCGGCCGGGTCTTCCTGGCCGGGGACGCCGCGCATGTGCACAGCCCGGCGGGCGGACAGGGCATGAACAACGGCCTGCAGGACGCCCAGAACATCGCCTGGAAGCTGGCCGCCGTCCTGCGGGGGCACTCCCCGGCCTCCCTGCTGGACACCTACCACACGGAGCGTGCCGAGGCCACGCGCCGCATCGTCCGGGACACCGATCTGCACACCCGTGCCCTGACCGCGCACACACCGGGACGCGTGGCCGTCCGCGACAGGACGTTCGCCCTGCTGGACCGTTCCGGTGCCGCGGCCCGGCTGTACGCGCCGGTCATGGCCGGACGGCGGCTGGCCTACGCCCCCGAGCGGAGGACCCAGCAGCCCTCCAGCCGGTTCTGCCGCATACGCGGCCGGATCCCGGGGGCGCCGGCGCCCGGCGCGGTGTTCCCGCGCACGGCGGCCCTGGCGCTCGGCCTGGCGGGCCCGGACGCGGACCCGACGGTGTGGACGCTGCTGCTGCGGCCTCCCGCCGGGGACGCCCGGTGGACGGCCGAGGTGGGGCACATCGCCGCCCGGTGGCCGCGGCTGCGGGTCCTCAGACCGGCGTCGGGCGTGGCCGCGGGGCATCGGCTCTGCACCCGTCCCGGCTACTATCTGATCCGGCCGGACGGCCACATCGCCGCCCACGGCCATGCCGCGGACCTGGACCGGCTGGAGGCCGAACTCGGCTTCGGGCTCGTTCCGGGGGTCCGCTGAGACCGCTCCCTCCTTTTCTCTCCTTTTCTCTCCTTTTCCCGGTGTTCCCCCCGACGAGCCGGCCGGCGCCGGCGACCGGTCACCGGACCGTGCTGTGCCGGCTCCGGCGCGACGGCCCCGTTCCCCCCGTACGACGCCCCGCGGGCGGGAACGGGGCCGTCCGCCGCCCCGCCGTCACCTCCTTCGGCGGCCGGGTGTCACCGGCTCGTCCTCCGGCGGGTCGGGCAGCGCCAGGCACAGGGCGTCCAGGGCAGCCGTGAAGACGTGGTCCGGAGGTGTGCCGTAGCCGATGACCAGGCCGTCGCGCGGCGGCATCGTGCTGTCGGGGTGGCGGTAGGGGCGCAGCCCGTCGAGGGCCAGTCCCTGCCGCCGGGCCGCACGCAGAGCCATCTCCTCGGTGCCCGGCGGCAGTTCGAGGACGGCGTGCAGTCCCGCCGAGATACCGCTGACCTTGATGTGCGGGGCGCGTTCGGCGAGCACGCTCGCCAGCAGGTCGCGGCGGCGCCGGTAGTGCTGCCGCATACGGCGCAGATGCCGGTCGTAGGCGCCGCGGGCGATGAAGTCGGCGAGGGTGAGCTGGTCGACGACGCCCGACCACATCTCCCGGGGACCCTTGGCGGCGATGATGTCGTCGACCAGCCATCCGGGCAGCACCATCCAGCCCAGCCGCAGCGCCGGGGACAGGCTCTTGCTGGTCGAGCCGATGTGGACGACCCGGTCGGGGTCGAGGCCCTGCACCGCGCCGACCGGCTGCCGGTCGTAGCGGAACTCGCCGTCGTAGTCGTCCTCCACCAGCACCCCGCCCGTGGAGCGGGCCCAGTCGATGACCGCCGCCCGGCGCTCCGGGTGCAGGGGACCGCCGGTCGGGAACTGGTGCGCCGGCGTGAGCACCACGGTCCCGGCGCCGGTGGCGGGCAGTTCGTCGATCCGGGCCCCGTGCGAGTCGACCGTCAGCGGGACGGTGCGCAGACCGATCTCCGCGAGGATGTCGCGGTGGAAGTCCAGCCCGTACGACTCCACCGCGACCGTGCCGCGCAGCACGCTGCCCAGCAGCCGCAGCCCGTGCGCGAAGCCGGAGCAGATCACGATCCGGTCGGGTTCGGTGCGCACCCCCCGTGCCCGCGCCAGGTACTCCGCGAGCGCCTCCCGCAGTTCCACCCTGCCCCGTGGATCGCCCACGCCGAAGGCGTCGTTGGGGGCGGCGGCGACGGCCCTGCGGACGGAGGTGAGCCAGGCGGTGCGCGGGAAGGCGGCCGCGTCGGGGGAGCTGGGCATCAGGTCGTACACCACGCGGCGGCGGGTCCGGCGCTGCGGGGGACGCGCCTGGTCCGGACGGAGCGGCTCGGCCCGCCGGGCGACCCGGGTGCCGGAGCCCTGGCGGGCCGAGAGCCAGCCCTCCTCGACGAGTTCGGCGTAGGCGCCGGCGACGGTGTTGCGGGCGATGCCCAGGTCCTGGGCGAGGCTGCGGTAGGGAGGAAGCTGGGTGCCCGGGGCGAGCCGGCCGGACCTGATGGCCTCCCGAAGGGCGTGCATGAGCTGACTTCGCAGGCTTCCCTCACCGGAGAGCTCCAGGTGGAGATCGGCCCCTGTGGCCTGCTCGGAATCGGCTTCGAAGGAGTCCAGGGACGAGATTTCTAAGGACGAGGACTCCGAATGATTGGCCCATGTTTTTGCCATGAGAATGCACCATAGCGTGGGTCGTTTTCGCGCTTAGGGTCATGGCATGACAGCGTTTCAGGTACCCCAGCGCATGAACTTCTCCGCCGTCGCCCCCAAGGTCTTCAAGGCGGTTCTCGCCCTCGACGCCGCCGCCCGCGAGGGGCTCGACCCCGTCCTGCTGGAGCTGGTGCAGATCCGCGCCTCCCAGATCAACCACTGCGCGTACTGCATCGACTACCACACCTCCGACGCCCGCAAGGCCGGGGAGACGGAGGAGCGCATCTACCAGCTCTCCGCCTGGGAGGAGTCGAGCCTCTACACCGAGAAGGAGCGGGCCGCCCTGGCGCTGACCGAGGCCGTCACCCTCCTGCCCCAGGGGGTGTCGGACGAGGTCTACAACGAGGCCGCGAAGCACTTCGACGAGAAGGAGCTCGCCCAGCTCATCGCGTTGATCTTCACGGTCAACGTGTGGAACCGCATGAACGTCACCACGCGCAAGACGCCCGGTACCGAGTGACCGACCGTCTCCCCACGGGCGGTGGCCGATCCACCGAGGCCACCGCCCGTGGCATGCCATGACCCTCTTCCTGCCGAAGGGCTGATGAAGCCGTGACCACCGTTGACACACCGGTGTCCGCTCCCGCCGGCCGCTCGCCCGTCAAGGGCTGGCTCGCCGTCCTGGCGGTGACCCTGGGCATCTTCTCCCTGATGACCTCCGAGCTGCTGCCCGTGGGCCTGCTCACCCCGGTCGGCTCCGCCCTGGACGTCTCCGAGGGCACCGCGGGACTGATGGTGACCGTTCCCGGCCTGGTCGCCACCGTCTCGGCGCCCCTGGTCACCGTGGCCACCGGCCGCATCGACCGCCGGATCGTGCTGGCGGTCCTGATCGGACTGGTGGGCGCGGCCAACCTGGCCTCCGCCTTCGCCACCAGCTTCGCCATCGTCCTGGTCGCCCGCTTCCTGATCGGCATCAGCGTCGGCGGCTTCTGGTCCATCGCCGGCGGCATCGCGCTGCGCCTGGTGCCGGAGAAGCACGTGCCCCGGGCCACCGCCGTCATCTTCGGAGGTGTGGAGACCGCGTCCGTCCTGGGCGTCCCCACCGGGACGTTCATCGGCGACCTCAGCGGCTGGCGCACGGCGTTCGCCGCCGTGGGCATCCTCGGACTGACCTCCCTGACCTGCATGCTCTTCCTGATGCCGAAGGTGCCGGCCCAGCAGACCATCACCTTCGCGGAGCTGCCGCGGGTCTTCAAGGGCAACGCGGGAGTGCGGGCCGGGATCGCCATCACCTTCCTGGTCATCACCGGCCACTTCCTGGCCTACACGTTCGTCCGGCCGATCCTCCAGGAGGACGGCATCGACGACAACCTGATCGGCGCGCTGCTGCTGACGTTCGGAGTCGCCGGCATCTGCGGCAACTTCATCGCCGGAGCGCTCGTCGCCAAACGGCTGCGGCAGACCGTCGCGGGCATCTCCGTGGTCCTCACCGGGGCCATGGTGCTGCTCGCGGTCGTCGACACGAACGTCGTCACCGCGGGTGCCATCCTGATCCTGTGGGGCCTGGGCTACGGCGCGGTGCCCGTCACCTTCCAGACCTGGATTCTCGACGCCGCACCGGACACCACCGAGGCCGCCTCCTCGCTGTACGTCTCCACCTTCAACCTGTCCATCGCGCTCGGCGCGCTCTTCGGCGGCTTCGCCGTCGACGGCATCACCACCACGAGCGTGCTGTGGATCGGCGCCCTCCTCGCCATCCTGACGCTGCTCGTGGTGGGCGGAGCCCGCCGCACCGCGCCCGCCTCCACCGACTGAGGCGGGCGGACGGCCGCCGCCACCTCCAAGACCACCCGTCCCCCGTTCAAGTCCCCCGCACGGGGGACGGGTTTCTCTCCCCCCTTCCCCACTCTCTCTTCTCTCCTTCTCCTCCCTTTCCCTCCCCGTTCTTGCACGGACCCCACGTCCCTTCATGAACTCCGCGGACGCCCGTGCCCGTCGAACCGCGCCGGCGTCCTCCAACCACGAGACAAGGAACGTCATGACCGAGAACACCAGCCCCTCCGTGGGCGTGATCCGCGTCGGCGACGACGCCTATCAGGACCTGTCCGTACGGGGTGTCAACAAGCGCTTCACCGCCGAGCCGGAGGCGTTCCACGTCGTCACCAGCGCCGAGCAGGTCGTGAACGCGGTGCGCGAGGCGGTCCGGGACGGAAAGAGGATCGCCGTACGCAGCGGCGGACACGGATACGAGAACGTGGTCGGCGACCCGGCCGTGCAGGTGGTCATCGACCTGGGCGAGATGCGCGAGGTGTCCTTCGACCCCGAGCGCAAGGCGTTCGCCGTCGAACCCGGTGTCCGGATGGCGGATCTGTACCGGACCCTGTACGAACGCTGGGGCGTGGTCCTCCCGGCGGGCGACAGCGCGACCGTCGGAGTCGGCGGTCACGTGGCCGGCGGCGGCTTCGGCTCCCTGTGCCGCAGCGCGGGCCTCGCGGCCGACCATCTGCTGGCCGTGGAGGTCGTCGTGGTCGACGCCTCCGGCGACGTCCGTACGGTCGTGGCCACCCGCGACCCCGCGGACCCGCACCACGACCTGTGGTGGGCCCACACCGGTGGCGGCGGCGGCAACTTCGGCGTCGTCACCCGCTACTGGTTCCGCTCCCCGGACGCCACGGGGGACGATCCCCGCGAGGCCCTGCCCCGGCCCCCGGCCTCCGTCCTGACGGGCACCGTCCTGTTCAACCGGGAGTCCCTGAGCCGGACGGCCCTGCGCACCCTGGTCGGCAACTTCGGCCGCTGGCACGAGAACAACAGCGCACCGGACTCCCCTTACACCGCTCTCTTCTCCGGCCTCGTCCTGTTCGGCAGGCCGCGTGAGGGCGACCCCGGCATGGGGGCCGTGGCCTTCGCCCACGTGGACGCCACCCGCCCGGACGCCGACAGGCTGATGAGCGACTACGTCTCCGAACTCACCGCCGGGCTCGGTGACTTCCCGACCGTCCTGCCCACCGAGGTCGTGCCCTGGCTCGAGGCCAAGAAGGCCCTCGCCCAGGCCCAGGACGCGGAGATCGGCCGGCAGAAGGTCAAGTCGGCGTTCCTGCGCCGCGGTTACTCCGACGACCAGATCGACACGCTCTACGACTACCTCGACAGCACGGACCACAGCAACGACAGCAGCCTGGTCTCGCTGCAGTCCTACGGCGGCCGTGTCAACACGGTGGCCGGCGACGCCACCGCATCCGCCCAGCGGGACTCCGTCATCCAGGCGTTCTTCATGAACACCTGGCAGGACGCGAAGCTCGACGAGACCAACATCGACTGGATGCGCAGGCTCTTCCGTGACCTGTACGCCAAGACCGGCGGCGTTCCGGTACCGGGAGAGGAAAACGACGGCTGCTACATCAACTTCCCGGACACCGACATGGCCGACCCCGAGTGGAACACCTCGGGCGTCCCCTGGGAAGAGCTGTACTACAAGGGCAACATCGCACGTCTGCGTGAGATCAAGGCCGCATGGGATCCGCGCAACGTCTTCCGCCACACCCTGTCGATCCGCAGCGAGGGCTGACCCCCGGGACACAAGGCCGCGGGCTCATCCACCGGATCGTGGGTGGGCCCGCCGGCGGGAGCCGATGCCGACCGGGTGGGGCACGCCGTCGTCGGCGGCCGGATGTGAACCGGGGCTCCCCGAAGGGCGGCCGGCGGCTCCATGCCCGGTGCGTTGACGCACCGGCGGTGAGTGAGAGATAACCATTCCGGCCACTCAGTGTGCCATTCCAGCCACTCGACGTATTCGTGATCATGCGGAGGTCCCCGTGCACGAAGATGCTGTCAGATCATCGGCGCATCACGGCACGTGTGGCCACGCAGACCGGGGAGAGACCGAGTGACTCGTGTGTGCAGGGGTGCTGTCCCGCACGCCCGCATGAGGCGGGACCCGAAAAGGGGCACCGCGCCCACGGCACGCGCCGACAGACGTCACAGCAACCCATGTGCGCGCGGGGCAGCCGCTGTACCGGTCCGCGGCTGCAGAGGGGGACCGTCGGGACATTTCCCGGTGCCCGGTGCGTAGGTCATGGCCCCGCGCCGGACGCAACTCTGACGCCGGGACGAACCGACCTGACGCGGGTCCACAGCGGACTGTTCGTCATGGGCCGGAGCCAATACAGGTAAGGACGTCGGAATGCTGCACTTTGCCCTTCTCGGACCGATGGAAATACGCGTGAACGGTGAGCTGCGGACGCCCAGCGCGCCCATGGCCCGCCGGGTTCTCGCACTGCTGCTGACGCACGCGGACCGCGTCGTCCCCACAGAGCTGCTGATCGACGAGTTATGGGGCGAACGGCCGCCCGCGCGGGCACGCAAGACCGTCCAGACATACATCTACCAACTGCGCAAGGTCCTGAGCGGCGACGAGAGCTCCGGCCAGAACCAGGACCTGGTGGAGACCCATCCGCACGGCTACCGCCTTCTGCTGCACAACTGCCGGCTGGATGTGAAGGACTTCCAGACCCTGGTGCGCGAGGGGCGGGAGGCCCTCGCACGCGGCCGGGCGGGCGAAGGCGCGGCGTTGTTACGCCGGAGCCTGGAGCTGTGGCGTGGTGAGCCACTGGAGGACGTCGGGGTCGGGGCCGTTCTGGCCGCCCAGGTCGCACGGCTGGAGGACCTCAGGATACAGGCGCTGGAACAGCGCATCGCAGCGGACCTCGCCTTGGGCGAGGACCAGTCGCTTCTGGAGGAAATCAGGGACCTGACCTATCAGTACCCCCTGCACGAGGAGTTCTGCGCCCAGTTGATGACGGCGGCGAAACGCTGCGGACAGCGGGGCGAGGCCCTGGCCGCGTACAGCCGGCTGCGCAGGGCCATGGCCGAGCAGCTGGGGCTCGAGCCCTCGGCACGCCTGCGGGAACTCCAGAACAGGGTGCTGGCCGGCCGGGACGACCGGCCGCACACGCCGTCACGGACCGGCGGCACGGGCGCACCGTTCCAGCTTCCCCCGGCCATTGGCGACTTCGTCGGACGTCAGGACGAGCTGAGCCGGATCGAACGTGCCGTGAAGGAACCCGGCGCCGTCCCGGAGGTGCGGATCGTGACGGTGACCGGGGGGCCGGGCATGGGAAAGACCCAGATCGCGCTCCAGATGGCGCACCGGCTGCGGAGCGACTTTCCCGACGGACAGCTCAAGGCGAGCCTCCACCTGGAGGACGGGACGCCGCAGCATCCGGCCGAGGCCCTCAAAGGGCTGCTGGCCGCCGTCGGGTACGACAGGCGCTCCCTGCCGGAGCGGACCGACGACCTCTCCCACACGTTCCGGGGCTGGGCGGCCGGCCGGCGCTTCCTCCTGCTGCTGGACGACGCCGCCGACAGGGATCAGGTCCTGCCCCTGCTGCCGGCGGGTGCGGGCAACACGGTGATCATCACCTCGCGCCGCCGTATGACCGGACTGCCGGGAGCGGTGACCCCCATCGAGGTGGGGCCGATGCCGGAAGCCGATGGAAGCCGACTGCTGGCGCAGGTGGTCGGCGGGGACCGAACGGCACGGGAGCCCGCGGCGACAGCGGCCATCGTCGCCAGGTGCGAGGGCATACCACTCGCCATCCATGCGATCGGAAGCCGGATCGCCGCCTGGCCCGGCCGCAGCATCGCGGACTTCGCGGCCCGGCTGGACGACGAACAGCACCGCCTGGAGGAACTGAGCGGCCCGCACCTGGATGTCCGCGACTATCTCGTCGCCTCCGCCGACCGGCTGCCCCGCGAGGCCAAAGAGGTGCTGGCCGAGGTCAGCAGGGCTGGGCGCACCGAGGTCACCGTGGCACAACTCGCCCACGCCCTGCGCCGGCCGGTGCCGTTCGTCGAACGCTCGGTGGAGCTGCTGGCGGCGTTCCACGTTCTCAAGCCGGTGGTGCGCAACGGCCAGCACCTGCTGCGCGTCTCGCCCCTGCTGCGTCTCGCCTTCGCGCGCGGGGAGCACACACGCGAACCCTTCACACGGAACGTGGTGATCAGCGGCGACGCGTGCCCGGTCGCCGCGCGGCCGTGCCAGTGCCCGGTGGCACGGGGCTCGCACTGGCTGGAGAACAAAGTGCCGGTGGACCGGCCCTGGATCGGGTGGACCGGTCCCGGGCCGTTTCAGTCGCCCTCGTGCGCACTTCCTGTCCTGTCGGGCAAGTGAACGACTGAGGAGTTTGGGTGAGCAGGTTGCGTTGGTTGACCGCGGGGGAGTCCCACGGACCGGCACTCGTGGCCACGCTGGAGGGGCTTCCGGCCGGGGT